>JAFYGJ010000083.1:0-76256 GCA_017543275.1 Lachnospiraceae bacterium | reverse complement strand
CACAAGCCTTGCAAAGAACCATAATTCCAGCCTCATTAATCTCGTATTCCGGCAATGGTCCATCATACAACGCACAAGCTTCCCTAATCTTCTCAAATCCTCTTCCCCAAGCTTCAATCATACCGCTTTTGAAAAAGACATATAGTTCAACATAGCAATTGCATTTTGTTGTTCGCTAGTAAGCTTTGCTTCTTCGGCAAGCGTAGAAATGCCCCCAATATTCCCCATTGCAAGAAAAACTGCTAGTACAGTGCTTAGCATGGATTTTCTATACTTCTTCATTGCGTCCTCCTATTGAAAGTTCAGAAAAGCTTTCAATTCCATATATGTAATTTGTCATGCAAAATGCTTAATGGGTATTTTTTTCTTCTCGTATGTCAATACGACATCGTATCCGAGTTCATCAAGCATCTTCACAAAAGTTTTATTTACAATCTGCTCCCGGCCTTTGATTATCCGATTCACATAGGGGAGGGAAACACCAATTCTCTCAGCTACATCTGTATGTGTTATGCCATCTTCTATAAATCTCATCTTCAGATCCAGTTCAACATTATTCTTAAGCATTTCCTCACCTCGCTCCATTAAAATATTAACTTTTAACTTAATAATTATAGCATCCTTAGCCTTAAAAATCTACTGGTAAAACTAGGAAGTCTCAGAATTCCTCACAAATAATCTCAGTCAAATGTCTCGTAAAAACGGTCTAATGACCGTCGGGTGTTTTTGTGAATCGAAAGAGTCCCAAAATATAAAAGGAGACAAATTATGGCGAATAAAAGCTTCTACAAGGCAGTCGGTAATGCATATTCCGGTAAAACTGCACGCTTGTCCCGGAGGGACTGCACGCTATCCCGCTCAAAACGGCACGATTTCAACCATTGCTGCTTAATTATCGTTCCTCCCCTATGAAATGGCTTGTCAAGGGCATGAAATGGCTTTGCGAACCCTTTACAAGCCATTTTATAGGGGACAAAATGAGGATGGCAGCATTGTGCAGCTCTTCCGAAAATACGTGCCGTTTGCTCCGGAATGGTTGTGCAGTCAATAGCGGAAACTGCGTGCAGTTTAAGCAAAATTTGCAGTCGGTAAAGCAGCTAAGATTACTGGAAAAGATCGTAAAGATCTCATCCGGAATTTCAGAACTTGTCCTCAGAAGGCTCCTGCTGAACTGGTGTCCGCTCTCATCACTGCTCACCGCATCTATGACGGATACAAGAAAGAAGCCACCACTACTAAGTCCGCAGTCCTGGTATAAGCAATTATAATGAGCGCCTATAAATGGGTGCTCCTTTTTTATAACAATTTCAACTCCACGGGTGTAACTCCGGATCCTTCAATCTATTACGCCCTGAAAGGAGTCTCTCAATGCCCAACAATACACTCAGATCCTATGTTTTCATAAAACAGAACAAAGATCCTATTGCTTTTTTAATACAATTAACAACAAGAACCTCACCCTCGGTAACATCCAGAACTCGGTACAATGTCTCGCTATCCGGGGACAGCAAAAGGTCTGACCTTTTCATTCAGCACCTCCTTCTTCCACTACAATAGCCCAATCTTCTACTCCTCGCCGTTTCCAATAGATTCGTGAAGCATCCAGCAGTTTCGCCGTTCTTGGCAGATTCAGTTTTTTCCTCCAAACGCATTCTCGTACAATAATCTCGCCGCTTTCCTTCGTGCAAACAAAGTCAGATACATAATTTCCTTCCTCGACTCCTTCAATCGGAACATTACAGCGAATCTCCTTGATATCATCGTCAGCGTCAAGCACATAAGCATAGGCAAGCTGTATCTTATCGTACAGTCTTGCAATGTCACGGCATTTCTTCAGATGAATTTTCGTACATCTCCCTTTGTAGTTTTCCGATCTCATTACTGGCCTCCTTTTCCCAGAAATTCCCCAAAAAACTCCCAAAAATGCTATTTTCTGATAATTCTTCCCAATTATCATATTTTGGGGGTCTTCTGGGGGAAGCACATATCATACCGAAAACCAAGGAAAATCAAGGAATTATGAATCATTCTTAGAGAGAATACTATTTCCCAAAAATCACATTTCGGAAACAGTATATGTTACGGTGTAAAGTGCTTTATCGTCTTTCGGGGCAAAGTCGTTTATCCTCTTCCTTCCCTTCCTTTCCCTCTTTTTCCTCCTTCTTCCGCTCCGCTCTCCTCCTCTTTCCGTCCTTTTCCCAGCTTTTCCGCCGTGTCCTTTCCTCTTACTTCCTTTTCCGGGTTTTTCCCGAAAATCTATGAAGGCGAAAGAAAAAGAAGGACCGCATGGAGAGTATTGGAAAAACGAGGAGAATCAAGGAAAATCAAGGGACTGACGGCTTCCTTTACCTTCAGGCACTTTCCGCTCCCTTCCGTTCTTTCTTCCTTCTTTTCTCTGCTTTTCGGCTCTCTTCCCGGGGCCTTCTTAACATAAAAAAGGCCCTGCAGCCTGTAGTTTTTCTACAGACACAAGGCCTTCATTTTCATTTATTTTTCCGTTTCCTTCCCGCCTTCCTATTCTCTCCGACAGGATAAAATGGATTGCCCCAAGGAGGGCTCAGAGAGGATAAAGGAAAGTGAATCGGAACAGGTACCTCACTCCCACTCTATGGTTGCAACCGGCTTTTCCGAGATATCCCAAAGCACACGGTTCACGCCCGGAATCTGCACGATCTGGTCCCTCATCCTGCACAGCACGTCGAAGGGGATCTCCGGAACGGTGGCGGTCACGGCGTCGACGGTGTTGACGGCGCGGATGACAACGGCCCAGCCCATGTAGCGGGTACCCTGGCCGTCGATATACTTGATACCGGTCGACTGGAAATCCGGAATGGCGCAGAAATACTGCCATGGAGTTTCGGGAAGCTTGCCGATCTCTTCACGGACAATCGCGTCGGCTTCACGAAGCGCTTCGAGGCGGTCGCGGGTAATCGCACCGACGCAGCGGACGCCGAGGCCCGGACCCGGGAAGGGCTGGCGATAAACCATGCTGTCCGGGAGGCCGAGGGCTTTGCCGACGACGCGGACTTCATCCTTGTAGAGGAACTTGACCGGCTCGACAAGTTCAAAATTCAGTTCTTCGGGAAGGCCGCCTACGTTGTGATGAGCCTTGACGCCGACGGATTCGAGAATATCGGGGTAGATGGTGCCCTGGCCGAGGAAGCTGATGTCGTCAAGCTTTTTCGCTTCTTCCGCGAAGACGTCAATGAATTCCTTGCCGATGATTTTGCGCTTCTGTTCAGGATCGGAAACGCCCGCAAGTTTGTCGAGGAAGCGGTCGACAGCGTCGACATAGATCAGGTTCGCGCCGAGTTCTTCACGGAATACGCGGATAACCTGCTCCGGCTCACCCTTTCTCAGGAGACCGTGATTGACATGCACACAGACAAGCTGATCGCCGACTGCCTTGATGAGAAGCGCCGCGACAACCGAAGAATCCACACCGCCGGAAAGCGCGAGGAGCACTTTTTTATCGCCGATCTGGCTTTTCAGCGCAGCAATCTGTTCTTCGATGAAAGCCTGCGCCAGCTCCGGCGTCGTAATGCGTTCCATCGTTTCGGGACGTTTATTCTGATCCATTGATTCTACCCCTTTTATCAGATATATGTAGTGTTTTACGCCTCTCCGGGCGAACGGGAAAGCCGGAAACCGACGCAGATAAACTGCGCTGACCGGTCGCTCTCTATAGTGAAATTATAACATTCTGAGCCAGTTGCCGCAAGTGTTTCCGTGTCTTCGGCATGTAAAAAATACAGGTCGAATTCGAAAAATCGTACTGCACTTTGCTTAATCCGGTTCGGCATCACTTCCCCATCATCCGAAGAAGCGCCGGGATTGTGGCCTCGAAATCCACGCCGTACCCGGGCTTGTCCGGATTCTTCAGCGTTTCCCGAATCGTCAGCGCCGTGTAATCCGCAGCAATCCGGAAGGCCTCAAGTAGCGGAATACCCTGCACCGCCGCGCCGATGGCAGCGCTTGAGAACAGATCGCCGGTACCGTGGAAGGAGGCGTCAACCCGGTCATTCTGATAGCGGAAGGTCCTGCCCGTTCCGGTATCGAGGCCGTAAATACCGGTCTTTTCGGGACTCAGGGAAACGCCGGTCAGAACAGCGGTTTTCGTGCCGAGCTTTGAAAGCCCGGAAAGAAGATTCAGGATATATGCCTCGTCGTAGACTTCCCGATACTCTGTACCGGTCATAAAGCAGGCTTCGGTGATATTCGGGACAATGATGTCCGCCTCCGCGCAGAGACCGGCATTGAGACGCGCATATTCCTCATCAAATGCCGAATATAGCCTCCCGTTGTCTCCCATCACGGGGTCAACAAAGATCATCGTATCATCGCTTCTGAACATCCGGAAAATCTGCTTTGTGATCTCAATTTCTGTGGGCGAGCCAAGATAGCCCGTGTAGATCGCATCAAATGTGATGCCCTCGTTCTTCCAGTGTTCTGCGATCGGAAGAAGCTGGTCCGAAAGATCCTTCACAGTAAAGTTTTTGAACATGGTATGCGTGGAAAGCAGCGCCGTCGGCAGGATTACCGTTTCAACGCCCATCGCGGAAATCACGGGAAGCGCGATTGTCAGCGAGCACTTCCCAAAGCAGGAAATGTCCTGGATTGTCAGGATTCTCTTCATGATGTCTCATCCTTTCAGTCGAATATCAGATGAATCTTACAGCCTGTGCAGTTCCCGGTACGAAGACGGCGACATGCCGTATTCTTTCTGAAAAGCACGGTAGAAGCTGGAATAGTCCTGGAAGCCGTAGGTCAGGCAGGATTCGCCGATCGGTGTTCCGCTGTGGACCGCTGCACAGATCGCGTCCAGCCTTTTCTTGGTCAGGTATTTGTAAACGCTGAGTCCGGTGCTCTCCCGGAACAGATGCGAAACGTAGGATTTACTGAGATAAAATTCACCGGCGATTTTCTCGACGGTCAGCGGCTCCGCAAGATGCTCGTCAATATAGGCCGAAATCAGCGCGTACTTGTTTTTCTCGTCCTTGGGGTTCCGGGTTTCCCGCTGCTCATGCACAAGCCGGTTCAGGAACAGCAGCAGGCTTCTAACCTCCAGCCTCAGCCTCTCCTGCCTTCCGTAGCGCTGCGTGTGCAGTTCATCGAGAAGCAAAAACAGCCGTATGCGGATGCTGTTGAAGGTCAGGAGGTCAAAATGGTACAGACAGGCTCCGTCCCGTGCCGCCCGCTGCGTGAGATACCCGTATTCCGCCGCCTGGGCCGTCAGGTTATTCAGATACTCCGCACCGATCCAGAACACAAAGCGGCGGTAGGGCTGTCCGTCGTCTGTAACAACCGCGCGATGCGAAACGCCCGGCGGAAGGACTAAAAGATCCCCCTGCCGAAGCGCAAAAGATTTTTCGGCTGTTTCCATTGTCACGGCGCCGCTTTCGAAAAAGTAAAATTCATAGTAATTGTGGCTGTGATTTCCGACGCTGTGAAAATGCACATCCGAATAATAGTAGATTTCAAAGTCGCGCTCGACCATGTACTGGCGGACGTTGAAATCAGAGGAACGCTTCCGGGCCATGATCTGTTCTCCTGTCAGGCGATTTGCTGCAGCCGGTTTGTGCCGCGACCTTATTATAGCAGTTTTTGCAATATTTGCAAGCTTCCGTGCAATGTTTATTTTCCGGCGGATCAGGTATAATAAAGCCAACGAAATCAAAAAGGAGTGTGCGGTATGAATTCCAATGTTCTCAACACCGATCTTTCGGGAAAAGTTGCGGTTGTCACGGGTGCGGGCGGCGTGCTCTGCTCGGCGTTTGCGAAGGTTCTTGCGCGGGCCGGCGCGAAGGTTGCGCTTCTGGATCTGAACTTTGAAAGCGCAGACCGTTTTGCCGGAGAGATCAACGAGGAAGGAGGCATCGCGAAAGCCTACGCCTGCAATGTGCTGGACAAGGATACTTGCTATGCGGTCGCCGATCAGGTCCTCGCGGATCTCGGCCCCTGCGACATTCTCTTAAACGGCGCGGGCGGAAACAGCCCGAGAGCCACGACCGACAAAGAATATTACGAAGAAGGCGATATCAACGGCGACACCAAGAGCTTCTTCGACCTGGACAAGGCCGGCGTGGAATTCGTCTTCGGCCTGAACTTTCTGGGAACGCTGATCCCGACGCAGGCCTTTGCGCGGCAGATGGTCGGAAGAGAGGGCTGCAATATCCTGAATGTCAGCTCCATGAATGCATTCACGCCGCTGACCAAGATCCCCGCATATTCGGGCGCCAAGGCGGCCATTACGAACTTCACACAGTGGCTTGCGGTGCATTTCTCGAAGACCGGCATCCGTGTCAACGCGATCGCCCCGGGATTTTTCGCAACGAAACAGAATCAGGCGCTTCTCTTTAACGAGGACGGAACCCCGACTGCACGAACCGGAAAGATCCTCGCCGCAACGCCCATGGGACGCTTCGGGGATTCCGATAAGGAACTCGCCGGCGCGGTGCTGTTCCTTCTGAACAACGAAGCCGCGAGCTTCATCACCGGCGTAACACTTCCGATCGACGGCGGCTTCTCTGCCTACAGCGGTGTATAATAAGCAAGAAAAAGGAGAAAAACCATGGCTAAGAAATACGCAATCGCCGCACTGACCAGCATGGGCCTTCGGATTACGCCGCAGGACCGTATGGCAGTCCAGAACAGCAACCTCTTTTACCTTCAGGCCACTTCCGCCGAGAGCAACGTCCTGAACGTCACCTCCTCTCTCGGAAGAGAATGCCTGGTACTGACAAAATTCGTCGAAGGCAGCCCGATGGCAGACTTCATCAAGCGCCAGCTTCGGGCGAGAAACATCCGCTTTGAAGGTCCGGATGTCCCGCAGGGCGGCCCCTGGGGCTATCGTCACCAGTTCAACATCGCGGACTCCGGCTTCGGCCTCCGGGCGCCGCGTGTCTGGAATGACCGCGCCGGTGAAGTCGGACGCACGCTTTCGCCGGAAGACTTCGACCTTGAGCGGATCTTCGGTGAAGAAGGCGTCGAAATCCTGCACCTCTCCGGTCTGATTGCCGCGATGAGCGAGGATACGACGCGCTGCTGCCTTGCACTTGCGAAAGCAGCAAAGCAGTACGGAACGCTCGTGAGCTTCGACCTCAATTACCGCGCCACTTTCTGGAAAGGCCGCGAGGAGGAGCTTTCCGCAGCCTTCCACGAAATTGCTTCGGTCGCGGACATCCTGATCGGCAACGAAGAAGACTTCCAGCTCTGCCTCGGTTTTGCTGGTCCCGAAGCCGGCGGAAAAGCACTCTCCGGAAAGATCGAACGTTTCCAGGGCATGATCGATGAAGTACGCGCGAAATACCCCAATGCCCGGGCTTATGCGACGACGCTTCGGGAAGTCATTTCCGCGAACGAGCACCTCTGGGGGGCGATCCTTTACGCGGACGGCGAATGGTACATCGAAGAGCCCCGTCCGATCCAGGTTATGGACCGTATCGGCGGCGGCGACGGATTCTCCGGCGGACTTCTCTACGGCGTACTTCAGGGCTGGACCCCTGACAAATGGCTTCAGTTCGGCTGGGCAACCGGCGTGCTCGCAGCGTCTTCTCTCAACGACTACGCGGAACCCGCGGATGAGAAGCAGGTCTGGGATATTTACAAAGGGAATGCAAGGGTACAGAGATAATTCAATCCGAACGGGATCCCTCAACTCCCTCCGGTCGCTCGGGATGACAAACTGCAAAGTGTCATGTCGAGCGGAGTGAAGCGTAGTCGAGACATCCCGTCATAAAGGGAATAATCTTCTGGATGGATCCCTCGGCTCCCTCCGGAATGAAAAAGAAAGGATTATGATATGAAAAAAGCGGATATCGGGATGATCGGGCTCGCGGTTATGGGCTCCAATCTCGCAAGAAATATGGAATCCAAGGGCTTTACCGTTGCCGTCTACAACCGGGAGCCGGAAATGACGGATGCCTTTATGGAGCAGGAAGCCGGAAAGAACTTCCTTCCCTCATACAATTACAAGGACCTTATTGAAAGCATCCGCGCCCCGCGTGTCGTCTTCATGATGATCCGCGCCGGGCGGCCCGTCGATATGGTCATCGAAGAGATCCTGCCGCTTCTTTCGGACGGCGACATTATCGTAGACGGCGGAAACAGCAATTATGAGGACACCATGCGGCGGACTGCGCTTGTGGAATCGCAGGGCAAGCTCTTTATCGGAACCGGCGTCTCCGGCGGTGAGGAAGGCGCACTGAATGGTCCCTCGATGATGCCCGGCGGATCGCCCGCAGCCTGGGAACGCGTAAAGCCGATTTTCCAGAGCATCTGCGCCAAGGTTGAAAACGGCGAGCCCTGCTGTGACTGGGTCGGCGAGAACGGAGCAGGCCACTTTGTCAAAATGGTCCACAACGGCATCGAATACGGCGACATGGAACTGATCTGCGAAGCCTACCAGCTGATGCGGGATCTTCTCGGGCTCTCCGATGAAGAAATGCAGGACATTTTCCGCGCATGGAATCAGACGGAACTGGATTCTTACCTGATTGAGATCACCGGAAATATCCTCGGCTACAAGGATACGGACGGAGAACCGCTCGTTGAGAAAATCCTGGACACTGCAGGCCAGAAGGGTACCGGCAAATGGACCGGCATCTCCGCGCTGAACGAAGGCGTTCCGCTTACCCTGATCAGTGAAGCCGTCTTTGCCCGCTGTCTCTCTGCGATGAAAGAAGAGCGCGTGGAAGCAGCCGGTGTGTTCCAGAGAACAATTCCCGCATTCGAAGGAGACAAGGCGGAAATGGTGGAAGCAATCCGACAGGCACTTTACGCGAGCAAGATCATTTCCTACGCCCAGGGCTACACCCTGATGCGTTCTGCGGCAAAGACCTACGGCTGGAACCTGAATTACGGCGGCATCGCGCTGATGTGGCGCGGCGGATGCATTATCCGTTCCGTCTTTCTCGGGAAGATCAAGGAAGCTTATGAGAAGGATCCGGAGCTCAGAAACCTCCTTCTTGACCCCTATTTCAAAGAGACCATTGAAAAGCTCGTTCCCGCCTGGCGGAAAGTCGCGGCTTCGGCCCTGCAGTACGGAATTCCGGCGCCGGCCATGACTTCAGCGCTCTCCTATTTTGACGGCTATACGACGAAGCGCCTTCCGGCAAACCTCCTGCAGGCACAGCGGGACTACTTCGGCGCCCATACCTACGAGCGCGTGGATGCGCCGCGGGGCGAGTTCTTCCACACCAACTGGACCGGCCACGGCGGAAGCACTTCGGCAACGACTTACAATGCATAAGATCAGACTGATTGCACTGGACCTGGATGGGACGCTTCTGAATTCCGACAAAGAACTTACGACGGAAAATACGGAAGCGCTCGAAAAAGCGGCTGAGGCGGGGATCGAAATCGTCCCCGCCACCGGTCGTTTTTACCGGGGAATGCCGAAGATCATCCGGGACCTTCCGTATGTAAACTACGTCATCACCGTCAACGGCGCGCAGGTTTACGATATCCATCAGGATAAGACCGTTTTCGCAGGTGAAATTCCCGCGGATCGTGCTGTAGAAGTGATGAATCGGCTCGATACGCTCCCGGTCATCTATGACTGTTTCCAGAACGGCTGGGGCTGGATGACGAAGAGCCTCTACGATCAGGCGGAACAGTACATCTCGAATCCTCATACGCTAAAAATGGTCCAAACACTCCGCACACCGGTCCCGGACCTGAAAGAACTGCTCCTTCAGCGCGGTACCGGCGTCCAGAAAATCCAGATGTTCTTCCGGGACATGGAACTCCGCGAAGAAATGCTGAAGAAACTACCCGGCGAGTTTCCGGATCTTCTTGTGACCAGTTCCATTGTCAACAACATTGAATTCAACAGCCGGAAAGCGAATAAGGGGAACGCCCTTCAGGCGCTTGCCGCATCTCTTGGGATTCCGATGCAGGAAACCATGGCTTTCGGCGACGACCTCAATGATATCACCATGCTCCGGGATGCCGGGATCGGCGTCGCGATGGGAAACGCCTGGGAAGAAGTCAAAAAGGCTTCCGACTATGTTACGGACACCTGCGATCACAGCGGTGTGGCGCAGGCAATGAATCTTTTTCTTTGGAGAAACTGATATGAAAGATATTTACCGGATTGCAGAAACCGATATGGGCCTCAGCCCGGAAGAGATCCGGGAGGCGCTCCTTCTGAGCCTTCAGGGCAGGACGCTTCGGAAAGTGCTGATCCTTCCGCCCGACTTTACGCGCTTCCATTCCAATGCAGGCTTCATCACAAACGTTTATTATCATGCGCTGACGGATCTTGGCGCCGAAGTCGATATCATGCCCGCTCTCGGCACGCATGTCGCGGTGACGAAGGCACAGTGGGAGGCGATGTTCGGGGATATTCCCTTTGATCGGATGCTCGTGCACAACTGGCGCACGGACGTGGTGAAGCTCGGTGAAATCCCGTCGGAGTTCCTCTCGGAGATCACGGAAGGCCTCTGGGCCGAGCCTGTGAATGCGGAGATCAACCGCCTGGTCATGGACGAAAAGTATGATCTGATCATCTCCCCCGGCCAGGTCGTGCCGCACGAAGTCATCGGGATGTCCAATCACGCGAAGAACCTCTTTGTCGGTGTCGGCGGCAGCGAGATGATCAACAAGTCCCACATGGTCGGCGCAGTATACGGCATGGAGCGGATGATGGGCCGCGATTATACACCGGTCCGGAAAATGTTCGACTATGGCATGGAACATTTCCTCTCTGACCGCCCGATCCTCTTCGCCCTGACCGTTACAACGGCCCCGGGCGGTGAGATCCGCACCCATGGCCTTTTCCTCGGCGAAGGCCGCGACTGCCTCACCGAAGCCGTGAAGCTCGCGCAGGACCGGAACATCGACTTTGTGGAGCACGGACTGAAAAAGTGCGTGGTTTATCTCGACCCCTCGGAATTCCAGAGCACCTGGCTCGGCAACAAGGCCGTTTACCGGACGCGCATGGCAATGGCGGACGGCGGTGACCTGATCATTTTAGCGCCAGGCGTCGAGCGATTCGGCGAAGACCTGCAGGTCGACAAACTGATCCGGAAGTACGGCTACCGCGGACGTCTCCATACGCTCGAGGAGTTCAGAAAGCCCGAAAACCAGGATCTTCGCGACAACATGGGCGCTGCTGCCCACCTGATTCACGGATCTTCGGACGGCCGTTTCACAATCACTTATGCGGTCAGGGACATCACAAAAGAGGAAATCGAAGCCGCCGGTTTCTGTGCCGCGGACTATGACGAACTCGCAGAAAAATACAATCCCCGCACACTCCGCTATGGGTATAACGTCGTGGACGGGGAAGAGATCTACTATATCCCGAATCCTGCGCTCGGTCTCTGGATCAACCGGGAGCGTTTCTCAGAAGAAGCCTGATTTTACTCGATACTTTTCAGGGACTCCACCATATCGATCTTCCGCAGGCGGAAGAACATGATAAAGTTCACGGCAGCGGCAAATCCGAGCGTGAGAAGGACACTGAAAAGATAACTCTGCGGGTTTATGACCCGCCCGAACATGATGACATCCACCTCAATGGTCCGGATCGTAAAGGCATGGAGCCATTTCCCGAGAATGAGTCCGACAGCAATCCCGAAAAGCGTCAGGATCACGTTTTCGCGGTACACATATACTGCAAGCTCCCTGTCATAGTAGCCCAAAACCCGAAGCGTCGCAAGTTCCCGGACTCTCTCCGTTATGTTGATGTTATTGAGGTTGTAGATGACAACCGCGGCCAGAAGTCCCGCTGATGCGATCAGCACGAGAACAATGAGATTCAGGTTTTTCAGCATATCCCGGATGGTGTCCTTACTGGATCCCATCTGAGAAACACCGAGGACGGCTTCCTGTTTCAGCAGTTCTTCCGAAACATCGTCAATCTGAGCTTCGTCCCGGAGGCAGAAATACGCAAGACTGTATGCTGCTTCCGTGCCGAAGCTCTTTTCATAATAATCCGGCGTCATGTAAATGTACTGGTAAACATAATTTTCCGTGATTCCGGCAACCGTGACCGTACGGGACCGGAATTCATCTTCCTTGATACGGATGGATACGCCGGCCTCCACGGAAAGCTGACGTGCTAACTTTTCCGTAATGATAACGCCCTCTGAACTGAGCACGCGCGGTTCCGCTGTCTTCCGGTCCCGAAGCGACACCATCTGCATAAAAGTCTCCGGATCCGCCGGAACAATCAGGTTTCCCTGCTTTGTGATGCCGTTCACGGAAACATCAACCTGCTTCTGAAAAACCGGAAGTACTGCACTGATTCCCTCTGTCTCACCTATTTCCGAACACAGGTCTGCCGGATTCCGCTCATCCGCCGTTTCGGAAAGCGCGATAGTCCCGTCATATCTCCAGATATCCCCGAACTGTTTGTCCGTCACAACATAAATCGAGTCCCTGAGCCCGAATCCCACAAGAAGGAGCGCCATGCAGGCCCCGATCCCGAAGATCGTCATAAAAAGCCGCTTTTTATAGCGGAACAGATTCCGAAGCGTCGATTTCTGGCCGAAGCTCAGCCGCTTCCACAGCCATGAAATCCGTTCCAGCACGATCCTCTTCCCCTGTTTCGGAGCCGCCGGCCGCATCAGGACAGCCGGTGTCTTTTTGATCGACCGCATGCAGGAAAACAGCGCGGCGCCGCCCGTACAGAATGAAGCGGCGGCGGCTGCCAGAATGCCGTAATACAGATGGTATGGGATTTCCGTGACCTGAAGATTCGTGTACATAATCCGATAGGTTTTGATGATCACCCACGGAAGCACTTTTTCCCCTAAAAGGATTCCGAATACACTGCCGGTCAATGTTGCGGAAAGCGCGTAGATGATGTATTTTCCGGCGACCTGCGCCGTACTGTAGCCGAGTGCAAGCATGGTGCCGATTTCCGTGCGCTTTTCCTCCACCATCCGCGTCATCGTCGCAAGGCTTACAAGGGCCGCAACCAGAAAGAAAATGACCGGGAAAACCTTACCCAAAGCGCCGATGCGGGCCGCGTCGTTGTCGAGCGCAACATAGGAGGAAATCGAATCCCGCCCAAGTATATACCACTCCGGATCTTTCACGGCCTCGATCTCCCGTTCACCGTCTTCAATCTTCAAAAGTGCCTCCGAAAGCTCTGCCTCGGCGTCTTCCTTCTCCCGTTCAAAGTCCGCCTTTCCGCGGCTGTATTCAAGCTGCTTCTCCCGGAGTGTCTGCTCGCCTTCCTGAAGCGCCTGAAGTCCTTCCTCGTACTCTTCCTTCCCCGCTGTAAGTGCCTCCTCGCCTTCCGAAATCTGCTCCCGGGTTTTGTCAAGCTGTGCCTCCCGAACATAGAGCGCAATCCTGTCCGTCAGAATTTGGGTCTGGATGCTGCTGTCCGGCTGCGGGTGTGCCTGAAGCTCCCGCTCTGCCTGCGAAAGCTCCTCCTGAAGCGCCCGGAGCTCCCCTTCCAGGCGTGAAATTGCGGCCATACGGGCCTCCGACTCCGGCAGAGACTCTGTAACTCGAAGTTCCAGCTCTTTTGCCTGAAAAGCCCGTTTTTTCGCCTCATACGCGGTCCTGGCAGCCACCCACGCAGCGCGGGCAGCCTGATAGGACTGCTCCCTCTGGGAAATGGACTGTGAAAGTGCGGCAATCTCGGCTTCTTCCTTTTCAAGCCCCTCTTTCGCCTCAAGAAGCGCGGCCTCGTTCTCCTCTATTTTCTTCGCCGCATTCTCCAGCTTCTTCCGGTTCTTCTCGAGTTCCGCCTCTCCCTCCTGAAGCTTCGTTTCCGCATCCTGAAGTTTCTGAAGAGCCTCCGCGAATTTCTCATCTGCCTCCGCACGGGCTTCGCTGTACTTCGTCTTTGCATCCGCAAGCTCCCGTTTCGCATCTCCGACAAGTTCTTCCATGCGCACCGAAACACGCGCCGGAACGATGCTTTCCGCCGCTTTTTTAATTTCAGTCAGTTTCTCATCATATTCTCTGGAAGTGTAAAGAAGTGCCCGGAGCGCGTCCGAGCGAAGATAAGCCTGTGTGTATACTTCCATGCAGAATTCGTCCGGATCGACCAGCACGAATCCCGTCACTTCCCCGTTCCCGACAGCGGTCGAGCCGCGCTCAAAATCCAGATAGTACGGGCTGGTGCAGGCGCCGACCACCGTCAGTTCCGTATGTCTCAGGCTGTCGGAAAGCGGATCCTTTGTCCCGCTTTCAAGATGCAGCACCGATCCGATCCGGATCTCCGACACGACGGGAAGCTGAGCGTCGATCAGGCACTCTCCGGGTTTTTCCGGAAAGCGGCCTTCCGTAAGCATGATATGATTCAGATTCTCTGTTAGAGATGCGACGTGCAGGACAGTCTGTTTCGCGCCGGAGCGTTCAAGCGCATCGACAGAATATTCTCCCTCTGCAGCGGTGATATCCGGAAGTGCTGAAAGCGCCTGAAGGTCGCCTTCCGTGATCCCATAAGAACAAAGCGCCCGAAGATCCATGAAGGCGGCCTGATCCGCCATCACATCCATCGACAGGCGCATGTCCGGTTCGGATGCACGTACACCGGTAAAAAAGCCGACACCGAGCATCACGATGAATAAAATGGAAAGGTAGCGGTTCAGGGATTTTCGGATCTCCCGAAACAGCTCCTTTCTGAGGCTTTTTTTCATCGGTTTACCATTCCAACTCTCCCGCCGGAAGCGGATGCTCATTCATTTCCTCGCGGGCAACACTGCCGTTTCGGATATGGATTACCTTATCCGCCATCTCTGCAATCGCGGAATTGTGTGTGATCACGACGACCGTCATGCCGCGCTCGCGGCACATGCGATGAAGCAGCCCGAGGATCGATTTTCCGGTTTCATAGTCCAGCGCGCCGGTCGGTTCGTCGCAGAGAAGAAGCTTGGGGTTTTTCGCAAGCGCACGGGCAATCGACACCCGCTGCTGCTCGCCTCCGGAAAGCTGGGCCGGGAAATTGTCCGCCCGCTCCGAAAGGCCCACATCCGCGAGCACTTCGCGTGAATTCAGGTGGTCCCGACAGATTTCAACAGCGAGTTCCACGTTTTCCAGCGCGGTCAGGTTCTGTACGAGGTTGTAAAACTGGAAAACGAAACCGATATCCTCGCGGCGGTAGCGCGCAAGCCGCCGTGAATCAAAGGCGCTGATGTCCTCTCCGTCCACAAAGATGTGGCCGGAGCTTGCGCTGTCCATTCCGCCGAGGATATTCAGGACCGTTGTTTTGCCCGCTCCGGAGGGGCCGACGATCACTACAAACTGTCCTTTTGAGATTGTGAAGGACATCCGGTCGACTGCGGTGATTTTCACCTCGCCCATACGGTAGATTTTGCTGACGGAGCGGAGTTCGACAAATTCACTCATTTTACTCTACGGTGACTGATTTCGCGAGGTTCCGGGGCTTGTCCACGTCAAGGCCTTTCGAGACCGCCACATAATAGCCCATCAGCTGCAGCGGAATCACCGCGAGGCTTGCGGTAAAATGCGGATCGGTCCGCGGGATATATACGTTGAAATCCACAGTATCCTCGATCTCGTAATGGCCGTAGGTCGTGATGCCCATGAGATATGCGCCGCGGCTCTTGACTTCCACTAAATTGGAGACGGTCTTTTCATAGAGGTCGTTCTGTGTGACGACGCCGACGACAAGGATTCCGTCCTCGACAAGGCTGATCGTCCCATGCTTCAGTTCGCCGGCCGCATAAGCCTCGCTGTGAATATAGGAAATCTCTTTCATCTTGAGGCTGCCCTCGAGACAGATCGCATAGTCGATGCCGCGCCCGATGAAGAAGATGTCGTGGGCGTTGCTGAACTTCGATGCGAACCACTGGATCCGCTCTTCGTCCTCAATCAGCTTTTCGACCTTCTCCGGCAGTGAACGGAGCTCCTTTGTCATCTGCAGGAGTTTTTCTTCCGGGAGCTTTCCGCGGACATAGGCGAATTCCATCGCTAAAAGGTAGGTCGCGACAAGCTGTGCGGAGTAAGCCTTGGTCGTTGCGACCGCGATCTCCGGACCTGCAAGTGTATAGAATACGTGATCCGCTTCCCGGGCGATCGAGCTTCCGACAACATTGACAATTGCAAGCGTCGCAGCGCCGAGCTTCTTCGCTTCCCGAAGCGCCGCAAGGCTGTCAGCAGTCTCGCCGGACTGGGAAATAATAATCACCAGCGCATCGGGCACGAGAAGCGGTTTCCGGTAACGGAATTCGGACGCGAGTTCGACACGCACCGGCACCCGCACGAGATCCTCCATTACATACTGCGCGGTCATGCCGACATGCCAGGCGGAACCGCAGGCAACAATCGTGACTTCGCTGATCTTTTTCATCAGTTCTTCGGTCAGTCCCACTGCCGAGAAATCAATATGGCCGTCTTCGGTCAGCACGGAATTCATCGTGTCGCGGATCGCTTTCGGCTGCTCATGGATTTCCTTCATCATAAAATGCTCGAAGCCGCCCCGCTCAGCCTGATCGGCATCCCATTCGATTGTAACCGGATCCTTCCTGACAACGTCACCGTTCAAATCATAGAAGGTAACTTCGCCCGGCACAAGCCGCGCCATTTCGAGGTTGTCCACGTAATAAACGGTGCGCGTATATTTCAGGATTGCCGGCACGTCGGAAGCGACATAAGCCTCGTCATCCGTCACACCGATAATCATCGGGCTGTCTTTTCTCGCGACATAAATCTCGCCCGGATAGTCCCGGAACATCACCGCAAGCGCGTAGGAACCGCGGACACGGACCATGGTTTTGGCCAAAGCGTCGATCGGTCCGACCTTGTATTTTTTATAATAGTAATCCACCAGCTTGACCGCCACTTCGGTGTCGGTGGCGCTGTAGAAATTGTAGCCGTTCCGCTGGAGTTTCTCCCGGAGTTCGACGTAGTTTTCGATAATGCCGTTGTGCACGCCGACGACATTCATGTCCTCCGTCCGGTGCGGATGCGCGTTGTTTTCGCTCGGTTCCCCGTGCGTTGCCCAGCGCGTATGCCCGATACCGGTCGTTCCCGGAATCGCCTTGCCGTCATTCGTCTTCTCTGCGAGGATCCGAAGCCGCCCTTTCGCGCGGACAACGACAGGGTCCTGATCTCCGTCCCGGACCGCAAGTCCCGCCGAATCATAGCCCCGGTACTCAAGCTTGGAAAGCCCTTCAAGAAGGATCGGCGCTGCCTGTTTTTTTCTGTTGGTAAATCCTACGATTCCACACATGAGTTCTTCCTCCTACTGGTAATCGGTCCCGGTTTTTTACCGGGGTATTATAGCACAAACGGGGCAGTCGGACAAGATTTTTTTCCTGTCCGGCCACCCCATTGCGGCAAAAAAGTTCGGTTTTATGCGGCTGTCCCGGGTGAACTCATTATGAGCGGCCGCGGGGCATGTTACGGATCAGCGGATCAGAAGGACCTTTCCATTGATTCCGGAAGGTACGGTCGAAGGCGGCATTTCTATGCCCATCTGGGTGAACCGCGACGGGAAGTCGTGTCCTTCCCGCTCCAGCGTCGTCGCAGCCTCAATCCGGATATGATTGGTGCCGGGCTGAAGGTACGGTGTCAGATCATACAGGTACTGCGGGACGATCTGGATTCCGAGGCTTTCACTATTGACAAAAACTTCAATGCCTTCATAGGCGTCTGTAATCTGGAGGATTGTGCGCGGAACGATTCCGTTTTCGGCTTCCACTGTAAGATTCTTCTCGTAACGCACAAAGCCCGAGAATTTCGGTTCTTCCTCTGCGAGCGTGTCGGGAAGGGAAATATCCTTCGCTTCGGAGAAGTCCGGATAATTGATGGACCTGCAGATGCTCCGCTGCCAGCCCTCGCTGAAATCCGATGCTTCAGCCTGTGCGAAGAACGCTGCATCCGCCGCGATTTCCGCCTTTCGCTTTTCATCCGCAAAGTCGCCCTTCACGGCGAAAACACTCTTGGAAGGACAAAGCGCAACCGGGATTTCCTTTCCTGCATAAACGCCGATGATCACATTGTTCCAGGCGTCGTACAGGCTCCACGGGCCTTCTTCAGGAAGGGAAACCGTTCCTTGATATCCCTCCGAAGCCTCGTTCAGGATATAATAGAATTCGTGCTCCCCCTGATAATGGAGAACCCGGATTCTTGTGCTTTCGGGAGAAAGCACCGCATCCCGGATGCCGAAGCGGTCCTGAAGCACTGTCACAAGATCCGAAAGCGCGGCAACAAAAACGGCTTCTCTCTCCGCTTCTTTCTGAAGCGCTGCGATCAGCGGGTCAGGCGTTCCGCCCTCGATGGTGGCTTTCGGAAGACCGTCGATGAATACGACCGGGAAGCCCTGATTGGAAAGCTTCATCGCCGCTTCCGCTGCAGCTTTCGGGATGTATTCCATGTACGGGACGATCAGCACCCGGTATTTCTGCCCGTTCACCGACAGGCCGTCTGAAAGCACGGTGCTGTACTTCTCTTCCGTGAAAACATCCGCCGGAATGAAATGATAATCGATCTGGTGATCGTAAAGCGCATGCCCGGGTTTCTGCAGATACATCTGCTCTCCTGCCCAGTCGGCCTCGGCGTTATAAAGAAGCGCAGCCGGAACCGTTGCTCTTCCGCCGGAAATCAGCGTGCAGACACGGTTCATGTACTTCATCAGCCTACCGAAATGCCGGTACTGCGGATTGTTCCCCTGCGCATAGAAATGCGGCGGGCAGTCCGGATCCGGATAGGGCTGTGCCGAAAATGCATGCGGTACGAAGTTGTTGATCCCGCGCACCATCAGGTGATCGGCAAGATATTTTTCAAGGCGTACGCCTTCCGACCAGCCGTAGTTTCCGAAGTTCTCGCACATCGCGCGGCCCTGCTTTAAAGGATCGATCGCCGCCATGGAGGCCGCTAACTTTCCGAGCGTATAATGCCAGAATTCACCGTCCCGGACAGGATGCATGAAATCGCCTTTTCCGCCCGCTTCGCCCTGCGGCTGAATCTGTCCGCCGATGTTGTCAATACCGGCCATATCCTGGCCCGCAAGACCCCGGAAGTAATGTCCCAGACTGGAAACTGTCCGAAGATGCTGGTGGCTGTCTTCAATCAGATGGCCGATGTACATGACGCCGTGCGCGCGGCACCAGTCGCCGAGCTGGAAGGAGAAGCATTTCTCCACAAGCCGGGTGACGGTATCCATGTAGTCGCAGCGAATCCGCGCCTGCAGGTCCGGATCAAAATCCTGGTTGAAAATCAGCGGCAGATACTTTGTATAGTTTGCGCCCCATTTTTCCTGAAGTTCTTCCCCGACCCGGTCCGACCAGGCCTGGTCCGAGAGCTCTCCGATCTTTTTGTCAAATTCATAGAGATGGCCGTTTCCGATCTCCGGTTCATCGGAGAAAAAACCGGCGATTGTTTTGCCGAATTCCTCGCTGTAATGCGCCCAGTGCGGCTCGTAAACCGCGTCCAGAAGAAGCCGACAGGAGCGCTCGTCCATCATATTGATATAGTTCCGGTGCGGTCCGAAATTCCGCGAAAGGTTCATCAGCGCAATCTTCCACTCACCCTGGTCCGGCTTCACAAAACGCACCGTGTCTTCAGAGAGATACGCACTCAGATCAATAAGGTCCGCTTCCGTTCCGCCCTGTTTGATCGCAACCGCCGCGATCAGCCGGTCATCGTCATAATGCCGCGGCGCAGGCTGTGACTGCATGACGAAGCCTTCGATATAATTTGGCGCCCACGGCTCCGCCTCCCGGTAATCCGCCGGTGAAAAGCTGATGCTGTCTTCGCCCTCCGGAATCGTCAGAAAGCGCATGACAAGACTCTCGCGGCAGAGTGAAGGATCTGCGTTTGCAGCAGCTCCGTTCGCATAGCCCGTCGGGAAATGCGCGTCGTCAAGAATCCAGACCTTCATTCCAAGCTTTTTCGCCTCGTCCAGGATCGCATCCATGTCCGCCCACCATTTCGGCCCGCAGAAATCCGGATGCGGCCGCGATTCCACACAGACCGCGCCGATATTTGCGTCATGAATCACATGCATGTAGTGTCGGAGCGTTTCTTCATCTTCCCCGCGCTGCCAGAAAAACGGCAGAATATGGTTCTCTTCCTTCCCCGAAAGGATCTCCTGAAGTGTCATGGCTCATCTCCTCCTGTCAGTTTCTGCCGTCAGTATAGCATATTTCAGGCGGGATTGCGAGAAACATTTTCGCGATATTCGACACCATTTCAGAAAAATGTATTACAGGAAGCACAGTGCGGTCAGCGTTCCGGCAGCGGCAATCATCCACGCCCGCATGGTGCGCTTTTCAAAAAGGACCGCGATGACTGCGGCAATACAGCCCAGGAAAAGTGTCAGCACAAGCCAGGAGGATTGAAGCCGAAGCGGCGTGAAGTCCCAGGTCTTGATGTACAGGACGATCCGGCTTGCGGCGATCACGCAGAAGACCATGTTGCAGACAAGAAGCAGCACCTTCATCACGGTGAGCAGTCTGTTTTTCTGCCCGAAGTCCCGGGCGCTGTTATGCGTGATGCAGAGCAGCACGAAATTGACCACCGAAACTTTGCAGAGCGCAAAGAAACTCTCCCGTACATAAGTCCGCGGATCATTCGGACAGATTCCGTTGAAGGCATCAAAAAGCGACTGCCGCTGTACGACGAAAAACACCACATAGACTACGGAGAAGATCAGAAGGAGAATGCTCCAGACAATCGGCGTGACTTTCCGAAGCTTCCGGATTCCGTACAAAAACAGCGAACCGCGGTTCTGGATCTGCGGAACCGTCTCGCGGAAGAAACCGCCCAGCACGCCGTAGATAAATGCCGCAGCCGGGAGACTCAGGAAAAAGTAACCGATATAACGTCCCCAGTGCTCACCGAAAAGGTCAAAGAAGTCCGTCATCAGGATCGCAAAATTCCGGTCCGCAACCGTGAGAAGAGAGATTGAAACCGGCAGCAGAACAGCCGCCGCAGCGACGGCAAGAAGCGCCCACAGGATCGCACCTTTATTCGCCTTCTCCTTTCCTGAGAAGCCGTCCCGAAGCGCGGCAATCATCGTCCGGATGCGGTAGAAATACCGCTTCATGGGGACAATACAGAGCACATTCACGGCATCTAAAAGGATCAGCCGCCCGGACCGTCCTTCCGAGAAGCGGCCGGAAAAGCTGATAATCCAGTAAAACAGGAAACCATGGGTGAACAGCATCTTCTGGTAGTCTTCCCAGACCTGCCCGAGATCAAATACGACACTCACACCGCAGCCCACAAGACAGGCGAACCAGATCATGGATTCGAAGCGATGCTTTTCCCGGAAAAACAGAAAGACTGTCAGCGCAATCACCGCAACAAGGAAAATCGCGAAATCCACCCGCCAGGCCAGTTCCGGGTACCGAAGGTCTTCCTGAATCACGGGGATCAGGCCTTCGCAGATCATCTTGGCGTAGAAATACGCCGGAATGAACATAAGAAACGCCGTGAGTTTTTCCGGGAAAGACGCTGTAAACGGCGGGCGTTTCGGCATCTCTTTCGGTATGGCCGGGTTCTGCGGCGGAATCTGCGGGGGCAGCTGCTGGATCGGTATGGCACCGGCTGATGTCGCCTGGTTCATTGAATTTTGTTCCTGATTCATGGAAATCTCCTTGATGATTTATTCGGAATGGGACAATATCCTGCCCCGTTCACCGCAGATCATAGCAGAGGAAAACGAATTTGTCAAGTATAATTTATCGTATTGCAATATATCTATGGCTATACAGGGAAAGTTTTTGCGTAAGCTGTGAGGGGCCCTGAACCACGCGCTGAACTACACCCATTCCTGCATTTCACTTTTTTCGGTGCAATTTTTCCGTGCTTGATTTTCCGACCGTTCATCGCTATAATGTTGTCAGTATGTTTGATACGAGGAGGAGTGTATGAAAAACAACAAAAGGCTTTTGCTGTTCCCTGCGGTACTGCTGATTGCTTCGCTGCTGCTTTCGGCCTGCAGCGGGAACGTCACCAAGGATCTCACGGATGCTTTCAGCTTCGGTTCGAAGGAGACAAAGGAAGAAACTACCGAAGAAGAGGAAACCACTGAAGAAGAAACGACGATTGAGGAGACCGAAAAAACAACGGAGGAAACCGAGGAAGAAACCACAACAAAAGCTCCGGAGACCACTACAACCGAAGAGGAAGACAGTTCCTCCGGTTCCGGTCCGGATTCTGAAACCGACTATATCGGCGCCACTTACAGCTGTGAGAAATTCTCCGCTGTCTGCCCCGAGGGCTGGGTCAACAACCCGCTGACAGACTTCTGGGACGATACCAAGCCGGACGAGAAAACGCTGCAGTTTGTAAAGGGCGAAATGGAAAGCGAATGGGACCTGTATTATCTGGCCTCCGTCCGCATCACCTGCTACGACAAGACCACGACGCTTCTGGATTCCCGGGATTATTACGAGAATACCGAAGATGAGGAAGTCACAGATCTGGAAGGCAAGGTATGGGTCGGTTTCACCGGCGATTACGGTTCTTCCCGGAACTTCTCCCTGACCACCGAAACCGAGGACCACATTTTCCTCGCAACCGGACTTCTGAACGGTTCGAAGTCCGAATTTGCCCTGACCGATGAAGATTTCCTGACGATTCTTTCGAGTGTCCGCGCTAAGGACGGGGAGACGGAGGAAATCTCCGAAGAAGAGAGTTCCGAAGAGGAAACGACGACGGAGGAAGAAACTACCGAAGAAGAGACTTCCGAGGAGGAAACGACGACGGAAGAGGAAAGCACCACCAAAGAAGAGACCACGAAGGAAGAAACCACCGAAGAAGAGACCACCACAAAGGAAGAAACTTCCGAGGAAGAAAGCACCACCGAAGAAACTGAAAACGATTTTGCCGCCTATGAAAATGTAACGGTTGAATACAGCGACGGCTACAATACGCTGAATGTGACCTTCGAGGAGCTTCCGGCTTCGGTTTCGGACCTTGAGGCCTGCATCGAAGAATTCGGTCACAATGAAAAGCTGACCGCCGCCTGGTTCATCGCTGCCATGTATGAATACACCGTCGACCCGAAGGAAGGCGAGAAGATGATCGGCTTCCTCTGCGATCCGGACGAGGCGCGCTCCGTCACCGGTTTTGTAACCGACCAGCTCCGCCAGAAAGAGTATCTCGCAACAGCCTACTTCAAAGGCGCAAATAAGGATAATGATTTCACGCCGGATGAACCCCTGCAGATCACGCTTACGAACTTCGACAACCGTGAAAACAACAAATTCACCTATGTCCGCGTTGCCTGTGACAGCGACAAACGCGACCGCACCATCGCCCTCATCGAGGATGATGTCGTGGGGTACCGGGTTGTGAAGTGCCCGGCGCTGCTTCTGGGAATCAACTGAATCAGAATGAAAAGCTAATACCCAGCGACATATAACACGGGGACAGGTCCGTCGTCTCACTCCTTTCGGAATGGTACGACGGACCTGTCCCCGTATATTCGTTGCTGTTTTTTACTCCAGCGCCTCCCGGCACTTCTGAAGCTCCTGAATGACGCTGATATGCTGCGGGCAGACATCTTCGCACTGGCCGCAGGAAATGCAGTCCGCAGCAGAAGGTCCCGCAGCTGCGAGCGCCTGGTAATCTGTCTTCGCCTCCGCAATCTGGCCGTTTCCGAGACGCTTGTTCATTGCCGCGAAAATCTCCGGAATCGGAATGCTCTGCGGGCAGCCCTTCGTGCAGTAATGACAGGCGGTACAGGGAATGGTCTTGCTGTTTCCTAAAAGCCGCTGCGCCTCGCGGATGACCTGCTGTTCCTCCGCTGAAAGCGGCTTGAAATGTTTCATGTAGGAAAGGTTGTCCTCCATCTGTGCAATATTCGACATGCCCGAAAGCACGGTCAGAATGCCCTCAAGAGAAGCCGCAAAACGGATTGCCCAGGACGCGCACGATCGGTCCGGCGCGTAATCCGTAAGAAGCTTTTTGACGTCCGCCTTCGGATTTGCGAGATTTCCGCCCTTCACCGGTTCCATAATGACAATCGGTTTCCCGAACTCGCGCGCTACCTCATAATTGGCCCGGGAAGTGATCGACGGATTCTCCCAGTCCATGTAGTTGATCTGGAGCTGTACAAACTCCACTTCCGGATGCTCTGTCAGGATCTGCCGGAGGAGCACCGGCCCCGAATGGAAGGAAAAGCCGATATGCTTGATCAGGCCCTCTGATTTCAGCCGGTTCACATAGTCCCAAAGGTGGAAACGCTCATAGCTTCTGTAATTGTTCTGCATCAGCGAATGCAGCAGGTAGTAGTCAAAATATCCCGCTTTTGTACGCTTCAGGCTCGTCTGGAACTGTTTTTTCGCCATCTCCTCTGTCAGCGCGCTCGGCGCGAACAGCTTCGTCGCAAGCGTATAATCCTCCCGCGGATAGCGCTCTACAAGCGCCTTCCGGATAGCCTCTTCCGAGCCGGGATAGACATGCGCCGTATCAAAATAGGTGAAACCCGCCGCGAGGAACTGGTCTACCATCTGCGATGTCTGCCGGATATCGATCGAAAGCGCCTTTCTCGGAAGCCGCATCAGGCCGAAGCCGAGTTTTTTCGTGTTTTCCATTGCTGTCTTTTCTGTACTCATTTCCGCTTCCTCCCGCGTTGTTTTCTAATGATCAGCATACACCGAAAAATGTGTGCTGTCCAGTATGTTTTTCTGTGTGTTTTCAAATAAGCCGTCTGGTTTTTCCTTGATTTTTCCGCTGTCTGCTGTTATAATACGGACAGGCGAATAAATGTTCGAATACAGCATCCGATCCGAATTTTCGAACAGATGCAGAGAGGCGGTTATGAAATTCATTCTGAATGTCCCCTATGTACAGAAAGAACAGGCAAAGGCACAGGGTGCGCACTGGGATTATGCGGCGCGGACCTGGTACTTTGAAGGGGAAACGCTGCCCGCGGGGCTTTCGGTCTGGTATGACGAGCCGCAGTCGGGCGGCATGTCCAAAAGGATACAGCCGTCTTCTCCTGCGTCCGATCCAAATGATCCCTATGCCGCCTACCTCACAGTTTCCGCCCTGAACCAGCAGATCGCCGGGGAGTATTCAAAAAACAGCGTGTTCCAGCGGATTCTCGTCAAGGGTGAGGTCACGAACTTTTCCGTCCGGAAGAACTATTATTTCTCCATCAAGGATGAATTCGCTGAGCTCCCCTGCATTCTCTGGGATTCAACTGCCCGAAGCGCGCTGAAATTCAGCCTCCAGAACGGCCAGCAGGTCGCCATCCTTGGTACGCTTCAGTACTATGAGCAGCGCGGGACTTCCGGCCTGATTGTCCGGGCGGTCGAAAACATCGGCGAAGGGCTCGCGAAACTGCAGAAGCTGAAACTCCGCGCGAAACTCCAGGAGGAAGGCCTCTTCGATCCCGCGCACAAGAAACCGATCCCGCGGCATGCGAAAAGCATCGGAATTGTGACTTCCGCGCAGGGCCAGGCCTTCCGGGATATCTGCAAGATTGCAAAAAAACGCTGTCCCTCGATCCAGCTCGTGCTCTATCCCGTCAATGTGCAGGGGGAACATGCCGTAAAGACTACGGTGCGCGGTATTGAAACGCTGGATCATTACGGGGTCGACCTGATCATTGTCGGCAGGGGCGGCGGTTCAGATGAAGAACTTTCCGTCTACGATGATGAGAAAATCGTCCGGGCGATTTATGCGGCAGTCACGCCCGTCATCTCCGCCGTCGGACACGCCGGCAATCACAGTTTCGCCGACGATGCCGCAGATCTTTTTGCCGCCACCCCTTCCGAAGCCGCAGAAGCCGCCACGGCGGAAACCGCCGCTGTTATCGCGCAGGCTGAAGCCTTTTCACGGGAACTGCAGGGCCATATGCGGCGCATTCTCACGGAACGGAAAAGCCGGACACTCCGCGCTTCCGAGACGCTGCAGATGCATCTGCGTCGTGCGTTTACGGAGCGCCGGCACCGCATCGAGATGGCGGAATCCGTTCTCCGCCGCCGCAATCCGATCGCGCTTCTTCAGCGGAAGAAAGAGCTTCTCTCCGCGCTTTCAGAGCGGATGATCCGCCTGATGGACCAGGCCTTTTCGCGGCGGAAACAGCATTATGAACTGGCGCTTGCATCTCTGCATGCCCTCTCCCCGAGCGCGCGCCTTGTAAACGGTTTCGGCTATGTCACAAAGTCGGGACGGCCGCTCGTCCGTATTACGGATACCGCTGTGGGGGACGAGCTGCAGATCCGCATGCATGACGGTGAAATCCGCGCCGAAGTGACCGGAATCCGCCCCGAAGAAGAAAAAGAATAGAGCCTGCATCAAAACAGGCTCTGAAAAGATAATTACGGAGAATCATCATGGAAGAAAAAGAATTCAATATCGACAAAGCGCTGCAGCGCCTCGACGAGATCAACCGCCGCCTCAGCGAGGAAGGCCTTCCGCTCTCGGAATCCCTCACACTTTACAAAGAAGGCGTCGAGCTCGCTGCAAAATGCAAAGAGAATCTCGACACCATTGAAAAAGAAATCATCATTCTGACGCCGGAGGAGTAAATCCCAAGCTCTGTTGCCGCCGCCGATCCGGTCTTACATGCTCATGACTGAGTCATCCAGGCTCTTGTTGTTGTCTTCTTCCGGGCCTTCTGATTGATTGTCGGGAATCAGAAGATCATCAGCAAGATCCGGGTCATTCTCCGCCTTATCCTGAAGGCTTCCTCCGAAGAACTGCTCCGAAGATTCAGATGCCATGTGCTTCAGGATATTGTTCGTCCGCTCCGGGTTGAATGCAGCGCTCAGGCCCTGGTAACGGGGATCCCGAGTCCGGCTTGTCAGGGTTTTTTCAAAATCAATCCACGGAATGTTGGCATCCGGTCCGACCTGTTTTCCCTTGACGATCTTATGCGACTCCTGGTTGCAGAGCGTATACTCCATCAGGAGCTTTTCGGTCTGTTCCTTCAGTTCGTCAATGTGCTGCTGATTCTGTTTCCCGAGATCGGCGTCAAGTTCCATCTGAAGCTGTTTCTGCAGGCCTTCTGCCTCCCGGCGAATCAGCTCCATGCGTCCGCCGAGCGTATTCCCCTTCAGCATGCTGCCGACAAAACCGCTCAGGTGTTTTTTCTGATCCGGATCCTGGTTCAGCGTATTCGCGTATTCCCGCATTTTGTCAATCATTTCTCCGCCGTGGCCTTCCGAAATGAGTCCGGAGGCGGGCGTCTTCAGCACAAGATTCCGGAATGAGGGGTCTGAAGCCAGCATGTTCACGCCATGCCGAAGAGAGTTCGTGCTGCTTGTCGGGATCTGCTTGTTGAGGCTGGACTTTTTGCCGCGGTGAGCGTGCGCAATATTTCTGAGCACAAGGATTTCGGCCGCAGCCCTGATTTTCGTTTCACTGTCTCCACGCTCAGCCTGCTTTTGCAGAAACTCAATCCGGTCCTTGACGGTCGGCATGAAATGCCGGTAGGCCGGACGGTTCGGAAGCATGCCCGGTTCGAGCTTTAAAAGTTCATCGCTGATCGCCGCATCCAGATCTCCGCAATGATTTTTTCCCTTCATCAGGTCTTGCAGTTCACTGTTTTTCATGCAGTTGAATGCGCAGTCCATCAGCTCATATTCCTGCATCATCTCTTCCGCTTTTTTATCCAGCTCGCGGCTGGAAATCATCCGGTTGTCCAGTTCCTTCCGGCTGCCTGCTTTGGCGTTCGAAAGATCGCGGGCTGCGAGGATGTGCGACATCATGTTGACGTTATAAGCATATCCTTCTCCTTCGCCGCCCTCGCCGACAAGCGCATTTCTGGGATCGAAGCCGTAAATCTCTTCGGTTTTCTTGATCTCTTCAATCCATTCGGCACCGGATTTTGTTTCATTATATCCGGCATCCGGGTCCGCGTGGTATTCCAGGACTGTCCGGACTCCGCGATTCAGGTCTTCCACGAGACCGCCGTAGTTTTTCTCAGCCTCCTCAGGGTTCTCTCTTACCGCCGTTTTCAGTTCCTCCCGCATCAGCTCCATCACGGTTTTCTGGCTGTTTCCGTACTTTTTGGAAAGGAAGGCATCTAATTTTTTGCCGTTCAGAATCTCGAGCGCCTGCGCTTCATCCTTGACATCGACAAGCGCCTCATTGTCATATTTGTCCTTAATCCTTTTCCGAACCTGTTTATTGATTCCGAGAACGATCATGGCTGCTAAGACTTCGTTGAATTCCTTTTCTTCATCGGCATCACTGAATTCGATCTTCTTTGACGCATTACTGATCAGCCGGCTCAGACGGATGTAATCATTCTGCTTCTCTATCCATCTCTCGCCTTCTTCATCCATCATGTCTTTATAGTAGCGATAGCCCTTCGGGTCCGTATAGGGCTTTGCTTCATTTGAGAAGTCGATGCCGAACTTTTTGTTCAGCGTTGACAGATGTCCCCCCAGTTCCTTCGTGTCTTCACCCGGCTGCGCGAGGTAATCCCGGACTTTCTGTCCGCCAGCGGGATCATTGAGGATATGGCCTGCGTTCTGGAGGGTGCGCACGCACAGGTCGAAACGAACCGTCTCCTCTTTGTCCAGTTTTTTCTTCCCCATATTGCTGTAAAGCCATGCAACCGACTGATGCAGGTCCCGCATCGCCCTTGCAGTTCTCGGATCCATATCGGGATTCTCGATCATAAAGCGCTGCCACGCCGTATTCAGAGCGCGCCCGAATCCTCCGAGCGCCTTTTTCAGGTCATTGCCGCGATTCAGTTCCTTAAACTGTTTAAATGTCATCTTCTTGTCCCCTTCTTTTTTCTGCGCCGTATATGCTTATATTCCGGCATTATTTTTGTTCTTTTTCTGTCAGATACAGCCCTGTTTTCAAATGTAATCGCATTGTTATCTCACAGTTTTTACACAGTATAATATCTCCTGTCCAACAGATGTCCAACAGTTCCGCGCTTTTTTATCAGACAGAGTAAATATTCAACCTTCATCGGTCAGCCGTATTCCGGGTCAGGTCTCTCATTCTCCGAAAATCCGGTAAATCGCGGCCGGCAGATTCGCTCCGTATTCCGGGACGTCATACCAGTCGACGCCTTCCGGCGGAAGGGCGCTCATTCCGTGTGCAAGATAGCAGCAGAGGATCGCATCCGCCGCATCGTAGCGGCTGACATCGTAGGGCAGCTGGGCACTGATCAGGACGAATGGAACCGCACGGCTGTGTGCTTCCGCAATCAGCGCATCCAGAAAAGCAGAACGCTTCCCGGCTTCAGTTCCGGGGTCCAGCTCAGCCCAGTGATACATTGCGGATATCCCGATCACAAGATCTGCGTCCGCGATTTTCTGTGCCGCGGCATCCGATGGCAGCGTCTCGAAGCAGAATGCGCTGATTTCCGTGTCTTCCCCAATCATTCCGTCCTGAAGAAGCCGCCTTTTCGCATATTCAACAGACAAAAGCTGTGATTCGTAGGGGCAGGCAACCATCACCTTTTTCACATCCTGTACCGGAAGCAGCTTCCCGTCATCTTTGACAACGGTCACGGCCTTCCGGGCAATTTTCCACTCAATTTCATGGTGTTCATACGATCCGACGCAGGAAAGGTCCGCCGTGTCTTCCGCCCTTTCCGAGTCCATCCCGTACAGGAGCCCGTACTTCGCCTTCAGCCGCAGAATTCTCCGTGCGGACTCCTCAATCCGCTCCGCCGGTATTTCCCCGCTCTCCACCATCTGCAGAAGTCCGCTGACATACGCGGACAGCTCTGAAATCACCTGTGAATCCGTAAGCTCCACCGGCATCAGAAGAAGATCCGCACCGGCCAAGATGGCCCGCTTCCCGGCATCAAGCGGCGTAAAATGCGCCGAGACTGCGCCCATATACAGCGCGTCCGTGATAACAACGCCCGAAAAACCCAGTTCTCCACGGAGCACCTCTGTTATCAGGGTATAGGACATTGTGGCGGGCAGCGTGATCTTTTGCCCGTCCGACCGGGAAACGGCGGTTTCCGTCTCAATATTCGGAAAACTGATATGCGCCGTCATCACGGCATCCGCATCCTCTACAGTTGCAGCAAAAGGCCGGAGTTCAAAATCCCGAAGCTCCTGAAGCGTCTTCGTGACAACCGGAAGACCCGAATGGCTGTCTGCCGCCGTATCCCCGTGTCCCGGGAAATGCTTGACCACAGCACCTATCCCGCTCTCGTGCAGACCGTCAATAAAGGCTTTTCCAAACTCGGAGGCTACATCCGGGTCATCCGAAAAAGACCGGACGCCAATCACCGGGTTTTGGGGATTGCTGTTCACGTCAAGGCTCGGCGCAAGGTCGAGATGAATCCCGAGCGCATGAAGTTCCTCCCCGATCACGGCCGCCGCGATCCGTGCATTCTCCGGATCCCCGGTCGCTGCAAGCGCCATATTTCCGGGCATGCTGGTTCCTTTGGCAAGCCGCGTCACATAACCGCCTTCCTGGTCCGTCGCCATAAGAAGCCCGGAGACTGCACCGCCCTCCCGGTTCGCCTGCTGAGCAGTATCGGTAAATGCCCTTGTCTGCTGAGCAGAAAGGCAGTTTTCTCCGAAAAGAATAATCCCGCCGAAATGATATTCCCGCAGCAGTTGAAGCTGCTCTTCCGACAGTCCGCCGCAGTCCGCACGAATTCCGCCTTCCTTCCAAGTCTTCAGCGCGGGCATGAGAAGGAGGGTAATTCTTTCTCTTAGTGGCATTTCCCGCAGCATCTCATCGATCCGCTTTTCCATATCGTTTGAATCCGGTCCGTTTTCCTGTATACTGCCCTTCGTCACTTCCTCCGGAGTTTCCTTTCCTGTCCCTCTTTCTTCCAGCCTTACATCATCCTTTTCTGAGGCCTGCGGAACAGTTTCCGTTTCCGAACTCTTTTCAGGCATCTGGTCTCCCGCCCTATCTAAAAGCTCATGTCCGCTTGAATATGTTTCCGTACGCTCTTCTGTCTCTGCTCCTGTGAGCCCGCACCCCGCGAAGCACAAAAGCACTCCCAGAAGGAGTGCTGTGATTTGATTTCGGATGATTGCTGGTTTCTTCATTTCAGCTGTTCTGCCCTTATCCTGTATACAGACTTCGTTTCATGCTTCACTGAAAGACTGTGATACCATCTTTCAAAAGTTCTTCGGAAACTTCTTCGAGGCTTTTCTCGCCCTTTTCTCCAGTCTTGTACGGCAGCAGGGCGAAGAATATCTCCGCGCACCCTTTTGTTTCCGACCAGGCAGAGAGGGTATCAAAACGGGATGCCTGCAGGCCGCGGTCATTGATATAACTGCTTACTAACGAACCGTCCTCATAGACATAGCAGCGTACAAGATCCGCCTTTTTCAGCGGGAAACTCCTGAGCGTCACAATATTCCTGGCCCCAGTATAGCTCCAGGATTGTCTGACAGCGGCTTTTCCATCGGAATAAGTATATTCCTCGAAATTCATTTCTGCATCAGAACACAGATTTACAATAAAACCGTCATCAGAAACCAGGTATCCGTTTATTAGGCCCCTGCTTCGGAACCGTTCACAGACCTCGTCTGCCGCAAAAGCATTCTGCATCATGGAAAGATCGGCAAAGACCTCGATTCCTGCTTCTTTTGCATAGCTTAGATACTGATCGGAAATCCTAAGCACCACTTTATTCTCTGCCGGAAACTCCATCCGGACGGCTTCCGGGTCGCGAATAAAGCGAGACAGTTCCTCAAAATACTCTCCGGCTTCCCGGGAGCGTGCCGGATCGAAATATTCCGCCAGATAATCCTCTCCCGCAAAGAAGAGGGAATTATAGTATTCATAGTATGGTCCGTAGTACAGGATACGGCCTCCCTGCTCCGCGGATACTTTCAGCGCTCGATACAGCCGCGGGTCCACCTCGATCTCCTCGTTGGGTCTGCGGTTGATTTCGTAGAGGTTGTTGATATTATTCACAAATTTCGTCGCACTGTACAACTGGAACAGTTCGGACATTTCGGTCGAATACAGATTTACAAGCTGCTTTTTTTCCGCCGTCGGACTCATCGTGCCTCGTCCGAGATGATATCGGAGAGTAAACTCTACGCTGAGATTTACGCCTGAAGCAGCATCCACCTCGATTTCAGTCCATTTGGGTTCGGCTTTCCGAAATTGTATGATAGCATAGGAAAATGCTGCCAGTCCTATTACAGCGAACAGGACTGCCAGCACGATTCTCCGTTTAATGTGGCTCTCATCAAGCTCGATCCTTTCGACCGGCTTGACATAGGGCGTTCTTTTTTCTCTTGCGTAACGATTCGCCATGATTTACAGTATTGAGAACAGCAGGGCGAGAAGGAATATCACGATGAGCGCCGCGATCACGATAAATCCTGTGATCGTGCCCGTCTTGAGTCTTTTTGCATTCCTGCGGTAATGGAACTTATTGAACAGGAGCCAGCCGACCAGCCCGATGATCGGAAGGAAGAACCCCAGCACCGTCAGCCAAATAGACCCGGTGTCGTGAACCGGCGTATCAATAATCTCGGCCATATCTAAAGAGTCATCAATCGCTGTGCGCTCCGGTCTCGGATCATTTGGTCCGAGGATTGTGATCGACTTCATCGGGACATTGGTTTCGCGGATCTTCTTGTACTCCTCGATTTCCTTCTTATTGCCGTAGACAAAGTGTTCATGTCCGATATCGACCATTTCGGGCTTATCCTCAGAATAGTCGTGCATCGAAGGATCATAGGTGTACAGCACCTTATTCTTCTCAAGCTGCGGATCAGGAAGCGGAACCGCCGAAATCAGCGAACGAGTATAAGGATGGAGCGGGAAGTTGAACAGCTCTTCCGCTTCCGCAACTTCTACGATATCGCCTTTGTAAATGACGCCGATTCTATCCGAAATGAAACGGACAATCGACAGGTCATGCGCGATAAAGAGATAGGTCAGCCCCTTCTCTTCCTGGAACTTGTTCAAAAGATTCAGCACCTGCGCGCGGATGGACACATCCAGCGCGGAAATCGGCTCATCCGCGACGACAAGCTCCGGCTCCATGACCATTGCACGCGCTACGCCGATACGCTGACGCTGGCCTCCGGAAAACTCGTGCGGATAACGGGTCAGATGCTCTGGCAGCAAACCGACGTCCTCGATCATCTTCTCGACCTTCGCGACACGGTCAGCCTCATCCTTGAAGAGATGGAAATTGTACAGGCCTTCGGAAATAATGTAGTCAACGGTCGCACGTTCATTCAGGGAAGCCGCGGGATCCTGGAAGATCATCTGTATATTACGGATAACTTCACGGTCCAGAGAATGCGGGATTTTGCCCGAAATACGGACGCCCTTGTAGAGGATCTCGCCGTTTGCACAGGGATTGACGCGAATAACGGCACGGCCGATTGTCGTCTTGCCGGAACCGGACTCGCCGACGAGCGAGAAGGTCTCTCCCTTATAGATATCGAAAGAAGCGTTCTTGACCGCTTTTACTGCGGAATCGCCTTTTCCGAATGTAATATCAACATTTCTGAGACTCAGAAGAATCTCTTTGCCGTTCTGTGGATTAACCGGTCCTTTCTCAGGAAGGTGAGCGGCTGTACTGGATTCGGTAAATTTTTTCTCTGCCACAGTCGTTCCCTCCTTAAATGTTAAATGCCCTGATCAGGGTGCCGTGGATGTCACGGATAATTTCGGGTTTCTCCACCTTTGGCGCTCTCGGATCCAGCAGCCAGGTCTTGGCGTAATGCGTATCCGTAATCTTGAACATCGGCGGTTCTTTCACCGTATCGATCTTCAGGCAGTACGGATTGCGCGGTGCAAACGGATCACCGACAATCTTATTGTACAGCGAGGGCGGCGTACCGGTAATCGAATACAGGGTCGTATTTCGCTGTGCAAGCTGCGGCAGAGACGACAGAAGCGCCCAAGTATAAGGATGGTGCGGGTCATAGAAGACCTCATCCACCGTACCGACTTCGACGATCTGGCCGGCATAGAGCACCGCCACACGCTCTGCAATATTTGCAACGACACCGAGGTCATGGGTGATGAATACGATCGTGTAGCCGAATTCCTTCTGCAGTTCCTTCAGTAGCTGCAGGATCTGGGCCTGTATTGTCACATCCAGCGCGGTCGTCGGCTCGTCGCAAATTAAAATCTTGGGCTGGCAGGAAAGCGCAATCGCGATAACGATACGCTGCCGCATGCCGCCGGAATACTGGAAGGGATAATCGTCGAAGCGGTGTTCCGCATTCGGGATGCCAACCTTCTTCATCAGCTGCATTGCTTTTATACGGGCTTCTGATTCCGAACAGTGCTGATGCTTGATAATAATCGAGGTAATCTGCTTTCCGATCGTGATAATCGGGTTCAGGGAAGTCATCGGATCCTGGAAGATCGTTGCCACCTTGGTACCGCGGATCTGGTTCCAGTCGGAAGACTCCTTCATATTGGCAATATTCAGGACTGCATAGCCGTGCAGCTTCTCCGGTGTCTCATCGACATACTTTACATAGAAAGCAACTGTGTCAAATACTTTCTCGCGCTCGCTGTTGTCATCGAGATCCACACCGAAGGTCATCGCCTTCTTGATTGCTTTTCTCAGTCCGCTCATCAGCTTCAGAGTTTTGAAGAATCCATAGCGTCCACCCGAAAGGTACATCTCTTTCGCAAGAATCTCGTTGCGTTTTTTCTGCCTGTCGGAAATCGGTTCAGAGATTTCTTTGCTATACTTTTCATGCAACTCCGACATCTTCTTGTCATAATAGCTGTGGAATTCGGTGTCTGCCTTATAGGCTTCCGTATGTTTCCTGATTGCCTCATTCTTGTCAAGTTGAAGCTTTTTAATCTGGTCATCATAGTCGTGCATTTTCTGCGTCGCTTCACGGATCAGATTGCGCTCAGTCTTGGGGTTGAAGGTCTGGCGTTTATTGAAGAGTTCGGTACGCTCATACTGAAGGTCATTCAGCTTCTCCTGAATTGCCTCCTGCTCTTCTTCGTTCAGCTCCATCCTAGACTTTTTCTCATTTTCAAGCGCCTTGATTTCACGATAGGTGGCCGCGCCGTTTTCTAGCTTCGAATACTCATCGAGACTCTTCCTCGCACTCTCGATCTGAGATTTCGCAAACCCGGTCAGATTGACATAGGTTTCCGCCAGATCCGGATCATTGTAGAGGATCTGACCCTCGTCGATAAAGCCATTGGAATCGAGCATGCCCGCGAAAGTCTTGGTAAAAACGGACTTTCCGGAACCGGACTCACCGACGATGGCGATGGATTCATTTTCGTAAATATCCAGCGAAATCCCCCGAATAGCCGTAAGGATACGGCCACGGACATGGAACTTGACGACCAGATCTTTAACAGACAGTAAAACCTTCTTATCTTCCATCACGCCCCCCTGTTACATATGAGTTCTCGGATCTGATGCATCGCCGAGGCTCTGTCCTGCAACGTACAGCACAATCGTAATAATCGAAGCGATCGCAACCGGGCTCCAGAACTCAAACTGCCAGCCGGGCGTAAGCATAGCGCCCTCTGCTTTAAAAATCAACTTGCCGAGGGTAATCTCCGACATACCCATGCCAATATAGGAAAGGAACACCTCCGAAGAAATATACGACGGAATCTCCGATGCCAGAAGCGTCACGATAACCGAGGTCATGAAGGGAAGAATATTCTTCAACGCAATCTTGACAGTGGATGTTCCGAGGCATTTCGACGCCAGATTATACTCGCGGTCCCGGATAATGATAACCTGTGTTCTTATAAAGTACGCAATCGCAAGCCATCCGGTCACGGTCATCGCAAAAACCATCGTCCAGAAGCTGGGACTGAAGATCAGTACAAGGACGGAGATAACAAGAATATAGGGCACGTTGCCGACGATGTTGTAGACTTCCATCATGACCATGTCGACTTTCTTGCTGAATCCCCAAACAGCACCGATCAGGACGCCGATCGTCATATTGATCGCCGCGCAGATAAGCGCCAGTGAGATGGAAATCCGCGCGCCGTCCCACATGGAATCGAAGGTGGATTCGCCAGAGCCGCCGCGGCCGAGAATGTTGTGGATGTTGAAGCCATACAGCTTGATTGCCGCCGCCGGCGTTAGATGCTTGGTCGACGAATCCATAATATTCGCATAGCGGTCAAATCCGGAAAAACTCGGATAAATATACGCGAAAATGATAATGACAAGAAGCAGTACCAGAATCACGATATTGAGTTTCCTTTTGAAGAAAACACGGAACACCGAGCGCCAGTACGAATAGCGGGGTGCGGTAATCTTTTCAGATTCGACATTGTCATGACTCTGAGTCTGGAAAAGTTCCTCTTCTGTCATTCCAAGGTCATCAAGATTGACTAAATTCTCTGCCATAACCATTACCTCGCTTTCGAAGTGAAGGAAATCCGCGGATCGACAATCGACATCAGGATGTCTCCCAGGATCACAGAAATCACGGACAGGATTGCATAGAATAGAACCACGCCGACGATAACGCTGTTGTCATAGGCGTTGATGGCCTTTGTCAGCAGATTACCTGCACCGGGAACAACGTACACACGCTCCGTAATAATCGCACCGGTCATCGCAAAGAGGATCGTTCCGGGAATACCGTGGACGATCGGGATGATCGCATTTTTCAGAATATGTTTTGTAAAGATTTCATTCTCGGACAAACCGCCGGAACGCGCGAACTTGACATAGTCTGAATTCATCTGGTCAATCATGTAGCGTCTCAGCCAACGCATCAGACTTGCGATGGAGGGCAACGACAGGGACACAATCGGAAGCAGATACATCAGTTTGCTCTGGGATTCCAGATCAAAAACTGTGGGAAGACCGATACCGTAGCCGATCGCTTTCACAAGGAAGATGTAAGCAAGAGACGGTACGGCAATAATGAAGACAATATATACGGTACCGATGTGGTCGAAAAGCTTGTCTTTTCTTCTGGCCATGACGATACCGACCGGAACGCCAATGAAGTAGGCGAGAGCACTCGAAATAATACCCAGAATGAAGGAATAGCCCAGCTTCGATCTGCCGTTCTTGAAAGTGATGACGTTAGTATAGTCATCGACATAGTACTTCTTGTTCAGGCTGTTCGCTTCTCTGGAGTCCTTCATATAAGTCGCACTGTGCAGATCGTCTGCAGAAAACTCTTCTACGCCTGAGGGGTATACAACGTCCCGCTGCACGTAAGAGCCCTGCGACTTGGTCATGGTGTCAAATACGTCGACACCCATGTTGACAGAATAAGACACGCCCAGATTGATCGTAATCAGATTCTGATGGAAGAAGGGGAACTTACTGTCGAAATACACCAGATATTTGTATTTCGTGCCGTTTCCCATAATTGCCGGAGAGAACTTCTCCCCGCCGTAAGCCGGATCACGCCAGGTGAAAGTCAGCCCGCGCTTTCCGATATCAAGGTCTTCGTCAACATAGTGAATATTGTCGACAGAGACAAGATTCTTAAAATAAGTACCGAGCCGGTTCAGAAGAGTCTTATCCTTGGTCGCAAACAGCGCCTGCTGGCCGCCGTTAGCCACCTTCTTTTTGCCCTGCATCACAGCATCCAGACGAATCACCTCATAGCCGCGGGATTCATAATACTCGGTAAATTTGGCAACATACTCCGCAACGACATCGGAATCGTTCTTGGCTTTTCTTCCGAACTTGACGACATTATCGCGTGTTTCAGCGTCAATTTCACCGTCTTCAAACAGCTCATTGATATAGTCCGCGTACGGAACATAATCCAGATAGCCGAAACGCTCCCACTGCGCATACTTATAAGTCACTTTTGCATTGTTATTCTGCTTCGATAAAACAGTGTCCATAGAGAACACCAGATCCCGGTTCATCAGAGAGTAGATCAGGATCATGACGATCGCGACTACAATCAGTACAGAGATCAGTCCGCGCAGCAGACGCTTGAATAAGTATTTTACCATAATAACCCACTTTTCTAAATCCCGGGGGAAAGATATATCTCTCCGGCGCTGATTTCGTGTTGTCAATCCGCAAGGGGGATGAATCTGACATTCATCCCCCCCGCGGCATCTAAACTGCCTTAATCTCTAATAACTTTTGAGGATAAAAGATTCTTCTTTCAATCCTTGCGAAATTAATAGATACCAATGCACTTGACCATGTAACCGTCATAGTCCGGAAGCATGGTGTCAAGATATGTCGAAGGATCCAGGTAGTCCGGGCCCCAGCCAGACAGGTCATAAATGTCATAGTTGGCTTCATAACCATAATCTGTCCAGTAACCAGCGTAGTACCATTCTTCGTTGGAAGCGCACTGTACAACGTTCACCTGTACAAGGCCGTCAGAAGCCTTCTCAATAGCCTGCTTGAAGACCTGAGAACGGTTCTGGTAGTCTTCACGAACAGAGGTCGGAAGGTCAAGCTGGATAGGAGCATCAGCTGTGATCTCAAGACCTTCAGCCGCAAGCTCTTCAACAGCCTGAGCAAACTTCTCAGCTGCCTTTTCAGGATTGAACCAGCCGTCGAAACCGGTGGAAGCGCCGAGACCGCCGTCAAGGGTCGGATCCCAGACCTTAACACCCATGTTGTCAGCATCCAGAGCTGCCTGAAGGACAACACCGTATGCATCGCCAGCCTTGAAGGTTACTTCTTCGCCGCCCAGTTCAACCGTAACATCCTCTTGAAGATGTACGAAGTTGCCGGGTACATAAGAGTTGGTAACAGAAACAGCAGCAAGATCATCGCCGACAACCTGGCCGTTGTAGTTGACTCTGTCAAGAGAGTACAGAAGAGCCTGACGGAATGCCTGGTTCTGAAGAGCCTGGTTGGTTCTTGCAGCGTCTTCTTCGGTCTGCGGGCTCGGGATAGCGCCGTCGTTGATGTTCTCGAACTGCATACGGTTGACGTTCAGGAAACCTACATAAGAGGTAGCGCCTGCGACAACTTCGTATCCGTACTTCTCGAGGTTGCCGTCGTCCTTCGCAGCTGCTGCAGCGGAGGTGTTCAGGCCGGTGCCCGGAAGCGTACCGGCAACGGTTTCGTTGTAAGCACGAAGGACATCATTACCATCGTTGAAGGAGTAGTTGATGTTCTTGATTTCAAGCGAGTCCGCATCGTAATAAGCGGGGTTCGCCTTGAAGATTACGCTGTTTTCCTGCGTCCAGTTGGTGCAGAGATACGGTCCATTATAAGCGATGTGGTCGGGATCTGTGCCGTAAGCATCGCCCTGGGAATCAGCATATTCCTTGAAGAAGGGAAGGAACAGGCTGTAAGAGAACATGGACAGGAAGTAGTTGCACGGAGCTTCGAGTGTATACTCAACAGTATACTTGTCAACAGCCTTAACGCCTACATCTTCGATTCCGCATTCGCCGGAATAGAACTCCAGAGCGCCTTTGACCTTGCCAAAGATCAGGGACTCCAGGCCGCCGCCTGCTGTCAGCAGATGTTCAAGACCATCTACAAAGTCCTGAGCGGTGACTTCACCGAGCTCACGGCCCTGAGAGTCAACCCACTTCACGCCCTGTTTCAGCTTGAAAGTATAGGTCAGGCGATCCTCGGAAACTTCCGGAAGCGCCTCTGCAAGAGCGGGCTGCTGAATGTTTTCTTCATCATACTGCAGAAGGCCGACAAGGGTCTTTGCGATGAACTGAGAATCAGCTGCGCGGCTGGTTGCAAACATATCCCAAGTCTTGGGATCGGAGGTGTACAGAAGGTTGTAGGTATCGTTCAGGGTACGTCCCTTGTCGGCAACGTACTGTTTTGCCCATTCGTGATAGGTGCCGGTACCTGCAAGCTCTGCCCACTTGTCACGCATTTCCTGAATCTCAGCAGCAGACCAGGGTTCTTCGTTGGTGATCAGGACCTTGGTGAATCTCTCATCGTCGTAGCCGTAAGGAGTATTCGTTACGGTTCTCGGAACGATACGGGAGATCGCGTAGTTGCCGCCGTCAGCGGAAAGCGGGATGAACACGCCGGACTCGAGAAGCTTTGCCTCTGCAATTGCCTGGTAAACCCAGGATTCAGAAGCGGAAAGCTCGGGATCCATAGCGTTCTGATAGGTTGCGTAGAATTCGCCGAGAACTTTCTCGTAGACTTCATCAGAAATCTTGTCGTACTCTTCTTCGTCGAATTCTTCTTCGTCGCCTTCGTCATCGCCTTCTTCGTCGCCTTCATCTTCGCCGCCTTCATCAGCGGTTTCGTCGTCGGCTTCAGTTTCGGTTGTGTCGGCTTCTGTTGCCTTTTCAGTGGTATCAGCCTCAGTTGCCTTTTCGGTTGTACCTTCGGTGGCTTCAGGAGTCGTTTCAGCCGGGGTGTTGGTGCAGGCAGCAAGGGTAGAAAGTACCAGGGCAGCCGCCAGCATCAAAGCCAGAAACTTCTTCATTTTGTTTCCTCCTCTTTATTTTGTTGAACAAAGGGTTTTACCCGGTGTTCACAGGATTGATATCCGAAAACAGCGCATTACTTTAGTGCAGTAAAGTGCCTTTCCACGGATAATGAACTATTATAGCACGCAGAGTCTGATAGTGCAAGTAAAAATTTCACGAAATGTTCATGCTTCGTTCATAAATTCACTGTAGCGTCGCGAGCATCACCGCCTTGATCGTATGCATGCGGTTTTCCGCCTCCTCAAACACGAGAGACTGCGGGGATTCGAAGACCTCATCCGTGACTTCCATTTCCGTGAGGCCGAACTTTTCGTGGATCTCACGGCCGATTCCCGTATTGAGATCGTGGAAGGAAGGCAGGCAGTGCAGGAAGATTGCATCTTTTGCTGCGGCTTTCAGGAGCTCTTTCGTGACACGGTACGGCGAAAGATCCCGGATCCGCTCCTCCCAGACCTCCTGCGGCTCGCCCATTGAGACCCAGACATCCGTGTAAAGCACATCCGCGCCCGACGCGGCGTCGTAAGGATCCTCGGAAAGCGTGATGGAGCCGCCGGTGTCCCGTGCGATTTCGCGGCAGTGTGCCGTAAGATACGGGTCCGGGAAATATTTCGGATTCGAACAGAGCACAAGATTCATGCCGAGCTTCGCCGAAAGCACCATCAGGGAATCGCCGGTGTTGTAGCGCGCATCGCCGAAATAGGCGATTTTAATGCCCGAAAGGCGTCCGAAACGCTCCCGGATCGTCAGAGCGTCCGCGAGCATCTGCGTCGGGTGGAATTCATTCGTAAGTCCGTTCCAGACTGGGCCGTCCGAATATTTCGCGAGCGCGTTCACGATTTCCTGTCCGAAGCCGCGGTATTCGATGCCGTCGTACATCCGTGAAAGCACCCGCGCGGTGTCGGCGATGCTCTCCTTTTTTCCGATCTGGGAATCCTGCGGGTTCAGGAAAGTCGTGCCCATCCCCAAATCATGTGCCGCCACTTCAAAACTGCAGCGCGTGCGGGTAGAGGTTTTTTCGAAGATCAGGGCAACATTTCTGCCGCGGAGTATATCGTGCGGGATCCCGGCGTGTTTTTTCGCCTTGAGATCTGCAGCAAGGTCCAGAAGATAACCAATTTCTTCCGGTGTAAAATCCAGAAGGGTCAGAAAATCACGGTTTTTCAGGTTCAGCATCCTTATCTCCTCTTCAGAAAAGTATGTCAAGTATGATAGACGATTTTTCGCGTTTTGTCTACCCTGAAATTGTCAGAATCCCGTATTTGCGGATTCTGTGCACATATTGTATGTATTACGGGGTTTACTTTTACAGTCTGTATAGAGTTATGCGGCGGCCTCTGATTTTCCTCCGGTTTTTCGGCCCGAAGCTCTTGATTTTGCAAAAAAGCTCTGCTACATTCGCCTTACAGCATCAATCGTCCCGGCGAAAAACAAAGCAGGCCGAGCCGTGCCGATACGGTTTTTGAGTGAAGAAACAAAGCTTTTATTTGATTTCGCCGCCAATGGGATCCGATCAGGGAAAGGTTCTGGCACGCATACCGGATCATTGCATCACACAAAGATTCCCATCTGTACCAGATCTCTGCAAATCAGGCGCCTGTCATCCGGGGGAGAAAATGGAACCCCGAAAAAGAGCGCATCGATTGTTTTCCGACTGCTTTCACGGTGTATGTAAATGGAAAAGCGCTGTGATCCTGCATCACAGAGAAAAGCATAAATCAGGAAGAAAGAGCGGTCAGCATCCCCTTACGAAAAATCCCGGAGGACGCCTGCGGAGCCCCTCGAAAAAAACGCCGCATCAAGAGGCAGCATAAATATAAGGAGTACATTTGCCGGATACTCGTCGGATATTTATGAAGCTCTGCAGGAAAAAGCGGCCGCTTCCGGAAAGCCGAAGCGGCCGCGCTGTATTCATCGTAATAATCTGTTAAACCATTCCTGCCCGAAGGAAGAACTTCCGTGCTTCTTCTTCGGAATCGGCGATGCCGATCGTTCCGCCTAAAAGCTGGAGTTTTTCCACAAAGTCTTCGTAGCCGCGGAGAATGTAGTTGATCTCCTCCACGACGGATTCCCCGTCTGCCGCAAGTGCTGCAATCACCAGAGCTGCTCCGGCCCGAAGATCCGGCGCGACAAGCTGTGCGCCCCGGAGTTCATGTACGCCGGTAATGATCGCGATATTGCCTTCCACGGAGATATGTGTGCCCATTCTGTTCAGCTCATCGACATACTTGAAGCGGTTTTCGAAAATCGTTTCGTTGACCGTGCTCGTGCCGTTTGCCGTGGCAAGAACGACAGCGATCTGCGGCTGCATGTCAGTCGGGAAACCGGGATACGGCAGCGTCTTGATTTTCGCCGAACGAAGCGGACGGTTTTCTGCGATGACCCGTACCGAATCGTCGTACTCCTGTACCTCACATCCGATTTCACGGAGCTTCTGGCTGATGCATTCCAGATGTTTCGGAATGACGTTTTTGACAAGTACATTGCCCCGGGTCGCGGCTGCGGCTGCCATAAAGGTGCCGGCCTCGATCTGGTCCGGGATGACCGAATAATCGGTTCCGTGCAGTTTTTCCACTCCGTCGATCCGGATCACATCAGTACCCGCTCCCTTTATCCGGGCGCCCATGCTGTTCAGGAAGTTTGCAACGTCGACGACGTGGGGCTCTCTCGCCGCGTTCTCGAGGACCGTGCGTCCTTTCGCGTAAACCGCGGCCATCATGACATTAATCGTTGCGCCGACTGTAACCGTATCGAAATAGATATTGGCCCCTTGAAGTTCTGAAGCTTCCACGAGCACCATGCTGTTTCTGATACTGGTCTTTGCGCCGAGCGCTTCAAATCCTTTCAGGTGCTGGTCGATCGGGCGGCTGCCGATCGTGCATCCGCCGGGCAGCGCCACCTCCGCATAGTGATATTTCCCGAGGAGCGCCCCGAGCATGTAATAGCCTGCGCGCATCCGGCGGATATAGCGGTTGTTGACAACGTAGCTTCGAATGGATCGGCCGTTCATCAGGACCTCATGGCGCGAAAGGCGTTTAACCTTTGCACCGGTATCGGCGATCGCCTCCAGAAGCGTATTGACGTCGCTCACATCGGGAATATTGCGGACAAATACATCCTCGTCCGCCATAATGGAAGCCGCGAGTAAGCCGAGCGCTGCATTTTTCGCGCCGGCAATCGCTGTTTCCCCGTGAAGCGGCGTACCGCCTTTTACTACAAATTCCATCATATCCTTCTATGCTCCAATCGTCCCGCACCGGCGGGAAAGAAAAGCAGTTCCCCGTACAGGATCATCTTCCTCTTTTCGGGGGAGTAATCCTAATATACCACAAAGATTCCCCGCTGTAAAGAGAAATGTTACAAAATTGTGAAGTTTTTTTCGATCAAGTTACGGATTCGTCCGGAAGCCGTAATGAATTACGCTTTTTTCCTTACAGAATAGCCAAAACTCCCGATCGACTCCCCGAGTGGGAAGTACTGTCCGTGCGCATAGGCGACAACTCCCGCCTGTTCCAGAGAGAGCCTGCCCTTCGGATCGAGAAGCTTTTCATCCACATCAACTGCGACTACTTCCGCAAGGAACAGATCATGCGAGCCGAGTTCCCGGACTTCCGTCACGCGGCATTCGATATTGACCGGACTCTCCGAAATCAGCGGTGCGGACACCTTCGATGCGGGTGCTTTTGTGAGTCCCGCTGTTCTGAACTTGTCTTCCGTTTTCCCCGAACGCACGCCGCAGTAGTCCGCCGCACGCACAAGGTCCTCTGTGACAAGGTTGATCACGAATTCGCCGCTTTCCCGGAGCATTTCATAGGAAAAGCGCTCTTTCCTTACCGAGATTGATACCATCGCAGGCGAAGAGCAGACCGTTCCGCACCAGGCGATTGTCAGCACATTGTCCTGCCCGGATTTTCCGCGGACTGTTACGAGAACCGCCGGCACCGGCGATAAAATACTGCAGGGTTCCCAGACCTGTTTAGCCATCTTTGTTTCTCCCTTTGTCGATTCTGTCTATAAATGCAGGGTAATATTTGAAGCGTTTTGTCTGAATTTACAGTTTGTTATTATGACGTTCATATTTTATTCATATTTATGTCGTATCCTGTATTCAACGAGAACAGAGATAACTTCTTCATTTGTGGTTGATTTTCTAAATGTTTTTCATAATTCCCCCGAGCCTAACCAACTCGGGGGCTCCTCTTTTCACAGGCACAGAGAGACTGCCCGGATTTTCTGGAAGATCCGGGCAGTCTCTTCTCTTTTTATGAAATACCGGATAATCAGTCGTTCTGATCCTGAACTTCCTCTTCTTCGGGTGCAGCCGTCTCATCTTCAGGCGCAGCCGTCTCCGCTTCGGTCGCAGTACCTTCAATATCCGCAAAGTCCTGCAGCAGGAATACGGATTCCTCATACATATTTGCCGCATTCTCCGCGTTCTTCTTCTGCTGGTTGACAATCGTAATCACAATGCCGGTCACAAGGCCGACAACAAGAAGCGCAATCACAGCCCAGACAGCGATCTTACGGATCTTTGCTGCCCGTTTCTGCTTCGCGATCTCTTCTTTCCGGTTCTTCTTGGATTCTTTGTACTGGTTTACTTTCTGCTGGCTCATAAAACCCGCCGCCTTTCATGATCTCCTGCTGTTTTCGAAACAGCCTAAAAAATATACCACAGTTTTCAGGGAAAATCAAGTATTATTATTCAGGGAAACGCTGATTAGAGCGTTTCCCTGGCGCCGGATTCGGCTGCGAAGCAGCTTTTTCCTTGCGAATCCGTGTGCATCCGCCGGAGGCTCTCAGGAAACACTGATTCAGTGTTTCCTTAGTCTCCGTATCCGTTCGGGTTGTTTTTCTGCCAGTTCCAGGAATCTGCGCACATCTTCCGAAGGTCGAACTGCGTTTTCCATCCCATTTCGCGGTATGCCTTCGAGGGATCCGAATAGTTCACCGGAACGTCGCCCGGGCGCCGCGGCGCAAACCGATAAGGGATCGTCAAATGATTTGCTTCCATGAAGGCATTTACGACATCGAGAACACTGTAGCCGGTGCCGGTGCCGAGATTGCAGATGAAAAGCCCCGGGTTCTCCGAAAGCTTCTGAATCGCCGCCACATGGCCGAGCGCAAGATCCACGACATGAATATAGTCGCGGATGCAGGTGCCGTCCGGCGTATCGTAATCGTTTCCGAAAATGCTCAGGATTTCACGTTTTCCGACTGCAACCTGCGTAATGTAGGGCATCAGGTTATTGGGGATTCCGTTCGGATTCTCGCCGATTGTGCCGCTTTCGTGTGCGCCGATCGGGTTGAAGTAGCGAAGGAGCACCACATTCCACTCCGGGTCCGCTTTCTGGATGTCCGAAAGGATCTGCTCCAGCATCGACTTGGTCCAGCCGTAGGGATTCGTGCACTGGCCTTTCGGGCAGTTCTCGGTCACCGGAATCTCCTCCGGATCGCCGTAAACCGTCGCAGAAGAGCTGAAAATGATGTCCTTCACGCCGTGGCGGCGCATTACATCTAAAAGCACGAGCGTTCCGCCGATGTTGTTTTCGTAGTATTCCCAGGGCTTCTGGACGCTTTCGCCGACGGCCTTTAAGCCCGCAAAATGAATCACGCTGTCAATCTGTTCCTTTGCGAAAACTTCTTCCAGGCCGATCCGGTCGCGGATGTCCGTGAGATAGAACGGTACTTTCTTCCCGGTAATCGCTTCGACGCGGGGAAGCACTTTGGCGCTTGAATTGCTGAGATTGTCGATAACAACGACATCATACCCGCGGTTCTGAAGTTCCACAACGGTGTGACTGCCGATATAGCCGGCGCCGCCTGTTACAAGAATAGCCATAATCAGTCTCCCTTATACCGTAATTTCCGCCGTCAAAGACAGCGCGTCCGGATTTGCCCGAAGGATCGGGCGGACAATTTTTTTCAGGAATTCCGCGGTCTGAAGATCCGCGGCGCCGATATACTTTTTCGGATTTAGAAGCGAATCGATTTCCTCCTGGCTGATACCGAATGCCGGATCCTCCGCGATCAGCTGCAGCAGGTTGTTGTCAAGACCTTCTTCCTTCACGCGTCTTCCTGCCTCCATCGAGAGCCGGCGGATCCGCTCATGCAACTCCTGCCGGTCGCCGCCGCGCTTCACCGCATCCATCAGGATATTCTCGGTAGCCATGAACGGAAGTTCCTCCATCAGGTGCCTCTCGATCTGCTTCGGATAAACCTTCATGCCGTCCGTGATATTCAGATACAGATCGAGGATCCCGTCGCAGGCGAGGAACCCTTCCGCAACCGAAAGCCGCTTGTTCGCGGAGTCGTCAAGCGTCCGCTCCAGCCACTGCGTGGAGCTCACGATCATCGGATTCATGAGGTTGGAGATTACGAAATCCGCGAGGCTTCCCATCCGCTCCGAACGCATCGGGTTCCGTTTGTATGCCATCGCGGAAGACCCGATCTGGCCCTTTTCAAAAGGCTCCTCAAGCTCCTTTTTATGCTGCAGGAGCCGGAGGTCGTTCGAGAACTTGTGCGCGGACTGTGCAATTCCCGCGATGACAGAGAGCACCCGGCTGTCGATTTTCCGCGAATAGGTCTGCCCGGAAACTGCATAGACACCCGGGAAATCCATCTTTTTCGCGATCAGCTCGTCCAGCTTCTTTACTTTTTTGTAATCGCCCTCGAAAAGCTCCATGAAGGAAGCCTGCGTGCCGGTCGTACCCTTCGACCCTAAAAGCCGAAGGGAATTGATCACATAGTCAAGATCCGCAAGGTCCATCACGAGGTCCTGGATCCACAGTGTTGCGCGCTTTCCGACGGTCGTCGGCTGCGCCGCCTGGAAATGTGTGAACCCGAGCGTCGGAAGGTCCTTGTACTCCTCCGCGAATTTCGCAAGCTGTGCGATCACGGCGATGACTTTCTTCCGGAGGAGCCGAAGGCCGTCGCGCATGAGAATCAGGTCGGTATTGTCGCCGACATAGCAGCTCGTCGCGCCGAGGTGAATTATGCCCTTTGCTTTCGGGCACTGCACCCCGTAGGCATAGACCTGCGCCATAACGTCGTGGCGGACTTCTTTCTCGCGCTCGGCCGCTACATCAAGATTGAGGTCGTAAATATGCGCGCGAAGCTCCTCGATCTGCTCTTCCGTCACCGGAAGCCCCAGCTCGTTCTCCGCCTCCGCAAGCGCCACCCAGAGTTTCCGGAAAGTCGTGAATTTCCGGTCCTGGGAGAAAATCTCCTGCATTTCCCGGGAAGCGTAGCGCCCCGAGAGCGGGCTGTCGTAGATATCAGTCCTCTGTGTCATGACTCTTAGTGGATCCTTTCTTCCGGCGCTCCCGCCGCTTTTTCGTTACATTTTCCTTCTTCTGCAGGATCTGCTCCTGCATTTCTTCGCTGCAGGGCTTGATGGTCCGAACGCCGAAGAATCCCGTATGATCCTCGGTCTGCTTCACGCGGATCTTGCCTTTCATGAGCCCGTGCTTCGGGCACTGTGCAAGCGCAAGGTACTGTCTGCCGCCGTCTGAGAACCAGTTCACGGTCTTTTTCATCGCGCGTCCGCAGACAAAGCAGGGAAGCTCCAGAAGCTTTTTGTTTTCCAGCAGCTCTTCCTTGAGATTGAAGGCACGCGACACGTATTTGCTGTAGGTATCAAAATCGAAGGTGGTTTCCTCAAAACGGTTCTTCGGCACCCGGTAATAGTCAATGGAGAAATAGGATTCGTACTCCTTGAGGTTGATCCGCTGCAGCACCATTCCGGTGTATTTTGCATCGTCAAAAGCGTGGTGGAACTTCCCCTCTGCCGGAATTTCGTACTTTTCGATCACATATTCCAGCGCGTGGCGGGTCTTGCCTTCATTCTCCTGCAGCGCATAAAGCTTCTGCACATCGAGATATTTCAGCGGATACTTCCAGGGGATTTTGATGTCGAAATACGACATGTTCCGCTCCAGCTGCGTCAGGTCCGAGGAGCCCCAGATGCAGAAAATGTAGTCCTTCCCGCACCAGTCCAGGAATTCCTCGCAGGCATCCTCGAAGTAGATTCCCTTTTCGTCGAGATCCCGGTCCGTCCAGCCCGTGATTTCTTTCGTCCTTCTCAGAAGAAAGGGATAAACCTGAGGCCGGATCAGGCGCTGGAATTCGCCCACAGGCTTCATGTTCCGGTCAATCTTCACCGCGCCGATTTCGATGATCTCAAAAGGCAGTTCCTCTTCCTCATCGATTTTGTAGGCGGCCTGGTTCCACTCCAGGTCGAGACAGATATAATTCATACAATTCTCTTTCCGTGCACCAAAATGAACAGTCCTTTTTGACGCCCATACTGCGTCATTCTCAGTATAACACCAAACCCGGGTTTTCGCAATGAATAATTACAGGGCCGGCGCAGCTGTCGAGAAAAGCCCGGGGCCGGCACAGCGCGGAAAGATCTTCCGTCCCGAAGACGGTTCCAGGTCTCCTCGACAGAAGATATTCTCCGCGCTGTACCGGCCCCACAGGATATCGCGATGCCCCGGGATCGCTGGGTTATTTCCCATACCGAAGATTCCGAAGTTTCCGGACGCTTGCGATGAGGATTTCTGCCGCCGTATTGCACTCTGCTTCGGTCGTGAACTCACCGAAACTGAAGCGGAGAGAAGCGTTTGCGCGCTCCACCGTCATACCGGGAAGCGCCATCAGGACGTGGGATGGTTCAAGAGAACCGGAGGCGCAGGCGGAACCGGCGGAGACGGCGACCCCCTGCAGGTCGAGATGAATTAAAAGCGTTTCCGCTTCGATGCCCGGGAAGCTCAGGTTCAAATGGCCCGGAAGGCAGTTTTTCGTTCTGCTGCAGCTGTTTTCAACGGTGTCCGGGAGTGCGGCCAGGATTTCTTCCCGAAAACGGTCCCGAAGCGCAGAAATCCTGAACGCTGACGCTGCCATATGCTGTTCCGCGTACTCTGCTGCAAAAAGTTGCCCCGCAATCCCGGGTGTGTTCAGCGTTCCGGAGCGAAGGCCCCGCTCCTGTCCGCCTCCGTAAAAAAGCGGGCGAAGCGGCGCGTCTTTTGCCTGATAGAGGAATCCGACGCCCTTCGGCGCACCGAATTTGTGTCCGGACCCGGAGAGATAATCGATCCCGGATGTTCCGACATCGATCGGGATGTGTCCGAAGGCCTGCACGGCATCAGTATGGAAAAGCACTCCGTACTTTTTGCATACGGCACCGATTTCCCGGATGGGTTGGATCGTACCGAGTTCGTTGTTTGCGGTCATGACAGAAACGAGGGTTTCTGATGCAGGGAGGTCATGAATGGCCTCATCCACCTGCTCTGCCGATACCATTCCAAACCGGTCCGGTTTCATGATTGTGAGCTTTCGCCCTGTCTCCGCCGCTTCCCAGGCTTTTGCTGCCCGAAGCACCGACTGATGCTCTATCGCAGTCGTGATGATATGACGAATCTTCCCGGCTCCCGCACCGAACACCGCGAGGTTATTGCTCTCCGTCCCGCCGGATGTAAAGAGGATCTCGGAAGGTGTGCAACCAAGCATTTCCGCGATCTTCCGGCGGCAGCGACCGATCACATCCCGGCTCTTTTCGGCCGCCTGATGAATCGAGGAAGGATTCGCATATTCTTCTGTCATATAGAATCGGGCTGCCTCCGCCGCTTCCGGAAGGACCGGCGAGGATGCCGCATAGTCGAGGTAAATCATAACTGCTCCCAAAAAAAGATCCGCTTAACCGGCCGGAACCGGTTAAGCGGATTATAGTCCAAATTTTCTTAACTTTCAAGGAGCTTTCTCAGGCGGTTCTTCGAAAGATCGTCCGCATTTTCGTCACGGAGCTTCTCCGCAATTGCCGCACATTCGGCGGCCTTTTTCAGATTGTCCGTCATCGGAAGATCCGACTCGACCGGGAAGGACAGCTCGTGGAAGCCATCGCCTTCGATGTCCTCATAGCGCAGGGAAATCGTTGCAAGCTCCTCACTCTCCCGGACGACGGTCTCCTGGTATTTCAGGCCGCTCTTCACTTCTTTCCCTTCGCGAAGCTTCAGTTCATAAAGCGCGATGCAGTAGGAGCCGGACCCGAAAGGCTCCGCAATCACCGTATCGTCCCGGAAATCCTCGTGGGAAAGCATGCGGTTTTCATAGCCGATCAGTTTATATGCCTCAACCTTCCCGGGGTTGAATTCGACCTGCGCCTTGACATTTTTCGCAATCGGATAAACCAGCGATTCGTAGTTTGCGACAATGTTCTTCTCGATATCGCTCTGGGCATTCACGACGAAGTAGTTGCCGTTGCCGTTTTTCGCAAGTGCTTCCAGTTTGTCATCCTTCAGGTTGAAAATGCCGGTGCCGATTGCGGAGAAATACGCGCCCGAAAGCTTTTTCTTTTCGATCAGCCCCTTCAGCCCGTCCTTGTCGGTGATGCCGAAATTCAGGTCGCCGTCCGTCAGGATAATCACGCGGTTCACGCCGTCTTCGATCTTGTTTTTCTCAATAATCTCGTAGGCTTTTGCGATGCCGGCCGACCCGTAGGTTGCGCCGTAAATGTAGACATCCTTCACAACCGTATACAGAAGTTCCTCGATGTCCTGCTCTTTTCGAAGCTTCAGGCCGTTCACGACCACATGATCGTTGCTGGAATAGGTCACAAGGCTGAACATATCGCCGTCGTTCATTTTGGAAAGAACCGCGAAAATCGACATAACCATCTGCTCCGAGCGGGAGCTCATGCTGCCGGAAACATCCAGAAGGAAGCAGATGTTCTGGCGGGACGGAAGGGTCTTCTTCCCCTGGATGCCAAGGAAAAGCATCGTCTTCCCGTCGATGGTGCCGAGTTCTTTCGTGACTTCAAACATCTCCTGCTCGGGCTTTTTGAGTTCATAGCTCAGGTAGTTCAGAAGCTCCTCTGTCCGGACCATGGATTCACGGGTGTTCGAACCACGGCGGATGTTCGACAGAAGGACGGACGCCGCAGCCGTATTGTAGGTCGTGCGGAATGTGGAGGTCGGGGAAACGCTGACATCCTTGAATCCCTTCTCCTCTATCGTTTCATAGCTGTCGGTACGGATATCCTCGATGCTGACAGCCGGAGCCGGAATTTCAATCGCGCCTGCCTCTTCCGCATCGGCCATCATTCCCATCCCCATTGCCTGCGAAGGCATTGGGGCGGCCATAGCCTGAAACTGCACTGCGCCGGCCATATTGGCTTCTGCAGGCTCCCGCATGACCATCATCTCGTCCGCGACCATTCCGCCGTCGGCACGCAGTCCTTTTTTGGCGCGCGGCGCGGAAACACTCATATTTCTCACGGAATTCGCGGCTTTCGAGAATACCCGGCCGAAGAATCCGCCGGATTCCGGGGCTTCCACGTCTTCCACGATCCGTTCGCGTTCCGTGATGAAGCCGTCCTTTTTCAGCCTTGCCTCATCAAATACATAGTCGCAGAAGAACTGTGAAAAACTTCTGGTATCCTCTTTCTTCCTGCTGTCAAAGGCGTCGACTATCGCCGGAAAACCGCCCTTTGGGCTGTCGAGGTCGATCATTGTCAGGACCGCCGCCTGCGTTTCGGAATACCCGAGAGCGCAGAAGAACCCGTATGCCGGCGCTTCCTGCACTTCCTTCATGCTGCTGAATCTATGATAATTTCTCATCGCTAAAGTTCCTCCTTTTCTTTTTGCTGCACTCATTATAGCACAGCAAAAGGACAGGTGGTCGCCTGACAGGCGACATTCATTACCGGTGGAATTCCTGGAGGCCCGGGACGTTTTTCTTCTCGACCTTGTCTTTATCCTTCAGGTAAGAGAGGTCACTCTTGAAGACGATGCTGTGCTTCTTTCCGGCAAGGATGATGTAATAACTGGAGGTGGAAATGCCCTGCACAATATTGAAGTTTTCTTCGTGTCCTGCACCGATGAATCCGAAGAAAGCAGCACCGGCACTGTATTTGATTCCGCCGGAGGTCATCTGGCCTTTTGCAAGACTGTAGGTGCCGTATAGGGTACCGCCGACCCCGACGCCGCCTACATCGCCGTCTTTGCCGATATATGCAGAGACATCGCGTCCGGTTTTGGCAAGTCCGAGATTAATGCCCGTCTTGTCCTTCATGGTAATCCTCATGTTCTTATTGGAATCCACAGTCACCTTACCGATCGAGCCGAGCTTAACAGAGCCCTCCAATGTCCCGTCCGGTTTTGACTCGACTCCGAATGCGCCGGCACTGACTGAAGCCGATCCGTCTGCACCGACACCGACGCTTACATCACCACTTTCTGCGTTTGCACCGAATCCGTTCAGCAGTCCGATCTTTTCTTCCTTGAACATCATGACTGTCTGTCCTCTGCCGCAGTACATATCCAGCTGGACAGATTGTTTCACCACATCGGGGTTTGCCAGGATTGCGGAATACTGTGCGCGCTCCGCCGGGTTCATGCTGTTCCAGAACTTCTCCCGCTGGTAGGAATCGTTAAAATTCGGGGCTGCGGGCATTTCCGATTTGGGTACGCCGGGATGCGTGTCCATCCAGTGCATTTCCCAGATCCTTGTGAGCTCGGGATACTGGTTTTCTCCTTCGGAACTCTGCTGATCCAGGCCGAGCAGCTTTCTTGAAATCGAGAAAACATCCGGAATCAGCACATCCGTATTCATATCCGCCGAGGGGCGCACGGGCTTGTTGCTGATAATAAACTTCGGGAAGCGCGGAATTTTGCCGGTAATTCCGCCTTCTAAGAAGCCTTCGTGAGTCTGCTGGCCGATCATGAGGTAGGGCTCGGCGAGAATCGGGCAGACATAAGCCAAGAGGCAGCATTCTGCGATACAGACCGCCTGGTCTCCCACAACATTCAGTACGATTTTCTGCCGCCACTCCCGATACAGTTCCTTGTCCGCAACCATCGAAAGAAGTGCGTTGGAATACATGTAATAGTCGTGCAGCACTTCACCGATTTCCTGATAGGCGCGGTTCCGGACATTTCCCATCTGCCGGAGCGCATTCTTGATTTTCGAGACGATCACAGCGGACTGGTCCGAAGTGAAAGCAATGGACGCATTATCTTCCACACGTACAAGGAACCATGACAGCACGGCAGCAATATCCTCCAGCGACTCACTGTCGTGCGCTTCCAGAAAGGCTTTGTTCTCTTCCAGGATATTGCCCATCATCTGGAAAAGCTGCTCCATGTCGGATCCGTCCAGATCCTTTTCGACCTTGTCCCGGATGTCCTTGACCTTCCACTCCCGGTAGTCATCGAGAATATCCAGTCAGAAAATCTCCTGTTCATAGGAAATCACGCGCTCGGCCTCAGTCAGTTTTTCCTTGCTGTACTTATCACCGAAAGCTTTCAGGAAGCCGGCCGCCAGATCCTTCAGGTCCTGCGCATTCAGCAGGATGTTGTAGATCTCAGCGATTTCCTGAATATCCTCTTTGTAATATACAAGCATATCCTGTGCATATTTCTGGCCGGATTTGAGCATGGACTCTGCGGAAGCGACCCAGTCCTCCGGTGACGAAGGGATGTCGCAGGCTCCGATGTCCACGACCTTTCCCTCCAGTTCCCGTCCGGGATTAAAGCCTGAACGGTTCACGGAGAAATCCATCAGCGTACGGACTGTATAATTCTTAAACACGGATCCTGCGATTTCCCAGTAGTCACCGCGAAGCTTCAGCATATCGTAAACAAGCCGGATGCCTGAAACATAGCCGTCTCTGGCGCCTTCGATCATGCAGCGGAATGCCTCGGTGTAGTTATTCTGCTGCAGGTAAGCTGCCATCATGCCCTGATAAGCCTGACCGCTGAAACCGCAGTTTGTCAGGCAGCGGTTGAAATAGCCGAGTGCCGCATCCGGGTTGTCCAGCTGGATATAGATATTGCCCGCATGAATATACAGCTCCTCACGCTGCGGATCCATCTGAAGGCCGATTACACAGACATCCAGCGCCTCTTCAAGATACCCGTGCATCCGAAGATGCGTCACCAGAGAAACAACCGCGCTGACACTCTGCGGATCTTCCTCGCAGGCAAGACATGCCATGTAGAAGGAGAGCGTCGAACGGTTCGACATCAGGAGGACATTCGAAAGGTTTGAAAGCATCAGCGCCTCGCGCTGTTCCTCACTCATCCCGCCGCCGGCGGTCACCTGCGGTTCCGGCTCGATCGGATCGGTTTCAACATAATTCGGCGCAGACTGCAGTTTTGCGCCGCACTTTTCGCATACCACCGCGTCTTTCGGATTTTCATGACGGCAGGCGGGACAGATCAGTATGTCTTTGCTCAGGCCCACTCTGATGCGGGCGCTGTGCAGCTGTTCCGCCGGAAGTGTTGTGACAAACCCCTCATCCGAGCCTTCGCCCTCGGTTTCAACGTCTTCCGGAACCACTGACTCCTCCGATTCGCCTTCCGGATTCGCTTCTTCGTCCGTACTTTCAGCATCCCCGTCCGAATCCGCTTCGCTGTAGAACAGCGCCGGGAGTCCGATCACAGCCGTGGTTCCCGTAAGGCGTGTGCCGGAGAATGGAGACTGCGGCAAGTGCAGAAATACAGCGGGTACTTTCGACTCTGTTTCACCGGTCTTTCCCGACTCGTAAGTGATTTTCCCGCCGAGGTCCTTGATCAGCTGCTCGATGTCCGGATCGTCCTGCGAAAGCGCAGCAGTCAGAATCTGAATCTTCTTCGCGCCTCTCCGGTCCGTGATATCCAGCCGGTGCTTCTGCTGCACCTCAAGCTTTTCCACATACTTCGAAAGCGCTGCCATCTGTTCGTCTGATGGTGCCGGGATCTCCGTCAGGTTCAGAAAATCCTCCGGACTTCCGATTTCGGCAGTGATCGCGGCGTTGTCCAGCCTCGGCCGGAAGGGCCAGACACGGAAGTACCAGAGCGCAAGGATTGTCAGCACAAGAAGGCTGCCGAGAACAATTCCCAGCGTGATCAGTGCTTTTTTCTTCCGCTCCGGGTCCGGTGCAACTGCCGGTGTCAATGTATTCCTGCAGTTCGGACACTGATTTTCCTTTCCGGTCAGCGCAAATCCGCAGTACGGGCATTTGTATTTCTTCTTCATTTGCGTAGGCCCTCCTTTCATGGAATCCCTCGCCATCACGCGGGATAAGGCTTAACTTTTACAGTACAATTCCGTATGCCACAGAACGCACCCTGTGATGGTGGTACAGTTCCTCATTGGGCATCATGTTGTGCATGTAGGCAATCGAAAGCTTCGCAACCGGGTCCGCTTCGACCCAGATGCCGGATCCGCCGGTCCAGCCGAAAGCGCCGAGATGCCCGTTATGGCCGTATTTCTGCGTCATCAGTGTCCGGAAACCGAGACCGTAGCCATAGCCTGCGAGGTAGTCGTTTGTGAAATCCTGAAGCTGCACCTCATTGAGCTGGTTTTCGTGCAGCATCGCCACGGTTCCCTCGCCGAGGAGCTTCCGTCCCTTATAGGTTCCTCCGTTTGCGAGCATCTGCATGAAAACTGCAAAATCACTCGCGGAAACAAGTAAATTCGGCCGCGCGCCGACAGGAGAACGCGCGGGATCGATGTTGGCGTCCATTCCGTCCGCTGCGGGGAACAGTTTCCCATCCTTCTTGCCATAATTTGTCACAATCTGGTCCCTGTTTTTGTCCGTGATAAAGGTATCGGTGTCTTCCAGTTCCAACGGCTCAATAATGCGTTCCTTCATGACTTCCCGAAGCGGCTTTCCCGTCCAGGTCTCGACAAGCGCACCGGTGATTTCAGAGCCGAAACCGTAGAGCCAGTGCGAGCCCGGCTCAAACATAACCGGCACTTCCGCCATCACGCGCACTTCGTCCCGAAGATTCGGAACACCGTTCTTCAGAAGTTCCTCTATCTGGCGGCTCATGGCCTGAAGGGTCGGAGTCGTCGCGTTCGGCGCCGGCGCCATGCAGTACGGCAGGCCGCACATCATCGCAACCGCATTCCGGATGGTGATCGGATGTTCCACGGGGACCGCATCGATCGATCCGTCCGGGCGCATCATGTATTTTTTCGTGTTCTTCCACTCGGGAAGATATTCTCCGATCGGATCGGAGAAGAGGAATTTCCCCTCCTCATAGAGCATACCGACGATCGCATAGGTGAAAAGCTTCGTCGTCGAAGCCTGGCGGTACATCGAATGCTTATTCACGGGCTTCCCGGATTCGATATCCGCATAGCCCGCGGTGCCTTCATACAGGAACTCATCCCCCTGCATAATGGAGCAGCTGCAGCCCGGAACACTGTTGTCCGCAAAATCCTGCAGCAGTTTGTCTAATTTCGTAAAATCCTTCATATTGATTCCCCTTCACGTTTTCGATGTTTTTATTTAAACAGCAGCTGCATGAACTCCCGCGCCGCAAGCCGCCACGGCTCCCACTCGTGGAAGCCCCAGCAGGAATAGAAATGCACCGGGATTCCGCGCTCATTCATGCCTTTGATCGTCTCGCGAAGCTCGCCGCACATCGGCTGCTCGCCCTCACCGGCAGAAACAAAGACGACATCGAAACGCTCTTTGAACTTCTCCGGATCTTCAAAAACATCCGTCAGATCGAATCCGTCTCCCGTTAGCCGGAAACCGCCCGAGAAAATGCCGACATTTGTGAATGTCTCGGGGTTCCGGAACACGCCGTAATTCGACTGCATCGCGCCCATCGAAAGCCCGGCCATCGCACGCGCGTGCTTGTCCGGAATGGTGCGGAACCTCCTGTCGATAAAGGGAATGCAGTCCTGGACCAGGACTTCGTCAATGTCGCCCATCGCCGGGTTGCCGGAACCGTCCGGATGGAAGGCATAACCGTCGTTCATGACGATAATCATCTCCGCGATCTTTCCTTCCGCGATCAGATTGTCCGCGATATAGTTGATCTTGCCCTGCCAGAGCCAGCCGACTTCATTCTCGCCGCCGCCGTGCTGGATATAGAGCACCGGGTAGCGCTTTTCCGGCTCTTCGTCGTATTTCGGCGGCGTATAGACATAGCAGACCCGGGTCAGTCCGGTCATCGTGCAGGGGTATTGCAGCATGTGAATTTCACCGTGCGGGACATCCTGCAGCATCCAGAAATCGTCGTCTTCGGAGGGCATTTCGAAATAGTTGCAGGGCCGAAAGCCGCCGAAACCAACCGACGCAAGCGTATTCAGCGTCCGCACGCCGTCCGCATAGAAATCGCAGTAGTGGAAGCCCGGATTGATGTCGTCCGCGACTGCCGTGAAATATCCGTCCCCGAGCGGCTGAAGCTCGTACTCTTTCGGCATCGAGCCGCCCCAGCCCTTTACCGTGACCTTTTTCACGTTCGGATCATAGAAATTGAATTCCACCTTCCCGAAGTCCAGAACCTTTACGCCCTGTTTCTCCGGAATATAATGGATATGGTTGTAGTCCTTAAACACCGGTTTTCTGTTCAGCGGGCTGAAATAGAGCGCCTGCTGGTACAGCGCCTGATTGTTCAGGATTTCTTCTTTCGTCATACTGTTTCCCCTTTCCTCCGCCTGCTCTTCGGCGGCGTTTTAAATACGTTATTATCTATGTTAAGTTTACTCTATTGCGAAGGCTCCGTCAATAGTCTTTCGGTCCTCATAGGCAAGGAATTATTGCAGTGCCGCACGGAAGTTTCGGCAGTCTGGGATGTGCGTCTGATCTTCTTGACACTCCGGTGATTCATCTGGTATGATACCGTCAGAGGCCAAGGGCCGGAAAGGAGAAATATGAGCGAAAAAACATTCCAAAACGCCTGCTGGATCGGTGCCGAAAAGCGCATGCTGCAGGCACATATGATGTCCGTCTTCCAGTTCCGGTATCTTCTCCGGATTCTGCCCGGATCTTCCCGCGCCTCATTCCTGTTCGGCGGAAACGATTCGCGGCTCATGGACCGAGATAAAAACATCCAGGGTGCGGAATTCGGAAAAGACCAGAGCTATATCGAACTTCAGCTTGACATCACACCGCTTGATTTGGGAAAACCGGCCGAATTCCGGGTACTCCGTACAGGATATAAAAATGACGAAAGCGGCATGACGCTCCTGCATTCGGCAGAGCTCCCGGATGACATCCTGAACCAGAAAAACGCACATGACGCGCATGTAATCAGCATTAAATGTGTCTACGGTGAAATCGAAGTACATTTCGACGGGCTGCTTCTCTCGAAAGCCTCGCGTCCTTTTGCCGGAAACGTCTGGAACCTGAATCCGGTCGGCGCCGGAAACAACTATATCTGCTTCCCGCTTCTCTGCGATATCGGCCTGAAGCTGGAACCGGAAGAGGAAGCCGAGTTTTCGGGACTTGAAATCCGAAATTACCGGAAGCCGGAAAGCCTGCTGTATGCCGCGTTTGAAAGCGGAGAATCGTTTTCGGGTGAGGCAGACGGATTTCTGAAGCTGTGGGATCCCTCTTACGGCGGCATGACGATGCTCCGAACAGAGTTTACCCTGGATAAGCCGGTTTCGGAAGCACGGCTCTTCGCCACTGCGCGCGGCATCTATGAAGTCACGCTGAACGGCAAAAAAGCCGGCGAAGACTGGTTTGCGCCAGGCCTGAGTCAGTATAACAAAACGCATTATTACCAGGAATATGACGTTGCCGCGCTCTTAAAGCCGGGAAAGAATGTCTGGATGATTGATCTTGCCGAAGGCTGGTGGAGCGGCGCGATCAGTTTCGAAGGAGAAAACTGGAACTATTTCGGCGACCGTCTGAGTTTCCTCGGCGCACTTCTGATCCGGTACGAGGACGGCAGCGAGGCGCGGATCGTCACGAATCCGGACAGCTTCCTCGCAAGCCAGGACGGGCCGGTCCGCTATGGGAGCCTGTTCCAGGGGGAATACTATGATTTCCGAAAGGAAGAAGACATCACCTGGGAAGCGGCAGTGGAAATTCCGCTTTCCGATGAAAACTGCTTTATCGGTGAAACGATCCGGATGCCTTTCGGCAGAAAAGACAGCCTGTATTATGATGACTTCAAACTGCTTCCGGACCCGGCACGGGGCGTCCAAGTGATCGAACGCCTTACCGCAAAGTCCACCTCCGAGCCGCGGCCGGGCGTCTATATCTATGATTTCGGCCAGAATATCGCGGGTGTCCCGGAAGTGGATTTTGAAGGAATCAGCGGGCAGAAAGTCACGCTTCGCTTCGCCGAGATTCTCTACCCCGATATGCCCGAATATGCGGAAAACGCCGGCATGCTGATGCTCGAAAATATCCGCGGCGCCCTGGCGCAGGATACCGTGATCCTGAAGGACGGTTTCCAGACTTTCTGTCCGCATTTTACCCAGCACGGCTACCGCTATATGGAAATCACCGGGACAGACGGTCCCCTGCCGCTTGAAAGCGTACGCTCGATCGCGCTGAGTTCTGTAAACGTCACTTCGGAATTCCGCTGCTCAGATCCACTGATCAGCCGTCTTTTTGAAAATGTCACCTGGTCGCTTCGCGACAATTTCATCTCGATCCCGACCGACTGCCCGCAGCGAAACGAACGCATGGGCTGGAGCGGAGATATTTCGGTTTTTGCCCCGACAGCGCTCCGGATGGCAGACTGTGTGAAATTCCTGGAAAAGCAGCTTCAGGCGCTTCGGGATGTGCAGGATCCTTCGGGCCGCTTCCCGGATATTGCCCCCTTAGGCGGCGGCTTCGGCGGCGTCCTCTGGGGAAGTGCAGGGATTACAATCCCCTGGGAGCTATATAAAAGAACCGGCGACACCGCGGTCCTTTCGGATCATTTTGATTCGATGTGCCGCTATATGCGCTACCTGAAAACGCGTCTTTCTGCGCGCGGCATCGTGGACGAGGGTCCTCTCGGAGACTGGCTCGGGCCGGAAAACCGGAAGAACGAACCGGCGCTTCTGTGGCAGTGCTACTATGTTTATGACCTTGATATCCTGATCCGCGCTGCAAATATCCTCGGACGGCCGGAAACCGCAAATGAATTCCGGGAAGACTATTTGCGCGCAAGAAGCGCCTTCCATGAAGTCTTCCTGGATCCGGAGACGCTGCGGACGGTATTTTCCTCGGAGGATGCGGCGACAGGCAAGGGAATGTCTTTCGGAATGCCCTCGCCGATTCCCGAGGAAGCACTCCCGAAAAAAACCGGAAGCGGCCGGTATCTCATCGACACCCAGACTTCCTATGCCGTACCGCTTGCGCTCGGCGTATTCGAACCCGAAGCTGCAGAAAAAGCCCGGGAGTACCTGCGCGAGGCCGTCATGCGGGAAAACATCGATGATACCGGCGCAGTCCGGCCTCCTTACAGCCTCATGACCGGATTTATCGGTACTGCCTGGATCCTTCCGGCGCTTTCCGATGCCGGAATGGATCGGCTCGCCTTCCGGATGCTTCGCCAGGCAGAGTACCCCTCCTGGCTGTACCCCGTAAAGCAGGGGGCGACCACGATCTGGGAAAGACTGGATTCCTTCACACTCGAGCGGGGCTTCGGCGGCAACAACTCGATGAATTCCTTCAACCACTACTCCTTCGGCGCGGTTGCGGGCTGGATTCTCGGGCGGATGCTCGGTTTCCCGGATCAGATCTCAGAAGAAGGTCCTGTGTTTTCGCCGATGCCGGATCCGGACGGCGTGATCAGCTGGGCAGAAGGATCCGCTGTGTTTTGCGGACTTTCCTATCGGGTCCGCTGGGAGCAGAAGCCCGGCGAAACCGTATATGAAATAGACGTTCCCGAAGGCGGGAAGGCTGTGCTTTTAGCTGTTTCAGGCTCCGGTTCGGAAGGGGACGAATGCACTGATATCAGATATGAAGAGAGAAAGAAATACCTGCTGAGCCCGGGAATGAACCGGATTGTCGTTCACTGAGAAAAGAAGCCGGGATTTCAGCTGTCCAGTCAAGGAAGGGAACCGATGAAGGAAGCCGTCATTCAGGGATCATTCGGAACAATCCGCGGAATAAGGGATCGGGGAAGGCATTTTCTGGGGATTCCCTACGCGCATGCCGGGCGCTTCGAATACGCAAAACCCGTGGATCATTTCGAAAGTGTTCTCGATGCCCGCGCGTTCGGGCCGGGCTGTCCGCAGAACCGGGCGGTTCATGAACACTTAGAGAACCCGACGAGAAGGTTTTACAAAAAAGAATACCGGGAAGGCGCCGAATTTTCGTACGATGAAGACTGCCTCAACCTCAACATTTTCACGCCGGAAAACCCCGAAAACTGTCCCGTTATCATTTTCATCCACGGAGGCGGCTTTGATTCGGGGCTGAATGCCGAAAGCCCCTTTGACGGATCGGGGCTGGCGGCGCGCGGAATTATTACGGTTTTTATCAATTACCGGGTCGGCGTGCTCGGGTATTTCACACATGAGGAGATTCCAAAACGGACCGGAAGGGACGGAAATTTCGGGCTCGACGACCAGCTTACGGCCATCCGCTGGGTGAAGCATCATATCGCGGAATTCGGCGGCGATCCCGAGAATATCACGCTTCTTGGGCAGAGCGCCGGCGCGATTTCGATCCAGTACCTCTGCCTGAATCCGGAAAATCGAGGGCTGTTCCAGAAGGCAGCGATGATGTCCGGCGGCGGAATGTTCCCGCGCTTCGCGCTTCCGAGGCCGGCAGAGAAAACGCATGAATACTGGCTGCAGTTCATGAAGGATGCGGGCTGCGGAAGCTTTGAGGAGTTCCGGAGTGCGCCGCTGTCCGCTCTTTTTGATGCTGTCGAAAAGATCAGAACCGAGCGGAAGGATTCCGTGTACAATACGATGCCCGTCATCGACGGGAAGCTTCTGCCCGGCCTCGTGGATGAACTGATCCATAGTCCGCTGCCGATCCCCTACCTGATCGGATACACCAATAATGATATGTACGCCCCTCTGATGGCAAAGATCGGAAACCGTTTCGGAAAGGACAACGGAGCGTATATTTATTATTTCGATCTCGATGCCCCGGGGGATCAGAACCGGGCCTTCCACTCCGCGGACCTTAGGTATATGTTCGAGACCCTTGATACGAGCTGGCGGCCGTACGGAGCGCGGGACTATGAAGCCGCTCATGAAATGGCCTCTTATCTTGCGAACTTCTCCCGTACCGGCGATCCGAACGGAGACGGGCTTCCTCTGTGGCTTCCCGCAAAAAAGGGCCTTCTCACGGATGTTCTCTGCATCCGGGAGAAAGCCACGAAGATGGGATATGTGAATTATCCGTTCCTCACCTGGAATATGCTCACCAAAGGGGATCCAAAAGGGTAAAAAGCCGGGATCTGATCTGTGCCTGCCACCCTTGCAGTGCCGTACCTCCCGTCATTTACGTTTCCGCATTCCGTTTCCGGAAACTCTTCCAGGCAAAGAACAGCGGAATCAGCGTGAAGACTACGACACAGGCCCCGACAAGGTAGATATTGCTCGTCGGGATGTATTCAGTCTGGCCGCTGGTCTGGTTGATAAAAGTCTGGCCGCTGGTTTTGACAACCGTTTCGCCGATCAAAGCGCCCGCAACCATCGGGATCAGCACGAAAAACAGGGTCCAGATGCCTTCAAACTGGCCTTTCGCATTCTCAGGATAGAGCTGCTTGGTCCAGACCTTTGTGACCTGCAGGATGCCGACATAACCGGTGCCCATGATAAAGATTCCGATGAAAAGCTGCGGATCAAAGAGCTTTGAGGTATCCACGGTTCCGGCTTTTACGGGATAGATGATCAGAAGGCCGATGATATTCAGAAGAACCGACCCGACCGCAACCCAGGGGTGCCTGTTTTTGTTGATCAGGATGCCCATCGGGATCGCCATCAGCATCGCAAACACCAGAGGAACCGCTTCAATAATGCCCATCTGTGCCGCGGTGTAGCCGAGATAGTAGATCAGGTAGTTGCCGGTATAGGCAAAGTACAGGTTGAAGCCGATCGTGAAGATCGCGATCGCAACATGCACCCACACCAACTCCCTCATCGCGAAGAACTTTTTGAAATTAAAGACGCTGAAAAACTGCTTCCAGAAAGAGCCTTCCTTATGCGGCGCAACATCATCATCTTTCCGCATGACAAAGATGGAGATAATGCCGACCAGGATCACGAGGCCGCCCATCACGATGAAGAGCCGCATGTAGTTGTCGTTCTTCCCGACCAGGAAACCGCCGACAACTGTTCCGATCAGGGTTCCGAGAACCGGCTGCGTCGCAAGCGCTGCGCCGATGCCTCCCCGGTTTTTGTCGGTCATGATATCCGTCGTCCAGGTGCTGAAGCCGGCCGTTGAACCCATCGAGCCGAAGAAACTCATCACGGTGTCCGCCATCACGACCGCAACTGCGACGACGGTGTAAATCTCCTTACTGATGAACTCCGTAAGGCCGAAGGCAATCGTGAAAATACCCCAGAGAATATAACCCCAGGCGATAAAGACACGGCGTTTTCCGGTCCTGTCCGACCAGGTGCCGAAGAAGAAAGTGGAGAAGGCCGATGCCACCGCCGACCAGATCAGCATGCCCGAGATAATCGACGGGTCCTTCCCGATCTTGGCGTAAACAAAGGTATTAAACCACTGGTTCTCAATGTTCCAGCACAGCTGCCCCGCAAGTCCCAGCCCCCACACCAGAAGCCAGATCCCGAACGCGGAACGCACTTTCTGCTTTTCTTTTAATTCCGACATATACTCCTCCCCGCCGATATGACCGCTTTTGTTACTCCGCTAAAAGGCCCAGAATCTTGTTGGTTCTTGCGACAAACTTCGTCATCGATTCCGGATCGAGAGGCGCCTGCTGAATCCTTGCAAGGTCGTAGAGTTCTTCGCAGACGGTCTGGACATTGTCGCCTTCCTGATGCGTCAGGAGGTACTGCACGAGCTTGTGGTTCGTGTTCAGGACGAGCGTCTGGCCTTCCTTCTGGCCGAAATCCATATCCTTCATGCCGTACTGCTTCATCATCTCCTGCATCCGGCGGGTTTCCTCCGACAGCAGCAGCATCGAGCTCACATCCTTATTGCGGAGCTTTTCGACCTTAATTGTGACATTGTCGCGCTTCAGCATCTTCTTGAAGAGGCCGGAAAGGACTTCCGTGTTCGCTTTCAGTTCTTCCTCTAACTTCTTCGTATTCTTGACACGAAGCGCGTCTTCCATGTCAGCATCAATGCGCTTGAATTTGATGCCTTCATTCTTCATCTCGAGCTGCTGGATGAAGGGCATGTCGATCTCGTCCGGCAGAACGACCGCATCCATCTTCGCCTTTTTGAACATGTTGACGTACTGGCTCTGCTGCACGAGGTCGGTTACGTAATAAACAGTCTTTTCCTTCTTTTCCTCTTCGACAGGGGTTCCGTCCGGGTTCTCGACTGTCCCCTCAGCCTTTTCCGCAGTCTCGGCATTCTCTTCGCCTTCTGCCGTGGTTCCTTCTGCCTTCTTCTCCTCTTCTTCATCCTCCTCGTCGTCAATCGGCTTGACCTCCAGGCATTCCGGGAGCACCTGGTACTTGCCGTCCAGGTTCTTGAAGAGAATGTAGTCGGTCATCTTCTTGCAGAACTTCTCATCCCGCAGGCACCCGTACTTCACGAAGGGGCTGATCGAATCCCAGTTTTTCTCATAGAATTCGCGGTCCACCTTGCAGAGGCCGGAGAGCTTGTCGGCGATCTTCTTGCTGATGTAGTCCTGGATCTTCTTGACAAAACCGTCATTCTGAAGCGCCGAACGGCTGACATTCAGCGGCAGATCCGGGCAGTCAATCGCGCCCTTCAGGAGCATCATGTACTCGGGGATGACTTCCTTGATGTTGTCCGCGACGAAGACCTGGTTGTTGTAGAGCTTGATCACGCCCTCCAGCGAGTCGTAACCGAGGTTGATCTTGGGGAAGTAGAGAATGCCCTTTAAGTTGAAGGGATAGTCCATGTTCAGATGAATCCAGAACAGCGGCTCCTTGTAGTCGTGGAAAACCTTCCGGTAGAACTCCTTGTAATCCTCATCCTTGCACTCGTTCGGATGCTTCGACCAGAGCGGAGTCGTCTCGTTGACCGGCTTTTCTTCCGGCTTTTTGTCCTCTTCCCCTTCTTTCGGTTCCGCGGGTTTCACGTCTTCATTTTTCAGGAAAATTTCGACGGGCATAAAGCCGCAGTACTTCTCCAAGACCGTGCGGATCCGGTATTCGTTGCAGAATTCATGCGAATCATCCGAAAGATACAGGGTAATCTTCGTGCCGACCTGATCCCAGTCGCCCTCTTCCATCTCGAAAGTCAGGCCGCCGTCCGAGACCCAGTGCACGGGCTTCGCGTCCTTTTCGTGGGACAGGGTATCGATTGTAACCTTGTCTGCCACCATGAAAACCGAGTAGAAACCAAGACCGAAATGCCCGATGATCTGCTCATCCGAGGCCTTGTCCTTGTATTTCTGCATGAAATCCGCCGCGCCGGAAAAAGCGATCTGGTTAATGTACTTTTCCACTTCGTCGGCAGTCATGCCGATGCCGTTGTCGATGACGGTCAGGGTCTTCTTTTCGGAGCTCGTCAGCACGTCGATTCTGGGCTTGTAATCATCCGCAAGCTCCGCTTCGCCCACAAGCGCCAGTTTTTTCAGCTTTGTGATCGCGTCGCATCCATTTGAGATCAGCTCGCGAAGGAAAATGTCGTGGTCGCTGTACAGCCACTTCTTGATAATCGGAAATATATTCTCGCTGTCAATCGACAGACTTCCTTTTTTCTGTGCCATGTTTTTCGCCTCCTTAACAACCAAATGCGTGGACTTCTCAGTCCACGCATTGTATTATAGCACCGTCTGTTAGCACTGTCAAGCGCCGAGTGCTAAAATGTTGGGGGTGATCTGTAGAGACGGGTCCGTCAATGTTTCAGAATATGCAGCCCGCCGGTAGCGATATCGATGTCAAACTGCGCGCTCTCGTCTCCGCAGACATAGGTATCGTCGTACCTGTGGATCGGCAGCTCGTAGTCGAAGCCGCCTGTCGACTGGTCCAGGTTCAGGGTGAAACCGGCATCTTCGGGGAGCTTGATTGTAAGTCCTCCGGAGGCGGAATGTACCTTCAGTTTCTCCGGCACAAAAGCGAAGTCCAGCCGGGTGCCGCCGGAAGAGTGATCCAGTTCAAAGCTTTTGATTTCCGCACTCTGCAGAAAATCAAGAGAACCGCTGGCATGGCCGATGCTGATCTCAGAAGAAATACTTTCCACATTAACGCCACCGGACGCAGAATCGATATGCAGCTTCTCTGCGGGCACACCGACGCAGTCCAGATGGCCGGAAGCATGATGGATCTTCAGCTCCGTAAGCTCCATGTCTTCAGGCACCAGGATCTCCAGTTCCTTTTTGCCGAGGTTCAGGACGTTTTTGAACCCGGATTTTGCGAAACGGATCCGGAGCGTCGTACCATCCACCCATGAATGCACACGATAGTCATCGGGAACGTTCCCTGAAATGGTTTCACGAAGAGAAATACTGTCACCGGAATAGGTTTTTAACGAAACCTTTCCTGCAGACCAGTCAAGATCGATATTCTCCACTCTGTCCGTGATCTCACGGTCTCCTCCGATGTACTGGTCAGCATTTTCATAATCCTCGAAGGAAAAGGGGAGGCTGGAAAGTGTCATGCAGCCTGTAAGGCTGGATGCGATTATAGTAACAACAGCGATAAGTGCGATAATTTTCTTCATGATTTTCTTCTCCTCAAATATTAAAAATGATTATCAGTCTTCACGGGATCTGTTCTTCCCGCGGATCAGTCCGACGGCAATCAGAACCGCTCCGATCAGGACGCATGAAAGAAGTGTGATCCATCTGGTGTTTCCGTCTACCGTCGCGACATTCCACTGAAGCGGCCGGAATACCGGGAACTGCGCCTGTGCCCCTAAAAGAAGGTTCATTACCATGGTAGCAAAGAACTCAAACAGCCCCACCATGACGACGACAATCCCTGCACGGGTCAGTCCGGAACACGGCAGATATCTCAGCACAGCCCACACCGCGAATGCCAGTACGATGAACGGTCCGGAAATGACCGCGGCCTGCCAGAACCAGCGGCTGAACGCGCCGTCTGAAACGCGAAGACCGATTGCAAGCATCATCAGGAAGAAGAGCAGCGTGTCCACGGCAAGTACAACAAGCGCTTTGTTGTTTCCAATCCTTTCCGCGACCGGTTTCGACCGCACGACAAATGGCAGGAACACAACGGATAATCCGAACAGTGTTGACAAAGCCGCAACGAAGAACCAGCTTCCTCCGCTGTAAATGCAGACGACCGCTAAAAGCAGTATCAGGCTTGCTGTCGATGAAACAAAGGTCCAGAGCGCCTTATTTTCCCGCACCATGATCGGTACGATGATCAGCGAAGCCGCAAGGAGCAGCGCCGCCAGTACGATGAAGAACCAGCTCAGTCCGTGACCGGTTGCCAGGTTTACGATCAGGCAGACGAGAATCGGTATCATGAAGATTCCGGCAATGATGGTGCCTGCCAGGGTTGATTTTCTCTTGAAGTATTTATTCTGCTCCCGCAGCACTTCCTGCTTCTCGGCAGCGACCGCGCTCTCGATTTCGGCGCCTTCCATACGCCTAAGAAGCGCACGGCAGTCGGGACATTCGAGGAGGTGCTCCCGGACGACCGCAGCGGATTCTTCGCTTACGACCTGGTCCTGATAGAGGGGCAGGAGATCGCGGATCAGATTGCAGTTGTATTTCATAATTCCCCCATCCTTTCTGATATTTTCAGTTTCGCGCGGTGGTAGGTGACCCGTGCCCAGTTTTCCGTCTTTCTGAAAATGGTACCGATTTTCGCGAAAGACAGTTCGCCGAATACCCGAAGTTCAAAGACTTCACGGTATGGCTCGGGAAGATCATGCATGGCCAGGTGAATCCGGAAGCTCAAATCCGCGTCACTGACTTTTTCCTCATGATCGCTCTGTTCGTCCGGAAGTTCCTCAGGAAATTCTGAGGTTTCGCGGTTTCTCTTCCGCATCTCGTCGTAGAAGAGATTCTTCGCGATCGCAAGAAGCCAGGTGCCGACATCCGATTCGCCGCGGAAATTCCTTTCGGTGCTCATTGCCCGGTAAAAGGTCTCCTGCGTAATTTCTTCTGCTAAATCCTTGTTTCGGGCGAGCGTCATCGTGTAGGAATATACGCGCATATACTCGGTTTCGTAAAGCTTCTGAATTGTCTCTCTGTCCAATGCATTTTCACCTCCTTTCCGTGCTTTTCATACGTTAGACGGGGGAATGTCCGTTTCGTTACAAACTTTTTAAAAATATTTTTTCAGAGTTGATTGATCCATTCAGGGACAGGTACCAGGTGGGTCAATTGCCTCGGCAATTGACCCACCTGGTACCTGTCCCTGAATGGATCAGTTCTCTCTTATTGAACCGTCAGCCCGAGCCAGTCCAGGGCCTCGCAGATATGTGCGTCCCAGCTGTCCCAGGTGTGAATACCCGGATAGGTGACGAAATGGTAGTCGAAGGGATTGCCCTCGAAGCCGAGGAAGAAATCACCCATCGCTTTGGACCAGCGCATGCCGTCCAGTTCATCCGAGCCCATATAGTGGAAGATCCGCGGGAAGGGGCCGCCGGCTTCCACGATTTTCTCCGCCAGATGGAATGCATCATAATCCGTCCCGACGATATCCGGGAACTGATCCCCGTAAATCCGCCGCATGGCCTTGTGCCAGCCCGGCCAGGTCTCCTCGGTGATTGTTTTGACCTGCTCCTGGAAAGCATCCGCCGGGAAGTTCGTCGCCGAGAGCACCACAAGTCCGCTGTAAAGATCCGGCCGCGTGAGCCCGACCGTCAGTGCGCCGCAGCCGCCCATCGACAGTCCGCCGATGAAATTGTCCTCGCGCCGTCTCGAAATGCCGAACCATTTCGTGCAGAGCTCCGGAAGTTCTTCCGTAATATAGCTTAGGTATGCGAGGCCGTTTGCCATATCGTTATAGAAGGAAAATCCGCCGTCGGGCATAATGACCGCAAGGTTCCGCTTCTGCGCGTAACGCTCGATCGAGGTCTGCCGCATCCAGGCCGTATGGTCCTCCGACCAGCCGTGCAGCAGATAGATGACTTTAAATCCATCCGCCGGGCGCTCAATCCCTTCCGGAAGGATCACACTGATATTGGTTGATTTGCCGAGCTTTTTCGAGAAAAAGCTGAATACGCCACTTGCCATTTCATACTCCTCGTTCCATATTGTTGACCCATCAGGTACCTGTCCCCGAATGGGTCAATTTTCTTAAATCATCTCACAGGCGATGATGACTTTCAGAATCCGGTAGGCACAGAGCTGGAGTTCCGCCTTCGTGATCGGGCAGAATACTTCTCCTTCCTTCGCGCCGACGCTTGATACAATCGAATTGTAGTCCAGCATGGAGCCGGGCATCGTGAGATCGTTTCCTGCCTTGATGCAGGCAGCCGCATCCGAAGGATGGTACTTCTTTCCGTCGCTTCCGTCCTGCGGACCGGTCGTGCTCCAGTCAGTCATGACAAGGCCCCTGAAGCCCCACTCATCCCGGAGCATTGCCGTAACCGTGTCGTATTTATTCGCCGCATGCTCGCCGTTGATCAGATTGTAGGAAGTCATCAGCGAAAGCGGCTGTGATTCCTTGACTGCAATCTCAAAGCCCTTCAGGTAAATCTCGCGGATCGCCCGCTCCGGCACATGCGCGTTGCAGCCCTGGCGGTTGTCTTCGTTGTTGTTGAGTGCGTAATGCTTGATGCAGGTACCGCAGCCTTTGTGCTTCTGCACGCCGCGCGTATCCGCCGCCGCACATTTTCCGGCGAGGAAAGGATCTTCCGAATAATATTCGAAATTCCGGCCGCACAAAGGATTCCGGTGAATGTTCATACCCGGCGCAAGCCAGAGCGCCACATGGAATTCCTCCATCTCGGAGCCGACGATGTCGCCTGCTTCTTCCACTGCATCCATATCGAAGGTCTGCGCAAGCATGGTCGCTATCGGGATCGCCGTGCAGTACTGGTAATAATCCACCGAACCTTCCGGTGTTTTTTCTTCTGCCGCGCCGCCGATCATATTTCCGAATGCATTGTTGCCGAGGCCGGAAACATTGCCCTCCGCGTCCGTAATGAAGTGTTTCTGAAGCCGCAGGCCGGCCGGGCCGTCTGCAAGCGCAATATTCGGAACACCGCGGTAGAACAAAACGGAAGTCGTATCGCCTGCTGCGCCAGGAACCGCCAGGGACTGTGCGCCGATCGTCGGGGATCCGCCGCCGTCTCTTCTTGCCGTACCGATGCACAGCTCCGCCATTTCCTCAACCGTAAGCTGCGCCACAAGCTCGGAAAGATCCGCCTTCCCATCCACTACATCCTGCAATGTAATGACATCCTTCTTGTCTGTCGTCATCTCCTGCGGTTCGCCGCTGTATTCCACGACTTCACAGGGAATGGCCGAAAGATCCGCCGTGAGAACCGGTGCATCAGCCTTTTCCTGCTCCTCGCCTTCATAGGAATATGGTGCACACGAAGGATGCAGGAGTTCGATTTCCGTATCCGGAACCGCCTTATTCTTCAGCACGCTCACAACCTTCCGCTCCGGAACTTCCACAGCAGCCGCGATGTGCGTATTTCTGGAATTCGTGCCGACCCGGATGTAGTACTTTCCGGGTTCGAGCACCCAGGAAGCGCATCGTTCACAGTAGGAAGCCATCGAGGACATCGGAACACGGATTTCAACTGTTTCGCTCTCTCCCGGCGCAAGCTCCTTTGTCTTCGCGAAGCCCTTGAGTTCCTGATACGGTTTCTCCAATCCGCCCTTCGGAGCCGACACATAAACCTGCACCGATTCGCGGCCCGGATACTGCCCGCCGGTATTCTTTACCGAAGCCGATACCAGGACTTCATCACCCGAAAGCGCCGCCGAGAGATCGGAAACCGCGAAATCGGTATAGCCGAGACCGTAACCAAAGGGATAGGCCGGTGCGATATTGAAGCTGTCAAAATACCGGTAGCCGACATAAATACCCTCATAATAGTACTCATCGTCCGTATCGCCGTTCATAAAACTGAAAGTATCCGCCGACGGGTAATCTTCATAATTCTCCGCCCAGGTCGTCGAGAGATGGCCGGAAGGAACCGCTTTCCCAAGAAGGACGTCCGCAAGCGCCGGCCCTGTGATATTCCCGGCCTGGCTCATCAGAAGCAGCGCACCTAAATTCGGAAGCGCGCGGATAAACTTCGTGTCAATGACGCCGCCGACATTCAGGATCACGATCAGCTTCTCATAAGCTTCGGACAGCGCCAGGAGATTCTGCTTTTCATTCTCTGTCAGTTCATAATCGCCGGGGACCGGGTGTCTGTCCGCGCCTTCGCCGGAATTCCTCGCAATCACGTAAATCGCGGCATCAGCCTTTTCCTGAAGGTCGTCCGCTGTAATTTCCGGCACTTCGATTACGATATTCGGACGGGTAAAGATGTAATGGATGACTGCCCGGATTCCGCCCTCTTCCATGAGTTTTTTGATCTTTTCCTGTTCCACTGTCTGGATTTCATCGCAGATTGCATCATAACGGTCGAGCCAGGCGCTTCCTGTGACCGTAAGTCCCGCCTGAAGAAGCCCCTGCTCCACGTTATATACAACCCGGCTGTTCACATCGCCCGATCCGGTTCCGCCTTTTACGGTGCGGCGGACACCCGAACCAAAGGCTGCGATTGTTTTGACACCGGAAAGCGGCAGTGCGCCGTTGTTCTCAAGAAGAACCATACCCTGGGCTGCGATTTTCCGGGCCCGCGCCATATTCTGTTCTTCCCGGGGACTGACTTCAGAAGATTTTGCTGCGTAGATTTTTGCCATCTTGTTTTTCCTTTCTGCTGCAGGATCAAAATACCGGGGACAGGTACCCCTGACTCGCATATGAGCCAGGGGTACCTGTCCCCGGTGACTCATCCTGGTGGTACCGCTGTTACTGTTTTGCGATTTCGCACTCCATAATGGTCCGAAGAACCCGGTATGCGCAGAGCTGAAGCTCTGCCTTTGTAATCGGGCAGTCTGCTTCTCCCTTCTTCGCACCGACACTCTTCAGGATCGTTTCGAAATCCGCCTGTGAGCCGGGCATGATCAGGTCGTTTCCGGCCTTGATGCAGCCCGCCGCATCCGACGGCGCATACTTTCTTCCGTCGTCCGGATCGCCGCCGAATATATCTCCGGTCGTGCCCCAGTCGGTCAGGACAATTCCCTTAAATCCCCATTCATCCCGCAGGATCGATGTGGTAAGGTCATAGTGATTGGCTGTATGGGTGCCGTTCACAAGGTTGTAGGATGTCATCAGCGAGAGCGGCTGGGATTCCCGAACCGCAATCTCGAACGCCCGAAGATAAATCTCCCGGACCGCCCGTTCCGAAGCGTGCACGTTGCAGGCCTGGCGGTTTTCCTCGCTGTTGTTCAGCGCGAAGTGCTTGATGCAGGTGCCGTGTCCCTTATGCTGCTGCACGCCTCTCGTGTCGGCCGCCGCACAGCGTCCCGCAAGAAGCGGATCCTCGGAATAGTACTCGAAATTTCTGCCGCAGAGGGGATTCCGCTGAATATTCATGCCGGGTGCGAGCCAGAGCGTGACGTTGAATTCCTCCATTTCGGAGCCCGCAATGTCGCCGGCCGCTTCCACCTTCTGCATATCCCAGGTCTGCGCGAGCATGGTCGCAATCGGGATCGCCGTACAGTACTGGTAATAATCCTCCGCATCCTCCGGACGGTCTGCTCTCGCCGGTACGCCAAACCCGGAGAATCCGGTCAGCGTATCGTCGCCGGAACCCGGGATAACATTCCCTTCGGAATCCGCCACAAAATGCTTCTGGAGCCGCAGGCCTGCAGGACCGTCCGCTAATACCATGTTCGGAATCTTCCGGCTTTCGATCAGCTGCGAAGTGGTATCGCCTGCTGCACCGGGAACGAGTACAGACTGCGGGCCGATCATCGGGCTGCCTTCCGGGTTGTTCCGCGCAGAACCGATACAGAGATCTGCCAATTCTTCGACAGAAAGCTGCGCAACAAGCTCGGAAAGATCTGCTTTCCCGTCGACCACATCTTCAAGCGTAATGATCCAGTCCTTGTCCGTTGTCATTTCCGAAGGCGCGCCGCCGTAAACAACGGTTTCTGTTGCAATGCTGTCAGGATCAACGGTATAAAGAGGCGCCGCATCTTTCTCCGCCTGCTCTCCCTCGTAGCTGTAGGGCGCGCAGTTCGGCTGAATCTCGCGGAGTCTGGTATCGCAGACTACTTTGTTCTGAAGCACCCGGACCACTTTTCTCTCCGGCACTTCGATCACCGCGGCGATATGGGTATTCCGCGAATTGGTTCCGACGCGGATATAGTATTTGCCGGGCTCCAGTACCCAGGACGCGCATTTCTCACAATAGGAGGCCATGTCGGAAATGTTGAAGCTGATCCGCACGGTTTCCGCTTCTCCGGGTGCCACATCACGCGTCTTGGCGAAGCCCACAAGCTCCTGGTACGGCTTTGGGATCTCTCCCTTCGGCGCCGAATAATAGACCTGGATCGCTTCTCTTCCGAAGAAAGTGTCGCCGGTATTCCGGATTGACGCGCGCACCAGCACCTCGTTGCCCGTTACCCGGACCGAAACGTCGGGAACCGAGAAGGTCGTGTAGCTCAGGCCGTAGCCGAAAGGATAGGCCGGCGTCACATTGAAGGTATCAAAGTAACGGTAGCCGACATAGATGCCCTCGTAATAATTCTCATCTTCCGTGTCGCCGTCCATATAGCTGAAGGTATTTGCCGAAGGATAATCGAAATAGTTCTCCGCCCAGGTGGCGGTCAGGTGTCCGGACGGCGTCTCCTTTCCGAGAAGGACGTCTGCAAGCGCAAGACCGGAGATATTGCCGGGCTGACTCATCAGAAGGACCGCATCCACACCCGGCGTTTCCCGGAGGAATTTGGTATCCATGACGCCGCCGACATTCAGGATGACGGTAATCGATCCGTAAGCCTCCGCGAGAGCGCGGATGTTCTGCTTTTCTGTCTCATTCAGGACGTAATCGCCCGGAACCGGATGACGGTCCGAGCCTTCGCCGGAATTGCGGGAAACCACATAGATTGCCGCATCCGCCTTGTCCTGAAGATCTTCTTCCCGGATCCGCGGGACAGTTCCCTGGATATTCGCATGGCTGAACAGGTACCGAAGAAGGCCCATGCGTCCGCCGGTCGAAAGGATATCCTGCCGGAGCTTTCTTTCCGCTTTCTGGTCCTGCTCGTAAATCGTATCATAACGGTCCAGCCAGGCCTCGCTTGTCACAATGAGTCCGGCCTCCTCCAGACCGTGCTCCACATTGATCACGACCCGGCTGTTCACATCACCCGAACCGGTTCCGCCCTTAATGGTGTGACGGACGCCCGCGCCGAATGCGGCGATCGTTTTCACGTTGTGCAGCGGCAGCAGCCCGTTGTTCTCCAGAAGCACCATTCCGTGTGACGCGATCTTTCTCGTGAGAAACATGTTGTATTCCTCACGCGCGCTCTTTTTGGAGGTTTTTGTTGCGTAAATCTTCGCCATAATGATTTCCTTCTTTCTCTATCAGGGAAACTGCAGCGTTTCCCGCGCCGGATCAGAAGACCCAGGCGTTTCCGCTTTCTTCATCCTCGTCGTCCGAGAGGGCACCGAAGTCAAAGCTGAATTTCGGCTTGTACTGCTTCAGGAGCGGAATCAGCTGATCATGCAGGTTCTCAGCCATCCGGCACTCATCATCCAGAATCATGGTCTTCAGGGTATCCCCGGTGCTGGGCTCCCACTTCACAAGGCCTTCGCCGTTCGGATCGCCGGTTTTTGCGAAATTCACGAAATACGAGGACATCGCCCGATCCAGGTATTCGTAATTCGGCTGGTGGCACAAGGGAATCAGCTCGGCATTGTGGAAGAAATACGGGATGTCCGAGCAGTGCCATGCTGCTTCTCCGCCGTCGTTGTTGAAGATCTTGGTGAAGAAGTAATTGTAGACCGGCGCTGAGGCAACTTTTGCTTTAGCCTTCACATACTTCACGGTACCAGGAAGGAAAGCGTTGTCGTAGTCGATTGCATAGACCTCGTTCTTGCCGGGGAACTGCTTCCGGTATTCGGCTAAAATCTTCTCCCCGCCTTCTTCGCCGAAATAGCCCTTCACATAGGCTTCGCGCTCTGAAACACTCAGGTCATCCTTTGCGCCTTTCACGGGGCCGGGCATCGCGAACTCGGCAAATACCGATCCGACCATCGTCGGGATCTTCTTCGCGGACTCGGAGAATTCGGTCGCGATCGGATCGCCGGTATAATAAGCGTTCGGAAGCGGCTCCCAGCTTACGCCCTTGCCTTCTTTCCGGAGTTCCTTTGTCGCCTTGTTGACAGCCCAGATGAACTGCGGAACCGGTACCTTTTCCAGTCTTTCGACCTGGTCTTCCGGAATATTCAGTGCTGCAAGCACCTTCAGCGCGACTTCTCTTCCCGTGGCGTTTGTCGTCGCCCCGAAGAAGTCGAGATCCGACAGCACACCGGACATCACGATCATCCGCTGGAACAGGCCTTCCGCCTCCGGGATCTGTCCGAGAACGGTTACCTTTCCGCCGCCGCCGGACTGTCCGAAGATTGTTACATTCTCCGGATCTCCGCCGAATGCCGCGATATTTGCCTTCACCCAGCGGAGCGCCTCCACAAGGTCCGCCATACCGACGTTCACGGAGTTCCAGTACTTTTCGCCGAAGCTGGACATATCCAGATATCCGAACGCATTCAGCCGGTGGTTGACCGATACAACCACAACGCCGTCCAGTTTCGCAAGATTAAAGCCGTCATAGCAGACCTGCTCGATCGAGGAACCTGCGGAATATCCGCCGCCGTGCATCCAGAACATGACCGGCTTTTTCGCCGCCGGATCACAGGAATCCGTCCAGACATTCAGGTACTGGCAGTGCTCGGACGAAGGCCAGAAGCGGTGCGGGCAGCGCACTTCGCCGGTCGGCATCGGCTCTGAAAGAACCGGGCAGATCATGCCGTAGGAACCAGCGTCTTTGACGCCTTCCCAGGGCGCAACCGGTTCGGGCATCTGGAAACGTTTCGCCTTCGCATACCGGATTCCGTAGAAATGATCCACGCCGTCATAATGGAAGCCCCGAAGCTTCCCGGCTTTGGTCTCCACGATCGGGGCATCTTTTGTCATATAGAATTCTTTTGCCATCCTGATTCCTCCCGCGTATTATATTTTTATTTCCGATCCTGCAGGGAACCCCTGCGTACATACTTGT
>JAFYGJ010000082.1:0-1923 GCA_017543275.1 Lachnospiraceae bacterium | reverse complement strand
CGCCGGTGTTCCGTCCTCTGGGCTTCGGTTCCTGGAAGCCGACCCTGGCGACCGTGACGGGACTTGTCGCAAAAGAAGAGGTTGTCGGAACCTTCGGCGTGCTGTATAATTACGACGATAAGAACGGCGAGGAAGAACTCGGAGAGAATGGCGAGCAGATCTGGGGGCGCGTGGAAGAAGACTTCAACAGCTTCTCCGGCGGTCACGGCAAGCTTGCGGCCTATGCCTTCATGATCTTCAACCTGCTCTGCGCGCCCTGCTTCGCGGCCATCGGCGCCATCAAGCGTGAGATGAACAGCCGCAAGTGGACCTGGTTTGCCATCGGGTATCAGTGCGTATTCGCCTATGCGGTCGGCCTTGCGGTCTTCCAGATCGGAAAGGTTTTCGCAGGCGGAATCAATATCGTCGGCCTGGCGGTCGCGCTTGTTATTGTCGCGGCGATGTGCTGGCAGCTGTTTAAACCCTATCACGAAGCGGATCAGCTGACCATTCAGTGAGAATCAGAAATCCTTCCCCGCTGTCCGGCGGGGAAGGACAAAACCGGACGATAAGACTTGTCCTGTGACCTGGAGAAAGGAGGAATCACGATGTTTACCTGGCTTTCCGCCAACCTTGTCAATCTGGTGATTGTGGCGGTTCTGGCGCTGATTGTGGGCTTTGCGATCCGGAGCATGATCCGGGACCGAAAGGCCGGGAAATCCTCCTGCGGCTGCAACTGCGCTTCCTGCGGAGGCTGCGCAGGGAACTGCTCGGCCGTTCCGGCCGGGACAAAGAAAGGAACGCGGACATGATCGAGACGCTTGTGAAGGTGGAGGGAATGATGTGCGGCATGTGTGAGGCACATGTTAACGACGCCGTCCGCAGAGCGATGCCGGTAAAGAAGGTCAGCTCTTCTCACGGAAAGGGCGAAACCGTGATCCTCAGCGAGGACACGCCGGATCCGGAAAAGATCCGGGAAGCGATTGATCGGACGGGATACAAAGTAACGGAAATTTCCAGCAGGCCCTATGAAAAGAAAGGCCTTCGTGCACTCTTCGGCTGACGGAAAACAGAACCATGAAAGCGGAAACCTGCCTGAGCGGCAGGTTTTTTGCGTCTGTCCGGTTCGAGCGGAAGGGAATTAAGGTAAATCTAAGGATAATCTGTTAATGTTTCCTACCACGCTGCAGAAAGACTTGAAAAAGAACCGGAAATACGGTAGAATCCAAGAATCTGACAGAAGAGAGAAGAAGGTGAGCCTGCTGGAAACCCGTTATCGGCATGAATGGAAGCACGCAATCAACTATACGGATCTGCTGGTGATCCGGCAGCGCCTGCGGGCGGTCGCGCAACCGGACGAACATGCCCGGGACGGACAGTATCTGATCCGGAGCCTGTACTTTGACAATGCCCATGACAAGGCGCTGCGGGAGAAGATTGACGGTGTGAACATGCGGGAGAAGTTCCGCATCCGCTACTACAACGGGGACACGACGCTGATCCATCTGGAGAAAAAAAGCCGACGCAACGGCCTCGGCACCAAGTACAGCGCGGTGCTCAGCGCGGAAGAGGTGCGGAAGATTCTCGACGGGGAGATCGACTGGATGCGCGGCTGCGACCGGCCACTGGTGCAGGAACTCTACTGCAAGATGCGCAGTCAGGGCCTGCGGCCGAAGACCATCGTGGATTATACCCGGGAACCCTATGTGTTCCGGCCGGGAAACGTGCGGGTGACCTTTGACTCGTGTGTGTCGTCCAGCAGGGATACGTCATCGTTTTTTGCAGACGATATCCTCAAGCGTCCCGTTTTGCCGGCAGGGATGCAACTGCTCGAAGTGAAGTTTGACGAGTTTCTGCCGGATGAGATCTACCGTGCGCTCCAGCTGGACAACTTGCAGCAAACGGCATTCTCAAAATACTACCTCAGCAGAAAATATACGGTAT
>JAFYGJ010000081.1:0-3490 GCA_017543275.1 Lachnospiraceae bacterium | reverse complement strand
GCGTCTAAAGGATTTCCGCGCACCTATTGCGGTGAACTCGCGCTGAGCGCGGAAGAAACACGATCCGGCGTGATTCACTGTACCTGACGGTATGGATTACAGGTGTTTCAAAAGCGATTTGCGGAAGCGGCACCCAGAAACACCTGAATCCATGCCGTTCGGGATTTTCGAAGCCGGATCGTGTTTCTTTTTATGCGCTCAGACAGCACGCAACACCCGGTGCGCGGGAATCCAAGACGCGGAGTGCCGCTTGCCGCAAATCGTTCGAAAAGACAGCTATGATCTCCCAGCCGTTCCGGGGAATACTGCCAGCGGGGGATAGCGGGTGGCATCAGCCATGTCAGTCTGTCCCCTCGGGCTGATTTTTGATGGCGAACTGGGTGTTGTAGAGTTCGGTGTAGACGCCGCCGAGGGCGACGAGATCCGAATGCTTGCCCTGCTCGACAATCTGGCCGTCCTTGAGGACGATGATTTCGTCGGCAGCGAGGATCGTAGAGAGGCGGTGGGCAATCAGGATACTCGAGCGGGTCTTGATCAGCGGATCGATTGCATCCTGGATCTTCCGTTCGTTGATCGAGTCGAGCGCAGAGGTGGCTTCATCGAAAATCAAAAGCGCCGGATTCTTGAGAAGCACGCGGGCGATGGAAAGCCGCTGCTTTTCGCCGCCCGAAAGTTTCAGGCCGCGATTTCCGACGATCGTATCAAGTCCCAGCTCCTGCGCTTCAATGAAGTCGTAGATATTGGCCTTTCTGCAGGCTTCAATCAGGTCCTGCTCCGTGGCGTCTTCACGGGCATACAGCAGGTTTTCGCGGATTGTGCCGTTGAACAGGTAGGTTTCCTGGCTGACCACGCCTACCTTGTCCCGAAGCCAGGAGAGGTTTAACTTTCTCACGTCGAAGCCGTCAAACCGGACTTCGCCGGCTGTCACGTCGTAGAGCCGCGGAATCAGGTTTACAAGCGTTGACTTTCCGGAACCGGAGGGGCCGACAATCGCAATGCTCTTCCCGGCGTTCAGGTAGAAGTTGATATCATGCAGGATTTCACGTTCCGGCTCATAGGAGAAGGAGACATTCCGGAAACGCACCGAGCCGCGCGCAAGTACGGGGCTCAGGGGCTTTTCGGCGTTCCGGATCTCGACCGGCATATCATAGTATTCGAAAAGCCTCGTGAAGAGCGCCATCGAACGCACCCATTCCACCTGGATATTCAGGAGTGAATTGACCGGTCCGTAGATCCGCGAGAGGAGCGCTACAAGAACGGTGATATCACCGACCGTGACCGAAGAATCGAATTTCATCATCAGGATGCCGCCGAGAAGATACAGGAGCATCGGTCCGATCGCGGTGAAGGTTGAAAGTACAACCCGGAACCAGCGGCCCGCCATGCTTTCCTTGATATTGAGGCGGATCATTTTTTCGTTGGCTTCGGAATAACGGTCATACTCGCGCTGCTCCTTGCCGAACAGCTTGACGAGAAGCTGGCCGGAGACGGAGAGCGTCTCATTGAGGATGCCGTTGATTTTGTCATTGGCTTCCTGGGACTCCCGTGCGAGAGACCAGCGTGTCTTGCCGGCAGTTCGGGTCGGAATCACGAAAAGCGGAACGATCAGGATAGCCGCCGTTGCGAGAATCCAGTTTTTCTGGTACATGGCGACGATCGCAACAACCAGTGTGATCACATTCGAAATGATCGAGGTGAGCGTATTCGTAATAATCTGGCGCACTCCGTCGATGTCCGAGGTCATGCGCGTAATGATCTCACCCTGATTCTGCGAAGTGAAAAAGCGCTGCGACATCGACAGGAGATGCCTGAACATCGAATTCCGCATATCGAAGGTGATATGCTGGGCAATCCAGGTGTTCAGGTAGCTTTCCCCGACGCCGATCAGATTTGACAGGATCGTCACAAGAAGCGAAGCGCCCAGAAGCAGCAGAAGCATTTTGAGGTTTCTGCCGATGAGGCCGATATCGATGATTTTACCGGTCAGGATCGAGGGCAGAATGCCGGCAACCGACGAGATGCCGATCAGGATGACCACCAAAAGCATCTGCTTCCAGTAGGGTTTCAGGTAGGAAAAAATACGAAACAGCAGTTCTTTGGTGACCTTCGGACGGTTTTTCTTTTCCTCCTCGCTGAGGTAACCGCCCATTCTTCCCGGACCCATCGGCGGCATGGCTTATTCCTCCTTGTTTTCAGGATAGACTCTCGGAATCTCTAAGCCGCATAAATATTGACTTTCTGAGACTCCATTTTTTAGATTCCCCCACTTTTTCGAATTGATTTTCATGTGATTTTTCAAAAAAGTACTTGACAAATGAAACAAAATGTGCGGCGCGCCTTGACGACCCTGCCCCGCCAGGGGAGGCGAGGCGCGCCCCTTCAATTAAGAACCATATCACGCTTGATTGGAGGTGCACACTTTGAAACCTGTTAACATCGGCGGTCATTCCGCCTATCAGGACAGTGTCCTGTTTCAACTTCGCAAGTATTATCCAGATGCAGTTTCTTCTCTCGATCCTGCTACATGGGATGTGATGGAACAGTTCTGGAACCTTGATCTTTCTCCCGTGGATCAGATCATGCAGGATCGCTATTCCGTCTTCGGCCCTAAGCCAAGGCTTCCTTCCGATATGGTGCGCTCTTACCTGCTTTCCATGAAGTTCAAAGTCCCTTCTCTTACTTCCTGGGTCTCTGTCCTGAAGCAGAACCATCTTTACGCGATTCTCTCTGGGTTTGCTGTGGGCGATACCCCTGGTGTCGGTACTTTCTATGACTTTACCAGCCGTCTGTGGCTGTCAGATCAGAACAACCTTTCCGATCCACGGCATCCTCCGAAAGAGAACCCCAAACAGCCTAAGAGGAAGGGCGAGAAGGCGGATCCGGTTGAAAAAGTGACGGTCTATGACCTTCTGGCAATATTTGAGATCGAACCGCCTCAGGATTTCGTTCCGGTGAAACGTCTCTTCGACATCTTCAAATCCCAGTTCCTGGACAAATCCGTCAATGAAGGACTGATTGATCTGGAGAACCTTGCCGTCTCCGGTGACGGTACCCCTGTTTACACCGGTGCAAAGGAGCGGAAAACGCGTACCTGTGATTGCATTCAGAAAGGGATCCGCGATTGCAGATGCAATCGCATCTATCATCAGCCGGACTGTAACATTGGCTGGGATTCCCACAGGGACCGTCACTATTTCGGATACGATCTCTACATGCTCACGGCGTCTGACTCTGAAAGCGACCTCCCGCTTTTCCCTCTCCTGGGACCGGCTTCCCGCCATGATTCACATGGCTTCCTATATAACTATTTCTCCATGCGGCAGTTCCTTCCTGAAGCCCATGTAAAAAAGCAATGTCATTAACTTAGTATAAAATGCATTCTGAACCGACCCGGGATATATACCCGATTTTTACTATCAATACACTTTGTTGTCAATAAAGCAACATCATTGTACTGGGGCTGCACCTTGCTCTTGCTGTTTTCATATCT
>JAFYGJ010000008.1:0-78106 GCA_017543275.1 Lachnospiraceae bacterium | reverse complement strand
TATGGTGTGTTTTTCTATGATGAAAACAAGACATATTTAGGCAAAAGGCTTTGGTTAACAGAAGCAAATTATGATATTCCGGACGGGGCGAGATATGTCCGAATCGTAATGAAATACAGCAACGACCGGACGATCACAGACACAGAGCTGAGTGAGCTGAATGGCTGTATTGTAGTAAGCGACAAACCCAGTAATTTGTTTACGGTGACTTATGATGCAAATGATGGCTATTTCTTAGATGGGAACGGCCAGAGTATGGGCGAGGAATATCTCGTCTATGCTGACGCCGGCCTATATTGGATTTGGGCTCCGGAGCCGGTCCGAGAAGGTTACACCTTTATGGGTTGGACGGATACAAGAGGAAGATTCCTTTCTTCAACGACTCTTCGAGCGGATACCACTTTCATAGCTGAATGGGAGCAGTCGATTACGATCACATATAATGCCAATGGTGGTGAGTTTGGCAGTGGAGAAGGAATAGAAACGGTTAATGTAGAAGCCGGTGTATGGTATGCGAATAACTATGAAACACCGGTTCGTACCGGATACGAGTTCGTCGGCTGGAAGCTGAACGGACGGTTCAAGAACAAGATTTCAGTAACGGGACCGATCACTCTTGTCGCAGATTGGGAGCCGGTAATTGCTGTCACATATAATGCAAATGGTGGCGGCTGGCACTATGGCGAAGATACACTCACAACTCAAGTGACTTATGAACCGGAAGGTATTTACTATATCGGCTGGGAAATACCTGAAAGGGACGGCTATATCTTTGGCGGCTGGACGGTTGCCGGGATTAATGAACGAAGTGTAAGACTTACTGCGCCAATCACGGTCATGGCGACTTGGTATCAGTTCAGAATTGTAACATACGATGCCAATGGCGGCAGCTTCGACGGCTGGGATGAAGAGAATGGCGAAACAGATAGCATACATTATCGTGAAAGCCCATCTGTAGACTTTTATTTTGATGGATGGATTCCTTCAAGGGATGGCTATGAGTTTGGTGGATGGTCGTTTTCTAGAAACGGTGAAGCGGTAGAAGATCCGTTAAACCTGACACAGGACACGACTTTCTACGCGGTCTGGATCGCCTTGCCGGTTGTAACCTACGATGCCAACGGAGGCGGCTGGTACTGGGATGGCCAAAACTATGACCACATCACCGAGACGGAGGAAATGTATTTTGGTAATTACCACGTGTGTCGTGGATGGCCGGATAGAGATGGTTACGAATTTGTTGGTTGGAGTGAAAGCTCCACTGCAACGGAAGCTTTATCTGAGTGGGATACTATACTTACTGGTCCTATAACCTATTACGCGATATGGAAAAAATTGCCGATTTTAACATTTGATGCGGGCTTAGGCCACTTCTGGGAAGGTGAAACAGCTAAGGCTTTTTACGAAGATCCTGATCGTCTGGTCTATCTTGGTGGGTATTGCGATGAGCCTTCACGTGACGGCTATCGTTTCGATGGCTGGACGATTGATGGGGAAGTGGTGACACGAATTCGTATGACCGAAGATATTACAGTGGAAGCAGAATGGGTTAAAGTATATACTGTAATCTATGATGCTAATGGTGGCGTGTTTCCGAATGGTGAAGCTGCAGCCTATGACTATCCTGAAGCTGGTGTGTATTGGTTCGGATATGATACACCTGCCCGTGGCGGTTACGAATTTGCAGGTTGGACTGATGATCTTGAGGATCTTTCAGGAATAAGTGCTGTCAGGATTACGGAGAATACCGAGGATATCACTGTCTATGCATTGTGGGATGAAATTCAAGAATCTTACACTGTAACCTACGACGCAGGCGAAGGCATCTTCAGCAATGGGCAGAATACAGCAACAATTGAGACTGCCGGAATGATTAACGTTGGTTCGTCCATTGAAGAACCAACAAGAGATGGCTATCGGCTTAATGGCTGGAAGCTTGTTGGAGATGTCGAGGATCGCATCTGGCTGACTTACCGTGTGGAAGAAAACGTTTCCTTCTATGCAGTGTGGGTTCCTACTGCGACTATGACTTATGATTTTGCCGGTGGTGAAATCGGCATGGAAGTGGATGGAGTATATCAGCTGTATGCAACCAGTATGACTCATACGCCTGATGTAGGTTCAAATTATACCATTGGTGTCATGGGACCGCTGCACAAGGACGGATACGAACTTGCCGGTTGGGAAGATAATAACGGTCAAATGCATTACAACTACAACGATACAATTGAAGTAGTTGGAGATATGAACTTTACGGCAGTATGGATCGAATCGGGAACAGGGGTTTATACAGTCACATATCATATGCCTGTGGCATCCGGCTCTGATATACCGGTAGCTTCCGGTTCGGATATCCAGGTACCTGTCGGTGCTGATGAAACTCATAATGTGGGAGACGATGGCCAGGGCGGCCAGATTCCGATCCCGGTACGTGAAAACTATACATTCCTGGGATGGAATTATGATGGCGATCCGAACAGCGGTATTCTCTCGTCTATTGTAGTGACAGAAAATGTTAATCTGTATCCTGTCTGGCAATATAACGGCTACCAGTGCGGTTTATGCGGCGGTTTAGATGGTAATCACTTGGAAGACTGCCTAAATAATCCGGATAATGTGACTACCGGCGTATATGATACAACTACACGACCGCAGGAATGTCTGGCGCAGGTGAATGCGCTTCGTGCTTCTCTTAGCTTGAACAGCTTGACATGGGACGACGATCTGGCGGAAATCGCCAGAATCAGAGCGCAGCAGATCGTAAGCCTGTTTACGCATGATCAGTTCCAGCCTGTGATGAATGCAGAACTGGGCGATTCGATCACTGATTATTATCCAATAGGTGAAAACATTCTGTACTGTATGCCGGCAGATTACTATTCAGGTTCAGACATGTATCAGATGTGGCATGACTCACCCGGACATTATGCTAACATGGTGTACGAAGGATTTACCCGTATTGGTATAGCGGCCTTCATTTATAACGGCTATCTGTACGGTGTACAGATCTTCGGAGGACAATAAGGTAAGAACCATCGTTTGGCGCAATCGGGACGTTTTCGTTCCGATTGCGCCAAAACACACGATCCTTTTTTAGATAGGCAACGGTCGAAAGGAATACTTTTACGAGGTAATGCGAAAAGCATCTGTAAAGAAAAAGAATTCTATAGCTAAAAATTTAGCTCAATGGTACACAGAAACGGTTTTCTTCATTGTACCATTGATCATGACAGGAAATTATGCTCATATAACAGCAACGAAATCGTGGTTTTATATAGGCATTACAGCAGCGGTTATAATTGGTTTGTTGTGCGTTTTTCCTGACAGCCGGCAGTATTTCAAGGTCAATTTACCAGTTGTATGTGCAATTGTTTTTATTGGCCTGTCGATAGTTTCGGCTTTTTGTTCTTCGTATGGGACAGGCTGTTTTACTGGCAGCGACGGCAGATCAATGGGGGTCATTTTCTTTGTTGCTGCAGCGATCACCTTGTTTGTTCTGACAAATGTTCCGGTAAAGAACCGCATTCTTATTAAAGGGTCATTCGTTGTCGAATTAATCATTGTGGTTATAGCCATCCTGAATTTTCTCGGGATAGATTTTCTGGGGCTCGTTTCAGTTGTCCCGGAATATGCACGTGGTAAATATCTGTCCACAATAGGATATAGCAATTTCCTGAGCGAATATATTTCCATGATCACAGTGATGGAAATAGTTTTTTTGACTCAGACAGACGAGAAGAAAAAGAGTAATACGCGGACTGCTGCCGCACTCAGAAAGTATGGCATGCTTTCCGTTCTGTTTCTTAGCTATATCGGACTTCTGATTGCGGATTCTTCATGTGGTTTTCTCGGTGTTCTTTTTGCATTGAGTCTGTTTCCATTTTTCTTTCGGGAGAAGGGATGGCTTCTCAGATCGCTTAGGGTCGTCATCCCACTCCCTTTTTCATGCGTAATAGGAAAGTTACTGTATCGCGATACTGTCCTGGATGATACATATGTAGCAATTGATACAGTCGTTCAGTTCCTGCTGCGATGGCCGGTAATCATATCACTGTTTGTAATAGTTGCAGCAATTCTTCTGCTGCAGCAGTTGACGAAAAAAAAGAAAATCAAATCGCCTGCAACATTTCAAATAAAGTGGGTCAGATGGTACGGGATATTGTATATTATTTTATTAGGTCTGGTAACTCTGGCAGCAATTCTGTCCAATACAGGAGTGATGAATACACCATTGACTATTACCGAGTCATTCGCAAGTAATCGTGGATATATCTGGAAACAGGCCATCAGATTGTATTTTGATTTTCCTCTGAAAAACAAATGTTTTGGAATTGGCCCGGATGAATTATTGCCCTTTTTGAAAGCAACACTTGGAGAAGAAGCAATGTTTCAGGTAACCGGACAGGTTTTTGATTCGGTTCACAACTTTATTCTGCATTATTTGCTGACAGTCGGTGCTTTTGCTGTAATGGCCTTATTAACTGGGATTGTTATAGGTATCAGAAAGTTTCTTCTGGAAAAGAAGGAAAATTCATATATCTTTCTTTTCCCGTTCCTTTGTTATCTGTTACAGGCCCTGATTATTCCGTCTACTCCGATTGTTTTTCCGATAGCATTGGCGTGTTTTGCTATCAGCTATCAGAGGTGTACGGCGAAGGACTGAGACAGAAGGTGATTATATAGGCAAGGTGAGTTTGGAATGGAATGGAAGGCACAAAGGCCATATGGAAAGAATCTGTAAGATGAGCGATTTGAGCCTGTGCGAGAATGTGTAAATGTCAACTTCCTAAGCAATTAACTCTCGCATTGTCGTGAGAGTATCTACACCTTGAAAAAAGCTTGATTTTAAGCCAAAAACTTCAACTTTTGCTTGCAATTTCAGGTCACATATGGTATTATTATAGAGAGTTAATTACATCTCGAAAAGGAGACCGCATGTACCTGGATTACAAAGTCAAAATCCCCTCTTCCGCGACAGGCATATCGCGTAAAACCATCAAGGGGGTTACCTACATTTACTACACCTACAGCAGGACTTACGATCCTTCCAGGAAGTACACAAAGCCGTCCTGCACATCTATCGGGAAGTGCTCGGAAGATGATCCCGACATGATGTTCCCAAATGTCAACTACCTGAGGTTCTTCCCGGATGCCGAACTGCCCGAATCAAAGGATGAGTCATACCGGAGCGGATGCTTAAGGATCGGTACGTTCCTCGTGATCCGCAGGGTCATCGCAGAATACCGTCTTGATAAGATCATCGGCCAGATCGTCGGAAAGGACAGCGGGCTGTTTTTGGACATCGCTGCGTATACTATCGTATCGGAGAATAATGCCGGCCAGTATTATCCCGATTATGCTTACTGCCACCCTCTTTTTACAGAAGGGATGCGGATATACAGCGACTCCAAAGTATCCGACTTCATCAACAGTATCAGCCGGGACCAGTGTTTCGCCTTCCAGGACGAATGGAACGCCGGGCACAATCACAGGGAGAGAATCTATATCTCCTATGACTCCACCAATAAGAACTGCCAGGCAGGGGATATCGATTTTGTCGAATTCGGCCATCCCAAGGAACGTGTCGGAGCGCCGCTTGTCAACTACTCGGTAGCGTATGACTGTGATAACGCCGTTCCTCTTTTCTACGAGGACTACCCGGGCAGCATCGTGGATGTCTCACAGCTGCAGATCATGCTGGAGAAAGCCAGAGGATACGGGTATGAGGACATCGGCTTCATCCTTGACCGGGGATATTTCAGCGAAGCAAACATCCATTACATGGACAAATGCGGATATGAGTTCATCATCATGATGAAAGGGATGAAAGATCTTGTCCGGGAGCTTGTCCTCGAGGTAAAAGGGAGCTTCGAAGAAAAGCGCGAAAACAGCATCCGAAGTTATAAAGTCAGCGGGACTACCGTAAAAAGGAAGCTATATCCGTCTGACAAAAAGGAGCGTTACTTCCACATCTACTATGATGAAGGCAAACGCGGTTCCGAGCATGAACACCTTGAATCCAGGATAGACCAGATGGCAGAATCACTGGTGAAGATGGAGGGCAAGCCGTACAAAAATCCCGGCAAGGGCATCAGGAAGTATTTCGAACTCCTCTATATTAACCAGGGCAAGGAGAATGAGCGTTTTTCCTGTGCACGGGAGAAATATGAAGCTATTAACGAGGAAATAAAACTCTGCGGCTACTTTGTGATCATCACTTCCGAGAAGATGGATGCCGAGAATGCGCTTAATAAATACAAAGGGCGTGATGTTTCTGAGAAGCTGTTCCGCGGCGATAAATCCTATCTTGGCAACAAGAGCTTCCGCATACAGTCCGACGAATCCATGCATGCGAAGATCTTTATAGAATTCGTTGCACTCATCATCCGGGACCGGATCCATACACTGTTAAAAGAACAGATCCAAAAGGCCGGTAAGAAGCAGAACTACATGAATGTCGCTGCCGCTGTACGGGAGCTGGAAAAGATTGAACTGATCCGTCAGGCCGACCATAACTACCGTCTTGACCATGCCGTAACATCCACTCAGAAAACAATACTTGCGGCATTCGGTATGGATGCAGTATCCGTCAGAACACAAGGCATTGCCATAAATGACGACCTGGTCACCACAAAAAAGAAGGAGGCCTGACAATGGCACGCAGAAGCATATCCATTGATGAAAAAATCGAACAACAGAAGAAAGTGGTTTTCCAGCTCAAGGACAGGTACGATGCTGCGCTTGATGGACTTCGGAAATCAAGGCAAAAACTCATAGAAGAGCGTAATAAAGCGTATGAGGCGGGCTTCGGAGGCAATGAAACAAAAGAAGAGAGAAGTGTCGCGATAAAGCGGTATCGTGAACTTGAGGATAAAATCGGAAAATATGACACATTGATAGAGCTTCCAGAAATCAAACTTGCAAATTCAAACATTTATAAGGCACTTGAAAAGGATTTAAGTTCCAAAAGATACACCGAAGAGGATGACCTTGTAGGACCGCTGATTACACAGATAGCCGAATATTTGGTTTCACATGATGAGAGTCTGATACGTTAGAATAAGGCTTGCTGTTCTATTGGCTCAAAACCATGAAGTATAAAATTCTACAACCACAGAGGAAATGGTTGAAAAGCCAAACAAATTTATCAGTCATAGTATGAGGGACCCATTTTTGTTTCACCTTTTGAGCGGGTGGTTTGGCTAGAATACAGTGTCTTACCTGACTATGCTACTTATTTGGTTATGGCGGAGAATCCATACAGAAAAGTACACAAGTAAGGAGTTCAGATAGAAAATCAAGGGAGGAGACTGAACCATGCCTGCAGGAATTACAGTACAATCGGGGCAATTGGATTTGAAAGAAAAAGTATATGTAACATATTTATATCCCATTCAATTTATTGTTCACGATGATGAGCAAATAGATTTCCCTATTGAAGAGATTAATAGTCTTTCATATGACCATTCAGTTCTACATAGAATTATTGGAACTATAAATAGCACTTTTGATGGTAATACTATAGACTATATTATATGCGGTGATGGTGCTCTAGGAATAAGAATAGATGGAAACGTTTCGAAAGATGCACTGCCAGGGTATTACAACGATTTTCTTTGCAAGTTGTTTTTGGGCGGTATGGAAGTCGAAGCAATATCTAACAGAGATATTACAACAGGTGATATATACGAATCGAGATCGATTTGGCCAGTTAATTTTGGAGAATCATGGAACAGCCATATTCATGCGGAACTGCGAATGAGAATTGTAGGAGTTACAGATGCAATATTATTGTACCAACCAGAAAGACGAACGATAAGTATTGAAGAGATGGAGGAGATGCTTAATAAAGGTACTGTAATAGTTGATTTAATACCCAATTTGAGTACCTTCCATCTGATAAATGGTATTACGGAATATAAGCATTGTAATTGGCAAGCAACGCTTACTTATCTGTGGGTAATTGTAGAAGAATTAACAGATTGGTTATGGTCGCAGAAGATCATTAATAATGTTACCGGTGATAATGCAAAAAAAAGAAAAGAAATGCTAAAGGATACGCGAACATATTCTATATCGGTAAAACAGGAAGTATTACTACAAATTGGTGCATTAAATGAAAAAGAATATAATAATCTTTTTGCGATTAGACAAGATAGAAACAAGTTGGTTCATGAAGGAAAAATGATTTCGGAGAAACAAGCTACACTATTGTATGATACAGTAAACGGACTTCTTTCAACAGTATCAGGAACGAACAATCTACTCAGGAGCCACCGAGACGACAACACATAAAAAAGTGATTTGACACAATCGGTTGGTAGATTGGTATAGTAAATTGAAGGTTTCACATTCGAGAAAGTAATAATGTCCATAATTTCAATGAGTAAAACCTACAATACGAGAATATTCCATTACTCTTATGATATCTATGCAGTTGTTTTCGGTGCGGATCAAGAGATTGCTTGATATTGACGTTAGTGATAGAATAATAATGTGCTGTACCGGTTTGATCCTTATTTACAAACGCGATTTCATCTTTTCTAAGCAGGCCAAAGGAAAGAAGTTTTGTTTCGTGTGTTGTAACTATCAGCTGAATCTTTTTGTTTTCCACAGATTTCAGATACTCTATGATCAGCTTTTCAGTTAAGAGCGGATGAAGACGGCGATTGATTTCGTCTACTACAAATACTTTTTCTGTTTCGTCACATAATAGAATCTCAATCAAATCTAAGAGTCTGACGATCCCGTCGGACTCTTCTGCTATATCAAACCGTGAAGATGTGTTCAAATGTTCAAATATAAACGCCATACATTTTATCTCATCATCTTGTTTTTGAAGCAAATACATGCTGTTGTCATGGATACCTCGAACGAGTATAGACGGAAGATGAGTATTCCGGACATCTTTACATCACCAGTCCGGACCACTGGGAATCATGATTCCGGAGCAAAGGGAATCAGCATTTGACAGTGTATGTTATGAGTAAATTGCCGTCAAGGCTGCAAGCACCGTAGTAACGGCAAGGCCTTGACCGCAATCTCCTCATAACATGGAGGGTGATCAAGCTGATTGAAGGTGATTCCCAGTGGTCCGGAATAGTGATTTCCTGTTGGCCGGACTCGCGATTTCCTCGCGTCGGAATATACAGAAGAAGGTCTTGCCCGTCCTGGTGGTGAATATTCATGCTTTCATCAAGCTTTTTCAGAATTTCATTATAAGAGGCCTTATCAAGCCTTGCAGACATTTTTTCCAGTGGAATCTGAACTATCTGCATTTGATCATCTCGATTACTGGTGGATCGACGACATGATCGACCGCATTGAATTTGGTGCTCACAACAAGACGCCGAGGGAATATATGCGCATAAAAGCATTGGGCAGGACATTTGAAGATGACCGGACCGTGACCATTTTCTGGAAATGCGGCCTAAAAAGCACCCTGCCGTCCGGCGTAAAGAAAGACCGCGACCATCCTGCCAGACTGGCGGAACTTTACAATGAGAAAATGAAGCGGCAGGGGAAAAAAAACCGAAAAAGAAGAAGCGGATAAGGAGGCGGACTCTGTATGAAGATCACAAGAATTCCGAGGAACCGGGACCTGCATAAGAAACGGGTAGCGGCCTACTGCCGCGTATCCACCCTTCAGGAAAACCAGGAGGAGAGCTTTGAAACGCAGGTCTGCTATTACACAGGTCAAAGAAGAGGAACTGCTGGCGGAGATCGCAGGAAAGATGGGATATGATCCGGCGGCAGAGTTTCCGGAAGAGCAGTTCAAGCAGGAGGTGGAGAAGGTGTATGTCGGGGAGCAGGGAATAGAGGTGGTGAGGAAAAAATGCCCGTTGCGCCAATAACAATGCTCATTTAAAAAGAAAAATGCCCAAATTAAATAAAAAATGCTCATTTCATATTGAAAAATGCCCGATTGCGTTGTATAATGATCAGGCATGAAAATGCCCGGAAAGGAGATGACAGGCATGTATTATGCTGAAATAGGACGAATAATAGAAGCCGGGCTGGAACGGGACAAAGAAAAAGTCAGGAGCTTTGCCCAGCTTCTTGCTAAAAAGATGGACGAAGATGGTGAAAAAAGGGGAAGCGCTCGAATAACCAACATTTTGGATAGAAAAGGAACCGGTAGAGCCGTAATGGATTCTCTGGTTCCTCTTCCCGTAGATCAGGAAAGCCGGATGAACATTGTGGACATTAATTATGATCCACAGGCAGAAAGCCTGATTCTCTCTGAACCAGTCCGATTAAAACTGCAGGATTTCATGGATACGATCCAGCATAAGAAAAAGATGGATGATATGGGATTGGAGTTTTCCCAGTCCTTATTGCTGTATGGTTATCCCGGATGCGGGAAAACGACGGCGGCTTCTTACATCGCATCGCAAATGCAACTGCCGTTGGTCACTGCAAGACTGGATACCCTTATCTCATCTTTGCTTGGCGCTACCGCAAAGAATATTCATAAGATTTTCGAGTTTGCAAAACGACAGCCTTGTGTCTTGTTCCTGGACGAATTTGATGCCATAGCAAAAGCCAGAGATGATCAACATGAGCTTGGTGAACTGAAAAGGGTCGTAAACAGCTTGCTGCAGAATATTGATGAATATTGTGAGGATGGTATCCTGATAGCAGCCACCAACCATCAGGAGCTTTTGGACAATGCAATCTGGAGAAGGTTTCAGTCCGTTATTGAGATGCCAAGGCCGGGTCTTCCGGAGATACAGCAAATGATGGAACAACTCCCTGAATTTGTTGATACCTCGCAGATTAAGGAGAACCAGTGGAAGAAGATTTATCGATCAATGTTGGAGCTATCGTATTCCGATATCAAGAAGATCAACAATAATCTTTCCAAAAAGGCTGTTCTTACCGAGAATGTTAAACTCGATATGGAAAGCATTATTGCAGAGGTTTACCTGTTTAAAACACACGGAGACTATTCCAAAGAAGATATGGCACTTTTCATGCTGGGATGTGGAGTTCCGAAAAAAAGAGTGGCAGCATATAACGGTATATCCAGACGCAGGACAGATCAGTTGGCAGAAAGGGTGAGCGCAAATGAGTGAAAAGTATCTACCCATAAAAATATTTGAAAAGAGAAAAGATTACGATGACAGGAGTACTGAGGGCGGCGGTGATAATCGAGAGCCTGGTTTTGTGCTGCATGGCGAGGCCCTCAGATACCATGCCGCTGTGCTGGCGGATGATCTGTATGAGGTACGTTCTGATTTTCATGAAGAACTTGCCAAACAGCGGACGCTTCCTGTGATTATGGCAACAAGCCTGAAGGAGAGTGCCATAGCAAAAACTCATAGAGGACGCGTTGTTAATATTCTTGAAAGTGATGGGAATGATAATGTGGTCGGTGTGTTTGGCGACAGGCAGATCCTTTCCGTCCTTTCCAGCGAAGCAGTTCTTGATAATCTGGAGGAAGCTATACAGAAAGAGGAGATGGCGACTCTTACATCGTCTTTATCGGGGATGGAAGTATTCCATCCGATCATGGATGCATATGAAGAGGGTCATATTGAGTACAGGGCAAGGCTGTTTGATTACAATGATTTTGATCGGAACAGCCTGGTCAGAATCCTCTTTGAACAGTATTGTAATGATGCCGGCATCCCGATCCAGAAAAAGATCCGTTTTACAGCAGATATGTATATCTATCGTGTAGCCGTTGATTCCCTGGAACAGTATCAGAAGCTGGAAGAATTTGAAGGGCTATACAGTGTGGAAAAATCTTCGCGCATCACCTTAACCCTTGATGCGCTTTCAGATGAGGAAATTGTCCCTGTCAGATACCCTGAGGAAGGTGAAGATTATTCGGTTGTCGGAGTGCTGGATACTGGGATTGCTCCAATCGGCCACCTGTCTCCATGGCTCCTGGAAAAGGAACATCTTAATTATCCGGAAGAATATGTCGATCGCACACACGGTACAGGAGTGGCTGGCATTATAGAGTATTCCGATGATCTGAATGGCACGGATATTTGCAGTACGGATGGCGTAAGGCTTTTCAGCGCACTGGTTTATCCTAAGCAGGAGATTTTCTTCGAAGATCTTGTAGAGAATGTACGTGAGGCGGTAGAGCGGAATCCTGAAATTAAGATCTGGAATATGTCCCTGGGTGAAAGGGAAGAAAGTGATCTTGACAGTTTTTCGGAATTTGGAATGGCACTTGATAATATCCAGGACGAAAATAATGTTCTGATCATCAAATCCGCCGGAAACTGCCGGAATTTTGAAAAGGGACAGCCAAAGCAGCGGATCAGCAAATCGGCAGATTCGATAAGGGCACTTACGGTTGGCTCCATTGCAAAGACAAAAGGTGAGTTTGATTATGCGGACGCCAATATGCCTTCTCCGTTTACCCGTATAGGTCCGGGGCCGGCCAGCATTATAAAGCCGGATCTTGTTTTCTATGGAGGCAATGCCGGTATGCATGATGGCAGACGGATCGAGAACGGTGTCCGCACTTTTGATTTGGATGATGACGATACCAGGTACGTTGGAACAAGTTTCTCGACACCGGCGGTCACAAGAATCATCTCAGACCTTGCTTATATGATGCAGGAAGAGTTTGACCCGCTTTTGCTTAAGGCACTGGCCATCCATTATGCAAAATATCCGGAAGGAATCCAGATGAAGATGGCGGAGAAAGTCAACCAGATGGGATTTGGCGTTCCGATAAAAGCACATGATATCCTTTACAATTCTCCTGATGAGATTACGCTGATTCTGCGGGACTCCCTGGATAAAGGAAGCTTTATAGAAATGTTTAACTTCCCATATCCGACGAGTATGGTCGATGAGAACGGCTTCTTCCGAGGACAGATTATTTTGACGCTTGTCAATAAAACGTTCGTTGATGAGAAGCAGGCCGGGGAATATTGCCAGTCTAATCTGGATGTTTTCTTCGGAACCTATGAAACCGAGAAAGAGCGTGATACAAATAAGCCGACAATAATTAATCCGATGGGGCTTGATGAAAACCAGAATCTTCTGAACGACGGAATATACAGTGCGAGCGCAAAAGGAATCCACCCGATTACAGGATTTGAACGCGAGTGCACTCTTGTCAAGTACGGAAAAAAGTTTCATCCTGTGAAAAAATATGCTGTCGACCTGGCCGACATGAGACCCGCAGAAAGAGACAAGTGGCTGCCGGCAAACAGAAAATGGTATCTGAAAATCGAAGGCCTTTACAGGGACTTCATCGAGAAGGATGCAATCAAAAGAGATTATCAGCTCAGCCAGGAATTCTGTATGATACTGACGATCCGTGATCCGCTTGGAACGGCACCGGTTTATGATGAAGTAACCCAGCAGCTCAATAGCGAAAACTTTGTACATCATGATGTGAGAGTTCGAAATATTATCAGGATTGATGGAAGAGTCGATTGACTGCAAATTCAAATGACTACCCGTATACCACACACAGCGCCAGGGGGTAAAACCATGGCACCGGAGTGGCTTATACGGGCAGTCGTTTTATGTTATTGTCAAATTCCTGCTTCTGTCAGGATCTTTCATAATTCTCTGATAGTGTTCAAGAGAATATGTTCTTCGATTGTATTCCAATCCATCATAAGCCTATGTATTTCTGCCTGGGTCGTAGGGACTGTATATTCAAGGCTGTCAATCAATATATCTTCAGAAGATACCTTGAATGCATTCGCTATATCGAGAAGCGTTTACAAACTCTGCAGAAGCGCTTCGTGTCGACCATGAGAAGGCAATCCCGGACAAGGTGCTTGTAAACGGACAGGAAGTTCCGGAAGACAAATACTCGGTCAGTATTGAAGTGGATGACAACGGAGTCAACTATGTCGTAGTCGAGCTGGACGAAGATTACAAGAACTCAATTGCCGGCTCATCGATCGAGATTGCATATGGCGAAGAAACAGCTTCGGCTTCCGTGGAAAAGGGCAGTATTGTTGGATTTGCAATCCTTGATGTCGTGAATACAGATGGAACTGAGGCGATAGTAGGAGACTCCGGTACATTTGAAGTTGACTCTCTGAAGCCGGTGCAGATCACATCTTCCGGTGATGCAGATACACTGATGAATGTCTATGTAAACGGGAAACTGGTCGATAAGAAATATTACACCGTACGCTCAGGAAGTACGATTATCACATTTACCGAAGAGTTCCTAGAGACGCTTCCAAAAGATACGGAACTTGAAGTTGTGATGGAATTCGGCGATGTCAAGAAGAACGTTGTCGAAGGTATTTCCAGAACAGGTATCGTCCTGAAGGAAGATCCGGAAGAAAGTTCCTCGGAGGAAGATAAAGAGAGTTCAACGGAGGCGTCTTCGGAGAGTTCCACCGATTCGTCAGAAAGCTCAAAAGAGAGTTCTGCCGAGGAAACCAAGAAATCTGATGAGACTGAAAAGGGCTCTGAGGAAGAAACAAAGGCCGGTAAGGAGACCAAAGCCACGGATGAAACCAAGACTTCAGAAGAATCCAAGAGTGCAGCAGAGACAGAGAAATCTTCCGAGACGGAGGCTTCCAGAGACTCATCAGTTGTTGTGACCGGCGAAGAAATTCGACTGCCGCTCCTTCTTGCGATTGCAGCGATCTCGCTTCTCGGCGCTGCAGGACTGGCAATTGTCAGGAAAAGAAGATAAGGGGGAAGACTGGATTAACGGTTCACACCTCACTTGAATTGGTAAGAAAGTATGCGCCGGGCTTCGAAGAAGCCCGGCGCAGTGCCTGGAAATATAGGAATTGTAAAGCAAACCTTTATTTTTTTGTTATTCCGTGAAAACCTTTACATTCAAACTGATTTGCAGTATAATATGTAAAGGGTTTGAAGCGGAGGGCAAAGAAAATGTTTTCGTATGATGGCTTATACGAACAGCTGAATCGTAAGGGAGTTACAAAAACGGACCTGACGAGGGAAATAGGGATTTCTTCCCGCACGATTGCGAAGATTGCCAGGGGAGAAAAGCTATCTCTCAGGACACTGCAGAAGATTGCTGCCTATCTGGGTTGTGAGGCGGATCGTCTTTGCAAAAAGAAATCGGAAAATGTAATCCTGCAAATTCTGCGAGAGGAGAAGGAAGCCGGAATATCAGGCGGACTGTATCACGAACTTCAGGTGAGGATGACCTATAACTCCAATCGCATTGAGGGAAGCAAACTGACTGAAGACCAAACAAGGCTGATTTTTGAGACGAACACCATCGACGTGGCTGACGGAGTATCTGTGGATGATATTCTGGAAACGGTCCATCACTTCAGGGCGATTGACTATGTTATCGATATCGCGGAGGAAGAGCTGACCGAGGAGATCGTCAGGCATTTGCATTATATTCTCAAGCATGACACAAAGGACTCTGTGCTGACCTGGTTTGCTGTTGGCGACTATAAACGAAGAGCGAATATGGTTGGCGGCCGGGAAACCACAAAGCCCAAAGAAGTACCGGAAAGAATGAAAGCTCTTTTGGCAGACTACAACGCCAAAAAGACAGTTGCGATCAATGATGTGATTTCGCTGCATGCGGAGTTCGAGTATATTCATCCTTTCCAGGATGGAAACGGCAGAGTGGGGCGGCTCATGGTATTGAAAGAATGCCTGCACCACAACATCATTCCGTTTATTATCGAAGACAGCAAGAAACATTTTTATTACCGGGGGCTGTCTGAGTGGAGAAACGAGAAGGGGTGGCTGACGGACACCTGTTTGGATGGTCAGGATACGTTCATCCGATTGCTGGATATGCTCGATATTCCACACCAATGAATCCCCATAAGAATCAGAGCTATAAAGATCACTGCTGATACATCATTGCGTCTGGCGAAGTTCTTCGGTGTATCAGACAGATACTTCTTGGATCTTCAGAATGACATAGATATCAGGGAACTGAAGATGAGTATGGAAAAGGAGATTTCGGAAATTCATCCGCTGAATGCCGTAGCGATGTAAGGGATAGAATATTATACAGGGTGATGACCTGATTGTCAACAGAGAAATCTCTCTGAATCACGCTGAATCACTGGGAGCCGATGCCTCCCGAAATTTTCCAGTTTACACCTCAAGCAAAATAGTTTATAATACTCACACCGGGCTATGGAAAAGCCCGGTGTAACGCATAAGGAGAGAATTTCAGCCTATGCTGCGGCGAAAAGGTGGAATCATCAGCATATATGTATTTGCCGTTGACTGTCTCGTGATGGCGGCGGCTTATTTTGCTGCGCTTTATCTGTATCGGCTGGTGTTCGGGCATTTCAGTGAAAACGGTACGACGGCGATGATGATTCACCTGATTGCCTTTGTCATCATGGAATTGATTGTCAGCTCGGAACGCGGATTTGTCCGCCGGAAGGTAACAGATGAGCTTCTCATCTGTGTGCGTAATACGGTGCTGTTTTCTGCAGTTCTGGCTCTCCTGATTTTCGTTGTCCATGCGGTTGACGATGTTTCGCGAATGGTTTCGTTCTTTACTGTAGCCGTGTATTTCGTGATGGACTTCATTGTGAGGTGCATTCTCCGGAAATTGCTGGTACGGCGCGCAGGAACGACTTCAGACAGAATTTTGCTTTGCTGCGACCGGGAGAGTGCGGAACACTGGATCCGGGAATTCAACGAGATCAAGGATTCCTACCGGCGTGTAACGGCGGTCGCGGTCCCGGAGGGTGATATAGAAGAAACAATCGACGGCGTACCGGTGATCTCCGGCATGGACAGTGTGTTTGACTTTGCGCGGCGGGAGATTGTGGACGAAGTCGTGCTTTCGCTGACGGACGTTTCAGATGAGAAACTCCGCGAATATATTGATGAGTTTGAATCCATGGGTATTGTCGTCAGCGTCGTCCTCCGGAACATGGATCTCTCAGACAAATATTATATGAGTACTTCCATGACCGGCGGTTTCCCGACAGTCAGTTTCGCGAGAACGCGCCAGAATCAGAACGGGTTGATTCTGAAAAGGGTGTTTGACATTTTTGCGGGACTGGTTGGAAGTCTGATCACGATAATTCTGTTCCTGGTTCTCGGGCCGATTATCAAGCTTGACTCGAAGGGGCCGGTATTTTTCCGCCAGAGACGGGTCGGCCGGAACGGGCGCTTTTTCACCATGTACAAGTTCCGGTCGATGTGCGAGGACGCGGAGTCCAGAAAGAAGGACTTCGAGGAGCAGAATGAGCTGCAGGGGCAGATGTTCAAGCTTTCGAATGATCCGCGTGTGACAAGAGTAGGACGCTTCCTGCGCGCAAGCAGCCTCGATGAATTCCCTCAGTTTTTCAATATCCTGCGCGGCGATATGAGCCTGATCGGAACCCGCCCTCCGACAATTGAGGAGTTCCGGGCATACGAAGAGCATCACAAACGCCGCCTTTCCATGAAACCCGGTCTGACGGGACTCTGGCAGGTAAGCGGCCGTTCTGAAATCCTGAATTTCGAGGATGTCGTCCGCCTGGACTGCCAGTATATCGACAACTGGTCGTTGGAGCTGGATTTCAGGATTTTACTCAAGACAATAGTGGTAGTGCTGAAGGGAAAAGGGGCGAAGTAAAGAGTTCAGCATACTTCGAGAGATATAACACCCGTGAGATATCACAATAGTGTTTCACGGGTGCTGTTTTTTGTTGACAAGTTTCCACGGATTTGCTATAGTTGCGATATAGTAGGGGAGTGTTGCCAGTCAGAATACAGTGAGAACTGATGATGCAGCTGATTGGTGTATGAAACACGGATTCAGATATGCCTTGATTTCGAAAGATACCCGGGTATCATGCCCTGAAGGAGTAAATATATGAGAAAGAGCATGAAGAAAATATGGAGACTTTTGGCGGTACTTCTTGCAGTCTGTCTGGTTTTCGGATCAGTCAGGTTTTCGCTTGCCATAGATTCGGATGATAATACGGAAATAACGGAAGAAACGCCGGAAGAGACCACATCATTGAATGAAGAAGAGGAAAATGCCGGAGATTCATCCTCGGAAGAGGACCCGGGTGAATCGTCATCGGAAGAGCCGGGTGAAACTACCTCATCGGAAGAAGAACCCGAAGGGACTCCGTCGGAAGAGAATCCGGACGAAAATGATCCGGAAGGATCGTCTTCGGAAAGAGAGCCGGAAGGATCATCCTCGGAAGAGGAACCGGAGGGATCTTCCTCGGAAGAGGAACCGGAGGGCTCAAGCTCGGAAGAGGAGGCCGGGGAAACTTCGTCGGAAGAAGAACCGGAGGGATCTTCCTCAGAGGAAGAACCGGAAGGAACGACGATCGAAGAAGAAGATGGCGAATCATTGTCAGAGGAAGGAACAGATGATTCTTCCGTAGCTGCCGACCTTGAGGGCGAGAACGGTGATGAAAATAAGAAACCGGATGATGGCTCCAACGAAGATGACAATCTGAATGATAATGCCGGCTCCAGATATGTTCCAATGCTCCGGGGAGCGCCGGCTGCGGATCCGGATGAGGACAAAGATGAGGAAGAAGGAGACAGCGAGGAGCCGCTTAGAGGACCGGCTGAAAATGCGACAGAACCGACAAATCTGCGTGTAGATCCGACAAAGGCAAATGGTATCCCGGTAACGATTAATGTTTTCTACAATGATCAGAATGACGTTAAAATGAATCAGTTATTCCTTCCCGGAAATGTGGTGCTGGATCAGTGCTTCCTTTCCTGGGATGGGGGAGCTACGGCGACGGTCAATGGACAAGAGTACGAGAGCGGAGCTTGTCCGATCCTGTCAGTGAATACGGGCCAGACTGTTGCCTATACATTCAAATACGGGCAGAATGGAGAACAGATAAAGGATTATTCCCTGATAACTTATCGGGGTTCTACTTCTGCTAAAGTGCATCCTGTCTTTATTGAGGTGGAGGGAACGCCTACCATAGCCGATATGGATGCTTCTCCTGATCATTCGGTTGAATGCAGCGGAACGATCTATATTGATGGAACTCCGTATGAGATGACCAAAATCAAGGGCAGAGGAAATGCCACCTGGACAGATACAGAAGACAAGAAACCATATAATGTGACATTAAAGACAGCGATCGATTTCGGCATTGATACACCGGCGACAAAAAAATGGTCATTTCTTGCAGAAGCCATTGATCCAAGTCTGCTTGGAAACCGCGCGGGATTCTGGCTGGCGCATCAGCTTGGGATCGGTCAGGATACTGCCTCTGCAGATGTCTGGATGAATGGTGAGTATCAGGGCTGTTATACTGTTACGCCGAAAACAGACTCTTTTGTCACAGCTAACGGTTACATGATCGAGCAGGACAACTATAAGGAGAATCCTGTTTCACAGGGAGGTGACCCGCAGTTTACGCTAAATGGTCTACAGGAATACAATGGTGACTGGTTGTCAGTTTACAATCGAATCACGGTCAAAAAAATCGGAAGTAATCTGGCAAATGATAATACTGCCGAAGCATATGCGCTGAATACGATCAAACCATGGCTTCAGGATGCGCTGGATGCGATTCTTTCTGACACTGGATATAACAGTAAGGGAAAATACTATACGGACTATATTGATCTTGAGAGCTTTGCAAAATTCTATCTGGTGGAGGAGTATGTCAAAAACTATGATATTCAGGCGGGAAGTCTTCTTTCACATCGCGACGGGACAACAGACAGTGATAAGCTGATCGCCGGTCCGATGTGGGATCTTGATAATGCGTTGGGATCTACGAATAATAATAATCTTTTAGGTAATCAGGCCAAAGATCGGAGGAGCGCTGAAGGTATTTTTATTCCGCTTGTCGAAGAGCAGAAAACAACCATCTATAAAAACCTTTATGTCAAACATGCGGATTTCAGGACAGCGGTAGAAAAACAGTATACCTGGAACAAAGCTGCGTTTGACAAATTGCCCGAAACAATGGCTCAGTTGATTAGCGAAATTGCTGATTCTGCGAATATGAACCAGCACAAGGTAATTAATCTTACGGTGCCAGACGATCCATATAACAAGAAAAATAACCACTATTATGAGAATGACTTCAGTGTTGGCAGTTATCCATACCAGCAGCAATATCGTAAAACGACGGACTTCAGGAACGACTGGTCGGTCTATGTCGGCAATATGTATACCTATATCGATGTCCGGACCAAGTGGTTTGCAGGGGATGCAAATTTTTATAATGCGGCCTATGACTGCGACGGGAATCACGTTTTTGTGGAAACGGAACATTTGGAAGCGACATGTGCGAGGCCCGGCTACATCATAAAAACCTGCACAAAATGTGAAAAGACAGAAAGAGTAGAAATTCCAGAGCTTCCCCATACTTTTGCGAATGGCAAATGTACAGTTTGCGATGCAGTGATTCCGGTTGTGACCTTCAGCTGTGGAGAAGGGGCATCGGTCACGGTGTATCATAAGCAGGACTTAACAGGAGACTTTACGGAAAATGCGGAAACTGCATACCCACGTATTGGTGATACGGGTGAAATCGATCTTTCCGACGGACAGGTGAACTTTGTTGTAAATCTGGAATCCGGATATAAGCTTGACAAAGTTACTCCTGTTGGGGCTGATGGATCTTATAATAAGCTGAAACCACCGGCTGATACTGGAGTAACAAACGGCTATCGCCTGACAAAGGTTAAGGGGGATGTTACGATCAATATCACGACGGAGAAGTTACCGCCGGCTCCGCCAACCCCTGCTTTCAAGACACAGTCCGTAGTTCTGTCCGGCAAGATCGGTGTGAATTTCTATATGGATTTACCTGAGATTGAAGGCGTGGATTATAGTCAGAGTTACATGACCTTTGAAATTTCCGGGAAAGGGACAATTACAGAGCGGGATGATTATGACCCCAATGACAAAGCGAAGACAGGAGAGTATTATGGGTTCACCTGCTATATAAATTCCATTCAGATGGCAGACACAATCACCGCGACCTTCCATTATGGCGATGATCTTACTGTACAAAAGGACTATTCGATCAAGGAGTATCTGGCAACTTTTGATGAATACAGCAGCCAGTTTGATGATAAAACGGTTGCGGCAGTTCAGGCCCTTGCCGATTACGGTCACTATATTCAGCCATACCTGGCCGGTGTCAGAAACTGGACGATCGGGCGTGACTATGCGGAAATGGATAAGTACTACCAGAACTATCAGGAACTGTGTACGAATCAGTATATTTCCGGAGTGAAGCAGGCGCTCAAGGACTATGCATTCAATATTGGCAAGAGCGAAGACTTTAATGCCGACATTAAGGAGACCTCTTATTCGCTCGTCATGGACAGTGAGACGGCAATTAATCTGTATTTTGCTCCTGCAAATGGCTACAGCGGCAGTTTCACCGTCACCGTCGATGGCAATCCCGCCGAATATAGTATGAAAGGCACAAGATATCTTGTTAAAATCAGTGGAATTTCGGCGCATGAATTGGGCAGAACCCATACTGTTGTAGTCACGACAGATCATGGCAGCGCAACGATAAAAGTCTCTGCATTGTCCTATGTTGAAGGACTGCTTACTGTGCGCAACGATAAACCCGCACAGTATGCGGCAATTTCACTGTATCGGTACTATTTGGCAGCGGAAGGATATCTGATAGATAACGAGGCAGGTAATCCGTAATAGGTTAAACTGCAGGCTGGGAACGCGGCTTTTTGCCTGTTTATCACCGGAAACTGAGGAAACAGAATGAAACATAAAGCGCTCTGGATTGTGATTCCGATCCTGTTGGAACTTGTTCTGATCGCGAGCTTTTTTTACAAACCGGGCAACGATGGTTCTGGTGAATCATCTTCTGTTTCTGTGTCTTCGGGAACTGAGATTGGCGATTCAAAAGCAGCAAACGATCAGAAAGCGGAATTCGAAACCGAAGCGACTGGGAAGGAAAGTGTGTCTGAATCTGCGGATTCCAATACAGCAGAACACCAAAAAGCAGCTGACCAAAGCGATCAGAGCGACGCGGATCCTCAAACGCCCGGATCACAGACGGAAGCGGCTGATGAAACTGAAGGACGGGAGCAGGGGAAAGGAACAGACGCAGGAGCCGGACAGCGTGATGGGGCCTCTGAATCGAAAGCTTCCGGTACCGATAATACAGGAACCGCTTCGGGCACTGCAGCATCACAGAACCCCTCGAAAGGTTCCTCTGCTTCGGAAGTTTCGGAGAAAGGAACGTCGGCATCCAACTCCCGGGACTCGTCAGAGAGTTCGTCTTCAGCAGGCTCAGATCAGGCGGCTTCAGAGTCTGTAGCTGCGGCTTCGGAAGGAGATGAGGATATTGAACTGCCGGAGATTGTGATCCCCCAGGATGACGATCAGGATGAGAAGGAAGAAGAACACACCAATACCGGCAATTCCGGTCAGACTACGCAGACTGGCGGTAGCTCGGAGCCTTCTCATAGTGAACCTCAGGAAACAGCCGGAAGTTCTTCTGCAGCAGAGCAGCCGACTCCCTCGTCGAGCGAAACTGATTCGGAGCCTGCTTCCGAGCAGAAACAAACACGCGGTACGGATGAAAACGGAAACGTGCTGCTTCCGGAGCTGCCGTGACCTTTCCGCCCGTGCAAAACCGCAATCTGCGCTTGACATTTCCCTGTTTTCCGCTTATAATACAATGAAGTTTACAAAAGCGATGATGGTGCACAGTAGGAACCTGTTTTCATGTAGAGAAGGGGCGTCAGCGGCTGAAAGCGCTCCGATGTTCAGACAGGCGGCGAATTTCACACCGAAGCTGCTGCGGTGAAGGGCGGGAGTCCGCCTGGGTAGCTGCGGCCGTGTGTCCGCGTAAAGGACAAATGAAGCGCTGTCCGATCGGGCGGGCGATAAGCCCAAAAAGAATTCCCGAAAGGCAGAAGCAGGGTGGTACCGCGGAAAGATTTTTCGTCCCTGAGACTGTATAAGGTCTCAGGGATTTTATATTTTCATGGAGGAAGAAGAACATGGCAGAGTCAAACACACTGCAGGAGCGGCTGACGTCGATTCGCGCCGAAGTCCGCGAAAAGCTGCAGGCAATCATGGATTCGAGGAGCGTTTATGAGTACCGGAAGTCCGTTTTCGACGGCAAGACGGGGCTCATCGGCTCACTGATGCGTGAAATGGGCAAGATCCCCAAAGAGGAAAAGGCGGAGTTCGGCAAGCGCGTCAATGAGATCAAGAACTGGGCGCAGGAGCTTTTCGACGAGAAGAATACGGCTTTAAAAGAGCTCGAGATGAAGAAACGCTACGAGTCGGAGCGGATCGACGTGACCATGCCCGCTGTGAAGCATGTCCACGGCAACCTGCACCCGGTAACGATGGTGACAAACCAGCTGATCGATATCTTCGCGGGGCTCGGATTCGATATTTACGAAGGCACCGAGATCGAGAAGGATTACTACAATTTTACTGCGCTGAATACGCCTGCGGACCATCCGGCGCGTGACATGCAGGATACTTTCTATCTGTCTCCGGAGTTCCTTCTTCGGACGCAGACTTCGGCCGGCCAGATCCACGTGATGGAAGAGAAGAAGCCGCCGATCAAGATCATTTCTCCCGGCAAAGTGTTCCGCTCAGATGACGACGCGACGCATTCGCCGATGTTCACGCAGATGGAAGGGCTCGTTGTCGACAAGGGCATTACGCTCGGTGATCTGAAGGGCATGCTCGACGAAATCGTGCAGAAGATCTTCGGCGAAGGCACGACGACAAGACTGCGTCCTTCGTATTTCCCCTTCACGGAGCCATCGGTCGAGGTGGATGTGAGCTGCTTCCAGTGCAAGGGCTGCGGCTGCTCGCTGTGCAAAGGCACGGGCTGGATCGAGATCCTCGGCGCCGGCGTTGTCAACAACAAGGTGCTCGAAGGCTGCGGCATTGATACGGATGTCTACAGCGGATTTGCGTTCGGCGTCGGCCTGGAGCGCATCGCAATGCTGAAGTACGGCTACAACAATATCAAGCTGCTGTTTGAGTCGGATCTGCGCGTGCTGTCGCAGATAGATGACTGATTTGGAAGGAGGTATTGAAAAATGTTAGTACCCCTTAGCTGGTTAAAAGAATATGTTGATATTAATGTTTCTCCGGAAGTCCTGGAGGAGAAGCTGTTCTCCTGCGGTTTCGAGGTGGAAGAGCGCTATCAGGTCGGAAAGGACATCTCCGGTATTGTCGTCGGTCTTGTGGAGTCCTGTGATCCGATTGAGGGCACCCATCTGTCGCTGTGCATGGTAAATGCCGGATCATATGGCACGTTCCAGGTCTGCTGCGGCGCGGACAATGTTCGCGCGGGTGGGAAGTTCCCGCTGGCTCTTGTCGGCGCGCAGGTCTATGCGACTGCGAAGGACCATGTGACAGTTGAAGGACTGATGGAGATCAAGGCCGGGAAGCTTCGTGGCTACGACTCCTTCGGAATGCTCTGCTCCGGAACCGAACTCGGACTTTCGGAAGACCTGTATCCGGGTGCAGGCTACAACGGCCTTTTAGTGCTTCCGGAAGACGCGGAACCCGGTGCGGATGTGAAGGAAATCACAGGGCTGAATGACTGGATCTACGATGTTTCAATCACAGCAAACCGTCCGGATGCAATGAGCATTTTCGGAATCGCCAGAGAAGTCGCGGCAGTTCTTTCGGCACCTCTTCATGCACCGGATCTTTCCTATACGGAGAAGCTCTCCAAGACGGATGTGACGGGCCAGGGACTGGAAGTCTCGGTGGCTGCGCCGGATCTCTGCCCGCGGTATATCGGCCACTATGTTTACGATGTGAAAATTGCAGAATCCCCTGCCTGGATGAAGCGGCGGCTGGCATTAGTCGGCTGCAGCGCAATCAGCAATATCGTTGACATCACGAACTATGTCTTAAAGGAGCTCGGCCAGCCGATGCATGCTTTCGATGAGGCGTTCCTGTCGCAGTCCCGGATCGAGGTCAGAAGAGCCCGTGAAGGCGAGCCGATCGTGACGCTGGATGAGAAGGAATTCAAACTGAACGACCAGAACCTCGTGATCTGCGATGGTGAAAAGCCGGTGGCTTTAGCCGGTATCATGGGCGGCCTGAATTCGGAGATTCGCGATACGACGACAGGCGTTGTCTTCGAGGCGGCGAAATTCGCACGCGACAATGTGCGGAAGACCTCCCGAGCACTCGGCCAGGCTTCGGATTCGAGCGCGGTCTTCAGTAAAGGCGTCAACGAGTACACGACAGTTATGGCGATGAAGCGCGCGCTGCACCTTGTCGAAGAGCTTCAGTGCGGAACCGTCAGTTCTACCCATGTCGACGTTAATACCGGGAATTCCGTGGAGCCGCGGGACCTTACGGTCAGCGTGAAGCGCGTGAACGGTGTCCTCGGGATCACGGTTCCGGATGAAGAGATCGTCAGTATTCTGAACCGTCTTGATATGCAGCCCGAGCTTTCCGGCGATACACTGAAGCTTCGGATTCCGGCATACCGCGAAGATATGGAAGCTTATCAGGATGTGGCGGAGGAAGTGATCCGCATGTATGGCTACGACCATGTGCAGCCCACCTTCATGCCGACAGCGAGCGTTACATCCGGCGGCCGGAGCGCGCATCAGAAAGCGCTCCTTCGGCTCCGTCAGGCGCTTGCAGCTGCCGGTGCTTATGAAGCGATTCATTATTCCTTCTTCTCGCCGGCAGATTTTGACCTGCTGATGCTTCCGCAGGATGCGCCGGAGCGTAAAGCGATCCGGATTCTGAATCCGATCAACGAGGATCTGTCGCTGATGCGTACGACGCTCGCGCCGCAGATGCTGTATGCGATCCAGCGAAATCAGAAGCGCGGCAATATCGAGGGCAGGCTCTTCGAAATCGGCAAGGTATTCCTGCCGAAGGAGCTGCCGCTTGCGGACTATCCGGAAGAGCGGGAGACGCTCTGCATCGGGCTTTTTGGGAATGAAGAGAGCTTCTATACGCTGAAAGGATTTGCGGATACCGTGGCGGATACCTACGGCGTGACCTTCCGTTATGAAGCGGCTGAGGCAACATACCTTCATCCCTATCAGACCGCAGCAGTCCTTCTGAATGGTGAGAAGATCGGTGTTCTCGGAAAAGTGAAATACGAAATCGCGGATGAACTGGTGCTTCGGACGCCGGCATACATTTTAGAGCTTGACTTATCGCCGCTTTCGAAATATGATAGCAGTATAAAGAAGTACCGTCCGCTGCCGAAGTTCGACGTCGAGAAGCGCGATTTCGCTTTCGTGCTGGATCAGGGCGTGAGCTGCGAACAGGTCGAGGAAGCGATTTCGGGTGCCTGCCCGTACATCACTTCGGTCCGGCTGTTCGATGTCTATGAAGGCGCGAACCTGCCGAAGGGCAAGAAGAGCATGGCTTTCAGTGTTGTATTCACACCGGAGGATCATGCGTTCACCGAGCAGGAGATGGTCGGTTTCACGGATGCGGTGCTTCGGGATCTTCAGGAAAAGGTCGGGGCAGTGCTCCGGAGCTGATGGGGAGGAAACAGAATGAATCAAGATATTTACGCTGAATGGCTCGTGAAACGCAAAAATCCCTGGTACCGGATTCCGTACTTCCTTTTGGTCGGGGTTCTGGTTGTCGTCGTGCTTTTGATTACGATGAAAAACTCCTGGGGAATCGTCGGATTTGCCGCACTGATTGTCGGCGTGATGTTCACTTACCGGTATCTGACCGTAGAGTACGAGTACGTGTTCGTGACTTCCGAGCTTTCGGTGGACGCGATCTACAACCAGCAGATCCGGAAGACCAAAAAGCGCGTCGACATGAGCGATGTCGTGTCCGTGGAGCCCACGAACGAACAGTACCTCACGATGAAAAAGGATGACAAGGCGATCATTTTCGAGGATTTCACTTCTCATGAGAAGGATGCCAAGTCCTACACGATTACCTATACCGAGAAGGGTGCGACGCACATCCTGACATTCGAGCCGAATGACAAGCTTCTTCATGCGATGTGGCGCTGCTCACCGAGCAAGGTGAAGATTCCGAGATAAGTGAAAGAAAACAGCAGAACGCGGGAACAGGTTCCCGCGTTCGATTTTTTACCAATTTTGTAGCAAGTGAACAAAAAGGTTATATTTTCAAAAAAATATTTGGTGATTTCTATTCACAAATGCAAAAAAACGTGTTATACTGTTCTATCATAAATATGACAGCCACAGAGGTGCAAGTATGAGCATGAAAAAAGAAATGATAGCGATGCTCCTGGCCGGCGGTCAGGGCAGTCGTCTCGGAGTGCTGACGGCGCATATGGCAAAACCGGCAGTCTCCTTCGGCGGGAAATACCGGATTATCGATTTCCCGCTCAGCAACTGCATCAACTCCGGTGTAGACACGGTCGGCGTCATGACGCAGTACCAGCCCCTGCGGCTGAATACCCATATCGGTATCGGCATTGCGTGGGACCTGGACAGAAACCGCGGCGGCGTCACGATCCTTTCTCCGTATGAGCGGTCTGAGAATACGGACTGGTACACCGGCACGGCCAACGCGATCTACCAGAACATCGGCTACATTGACGGCTATGATCCGGAATATGTACTGATTCTGGGCGGCGATCACATTTACAAGATGGATTATGAGCTGATGCTCAATTTCCACAAGGCAAGCCACGCCGACATTACGATGGCGGCGATGCCGGTTCCGATTGAGGAAGCGAGCCGTTTCGGCGTCCTTGTCACAGATCCCTCAACCGGAAAGATCCTCGAATTCGAGGAGAAACCGGAGCATCCGCGTTCCAACCTGGCTTCGATGGGCATCTACATCTTCAACTGGAAGCTCCTCCGGGAAGCGCTGATTGCGAACAAGGATGTCCCGCAGCTTGACTTCGGCAAGCATGTCATTCCGTACTGCCATGAGCGCGGCAACATGGTATTCTGCTACGAATACAACAGCTACTGGAAGGATGTCGGAACGCTGATGTCCTACTGGGAAGCCAACATGGAGCTGATCGATCTTGTCCCGGTCTTCAATCTCTACGAAGAATACTGGCAGATCTATACGAACGGCTCTTCGATGGCGCCGCAGTACATTGCCGGAAATGCGCACGTTGACCGCTGCATCATCGGCGAAGGCTGCGAGATCAGCGGAACGGTCACGAATTCCGTCCTTGGTTCGGAGGTCATTGTCGAGGAGGGGGCATATGTCAACAACTCGATTATCATGGACAATACCGTGATCAAGGCCGGGGCCCGCATCGAGAAGGCCATCATCGCCGAGGACTGCGTCATCGGCCGAAACTGTGTGCTCGGTGACGGCGAATACCGCGAGAGCACCTACAACAAGAAGGTTTACAATTCGGATCTTGTCACAATCGGCGAGAAGACGATTGTTCCGGACGGTGTTTCGATCGGCAAGAATACCGCGCTGATCGGCGAAACGGTTCCGGAGGATTATCCGAACGGACGTCTCGAATCCGGTGACGCGATTATAAAGGCAGGTGAAGTGGAATGAAGGCGATCGGAATCATTTTAGCAGGCGGCAACAGTAAAAGGATGAAGGAACTCACCTACAAGCGTGCGGTTCCGGCGATGCCGATGGCGGGCACCTACCGCGCTATCGACTTTGTCCTCACAAATATGGCGAATTCCCGCGTGCAGAAGGTGGCGGTGCTGACCCAGTACAATTCCCGCACCTTGAACGAGCACCTGAGTTCCAGCAAATGGTGGGACTTCGGCCGCAAACAGGGCGGACTGTTCGTCTATCATCCGACGATCACCCCGCAGAATACCGACTGGTACCGGGGCACGATCGATGCAATCTATCAGAACATCCATTACCTGAAGGACAGCCATGAACCCTATGTGGTCCTAGCAAACGGCGACTGCATTTACAAGCTCAACTTCAACAAGGTACTGGATTATCACATTGAAAAGCGCGCGGACATCACGATGGTGACGACGACGCTTCGGGACTGGGAGGACAGCTCCCGCTTCGGCCAGGTGATCACGAACGAGGAAGGACGGGTAACCGAGTTCGAAGAGAAGCCGATGGTGGAAGCGACAAGAGAGGTCAACTGCGGTATCTATATTATCCGGAGACGCCTCCTGATCGAGCTCATCGAGTCCTGCATCGCGGAAGACCGCTACGACTTTGTTCGCGACGTGATCATCCGCTACCGCAACTTAAAGAGCATCTACGCCTATCATCTTGATGCCTACTGGTCGAACATTTCGTCCGTGACTTCCTATTTCCGGACGAACATGGATTTCCTGAAACCCGATGTGCGGCAGGCATTCTTTAAGGATGACGACCGGACGCTCACGAAGGTCAACGACTTCCCGCCCGCGAAGTACAATCCGGGCTCCCAGGTCAGAAACAGCCTGGTCGCCTCCGGATCGATTATCAACGGTCTTGTGGAGGATTCGGTGATCTTCAAGAAATCATTTATCGGATCTAACTGCGTAATCCGGAATTCCATTATTCTCAATGATGTGTATATCGGGGACAACACGGTCATAGAGAACTGCATTGTGGAAAGCCATAATACGATCTATGCCAACAGCAGTTATGTCGGCGATCCGGGCAATATAAGAATCGTCCAGGAGAGCAATAAACGCTATATCATTTAACACGACGGGGGGAAAAAAGAGTATGAACATTACTGATGTCAGAGTTCGTCTGGTTGACAAAGAAGGCAAAATGAAGGCTGTGGTTTCCGTCACAATCGATGACGAGTTTGTCGTCCATGATATCAAGGTAATCGAAGGGGAAAACGGACTCTTCATTGCGATGCCTTCCAGAAAATCCGCAGATGGCCAGTACCGCGATATTGCGCATCCGATCAACTGCGAAACCAGAGGAGCGATGCAGGAACTGATTCTGAAAAAGTATGCTGAGGTTGCTGCAGAAGGAATACCGGCCGGGGATTGACAACACAGAAAATTCTGCACAGTCACTGAAAAACTTTATGACTTTAAAAGGCGGGAAGCGGGCACTTGACCGATTCCCGCTTTTATATTATACTATGTGCGTTACAGAACGTCAGAGGAAATCTGGCGTTTATAGTGTTGTAATGAATTTCTTTGGAGATACATAGATGGCGAATGAATACAGAGAAAGCGACCCGGGCCAGCAGGAGCGCTACAGAAGAACTGTGAGCCAGGCCGAACGGGCCAAGAGAAGGCGCAGGAGAAGAAGGCTTCAGATCCTGAAGCTTGTGCTTCTGGTGCTTGCGGTACTCGTGGTCGTGGGCGGCGTGACCTTTCTTGTTGTAAAGCTCGTGCGGCATAAAAACGATGACAAACGGGAGACCATTCCGGTGATCACAACCACTTCTCCCGAGCAGATGACGGAAGCGCCGACCACGACGGCTGCTCCTGCGGAAGAGGGGAAGCATACCGAGGTCTATAATACCGCGGCCCGGATGGCGGCAATGTACGATTATGACGGCGCGATCGCTTATATTCAGGCGGGAGTGCCGGATTACGAGAGCGATGCGGGGCTATTGGCCTTGGTTCAGAACTGCAGCGCGAAGAAGCTTCAGCTCGTGAAATGGAAGGACAATACGCAGATCACGCACATTTTCTTCCACTCGCTGATTGAGGACAAACAGATAGCATTTTCCAGCTCCAAATCCTCTGAGTACAACCAGGTCATGACAACGATCCCGGAGTTCAACCGGATCATTCAGACCATGTACGAAGGCGGCTATGTGCTGGTGCACCTTTCGGACATCTGCAAAATGGAAACACTTCCGGACGGAAGACAGCAGATGACCATGCAGGCGATTTACCTGCCGGAAGGAAAGAAGCCGTTTGTGCTTTCTGTCGATGACCTGTCTTACTATGAATACATGAAGGAGACCGGCGGCTTTGCAAACCGCCTTGTCGTGACGGATAAAGGCAACGTGGTCTGTGAGATGGACATCACGGAAGAGGACGGATCCGTATCGCATGTGCGCGGGAACTTTGATGTGGTACCGCTTTTGGACGCTTTTGTCGAGGAGCACCCGGACTTTTCCTATCATGGGGCGAAGGGTACGATTGCGCTCACGGGCTACAACGGGATTTTCGGCTACCGGACTTCGGAGATTTCCTACGGATCAAAAGACCCGAATAAGGTGGATCTCACGATTTACGAGCGCTGGCCGAGCACCTATGAGTATTATAATGAGCATATTGAGGAAGACCGTGTAACGGCAAAGGCGGTTGCGGATGCGCTTCGGGCTACCGGATGGAAGTTCGCAAGCCATACCTGGGGCCATATGAACATGTCGAACGAGCGGGACGGCGGAGACGGCAATCCGACGGAACGATTCTATCGCGATACCCAGTGGTGGGATACGGAGGTCCGGCCGCTTCTTGGGGAAGTGGATATCATTATCTTTGCCTTCGGCGCGGATATCGGCTCCTGGCGCGGCTATACCGATGAGAACAAGGCTTTCCTGCACCTGAAGGAAAGAGGCTTCAATTACTTCTGCAACGTCGATTCCTCCCAGCACGCCTGGGTCCAGTACAGTGCGACAGCGGGAGGCTCGGGGTACCTCAGGCAGGGACGCCGGAATTTAGACGGCCAGCTTCTCTACAAGGCGATCCTGTATCCGGAGAAGGAAATCCTTTCGGACCTGTTCGACCCACTGGAGATTATTGACCGCGACCGGCCGCTTCCTGTGGAGGGCGTGACGGTTCCGGAGGGCGTGGACGGCACGACGCTTCCTGAGGCAGGAGATTAACGGAGAGTTTTATGGTGATTATTGCGGGACTCGGAAATCCCGGCAGAAAATACGAAAATACACGCCACAACGCAGGCTTTATGGCGCTGGATGCTTTGGCGGAAAGCGTCGGAATCCGCGTGAATTCGAGGCGTTTCAGGGCGCTTACGGGAAAAGGCGTGATCGCGGGTGTTCCGGTGCTTCTCATGAAGCCCCAGACCTATATGAACCTCTCAGGAGAGAGCATCCGCGCGGCCTGCGACTTTTTCCATGTGGAGCCGCAGGACCTGATTGTGTTCTGTGACGATGTCAATTTCGACCCGGGGATTCTGAGGATCCGGAAATCCGGCTCCGCGGGCGGTCACAACGGGCTGAAAAATATTATTCAGCAGCTTGGATCGCAGGAATTTCAGCGGATTCGGATCGGCGTCGGGAAACAGCCCGAACAGATGGACCTTATCGACTTTGTGCTGTCGCGCTTTTCGGAGGAGGAGATGAAAGCCCTACGGGAGGCCGCAAATGACGCGGCAGAAGCGGCAGTCGTGATGCTGCGTGATGGAACTGATGCTGCAATGAACCGGTTTAACGGCAGGAAGGAAACAAAACCGGAATGAATTATCTCGATCGGACGCTCCGGAAAATCGTAGCCTTTACGGAAGCGGAGCGGCTGCTTCTGAACGGCGGAGGACCCGTCGTACTTTCGGGAACGACGGAATCCCAGCGTGCGCACATCCTTTCAAGGGCGGGCAGCTTTCATGCCCGTCTTGTTGTCGTGCATTCGGAAAGCGAGGCACGGCGGCTTTCAGAGGATCTTCGATTCTTTTTGGACCGTGTGCTGATGTTCCCGGAAAAGGACCTTCTGTTCTACCAGGCGGATATCCGAAGCCTGGACCTTCTTCGGCAGCGCATGCGGGCGCTTCGTGCGATCCGCGAAGGCGGAGACTATATGATCGTCACGACCTTCGCCGCGATGATGAATGTACTGCCGCCCTGTGAGGAGTTCGATGCGGCGGTGCTGGATCTCTCGGAAGGACTTTTCTGTGAGCAGGAAGCGGTCGTCCGGAAGCTGATTTCTCTTGGCTATGAGCGCACTGCCCGCGTCGAAGCGCCGGGCGAATTTGCCGTGCACGGCGGCATCCTGGATGTGTTTGATATTACGGAAGAACGGCCGGTCCGTGTGGAATTCTGGGATACGGAGATCGATACGATCCGATCTTTCAACCCCGAGACGCAGATTTCCGAGGAGCGCAGGGAGTCGGTTTCGATCTATCCCGCGGAGGAACTTTTCCCGGGACCGGATGCCTGCATCCGGGCGGAAAAAAGCCTGCGTGCGGATTATGAAAAGCTGAAGGAAAGCTTTGTCAAAAACAATCAGTACGAGGAAGCTGCTTCCCTGCAGTCCGCATACCGGGAAGCTTCAGACGGGCTTTCGGACCGGTACTTCCGCGGACGGCTTGCGGGCCTTTCTGCGTACTTTTATGAGGAGCAGGACAGCCTCTTAAGCTATCTTCCGAAAGAGACTTTACTCTGTCTTTTGGAGCCGGCGCGGCTTTTAGAGCAGGGAACAGCGGCGGAAGAGGAGTTCTCGGAGAGCTTTAGGATGCGGATCGGAAAGGGGCTTGCATTCCCGAAGGAAGGATCGGTAATCCGCTCGGTGCAGGAGACTTTTGCAGGACTTGATACCGGCAGGACGCTGGCACTCACGGGCTTTGACAGCCGTCCGCCGATGCTGCACATTCAGGAAAGCTATCTCATGGAAGTGCAGCCGACGGTTTCCTATCAGGGGAATTTCGAGGGTCTGACGACCGATCTCAAAAATTATCTTTCCCGCGGCTTCAGCGTTGTGCTTTTGTCGCCGTCAAGAACCCGAGCCTCCCGGATGGCCGAACAGCTCCGGGAGTACGGAATCAAAGCCTATTTTGATGAGGATCCGGAACGGGAAGTGGAACCCGGGACCATGCTTGTCGCATTCGGTCATCTGCACCGCGGCTTCTCCTATCCGCAGCTGAAATTCATCCTGCTGACAGAAGGCGACGTCCTTGGTTCGCAGCAGAAGAAAAAGCATAAGCCGCGCTTTGAGGGCGGGCAGAAGATCCGGAACTTCTCTGAGCTTTCCGCAGGCGATTATGTCGTGCACGAGAACTACGGCATCGGAATCTATCAGGGCATCGAGAGCCTCCGCTCGGACGATGTGGAGCGCGACTACATGCGGATTTCCTACGGGGATTCCGGGACGCTGTATGTGCCGGTCACAAACCTCGAAGTCGTGCAGAAATATGCCTCTGCAGACGCGAAAATGCCCCGTCTTTCACGTCTGGACAGTCCCGACTGGAAACGTACGCGGACACGGGTAAAAACAGCCGTAACGGAGGTTGCGGAGGAATTGGTGGAACTCTATGCGCTGAGGCAGAACGGCGAGGGCTTCCATTATGCGAAAGATACGATCTGGCAGAGCGAATTTGAGGAAATGTTCCCCTATGAGGAGACCGACGACCAGCTGCAGGCGATCGCGGCCGTCAAGGAGGACATGGAGTCCGGCAAGATCATGGACCGGCTTCTCTGCGGCGACGTCGGCTTCGGAAAGACCGAGGTGGCGCTCCGGGCAGCCTTCAAGGCCGTTCAGGACTCGAAGCAGGTCGCATACCTTGTTCCGACGACGATCCTTGCGCAGCAGCATTACAATACATTCGTGCAGCGCCTTGCGGATTTCCCGGTGCGCGTGGAGCTTCTGTCGCGTTTCCGGACAGCGGAGCAGCAGAAGGAATCGGTCCGGCTTCTTCGTCGAGGCGAGGCGGATATCGTCATCGGGACGCACCGCATTCTCAGTAAGGACGTGGAATTCAAAGATCTCGGCCTTCTGATTATCGACGAGGAACAGCGCTTCGGCGTGAAACATAAAGAACAGATCAAGCAGCTGAAAAAGAACGTGGACGTGCTTTCGCTGACCGCGACGCCGATCCCGCGGACGCTGCATATGAGCATGATCGGCGTGCGGGACATGAGCGTGATTACCGAAGCGCCGACGGACCGCGTCGCGATCCAGACCTATGTGATGGAGTACGCGGAGGAGCTCGTGAGAGAGGCGATCCAGCGGGAGCTTTCACGCGGCGGGCAGGTCTATTATGTCTACAACCGCGTGCAGGATATCGCGGATATCGCGGCGAAAATCCAGGCGCTGGTGCCGGATGCCGTGGTTGCTTACGCGCACGGGAAGATGTCTGAGCGTGAGCTGGAGCGGCGGATGCTGTCCTTCATCGAAGGAGAAATCGACGTGCTGGTTTCGACGACAATCATTGAGACCGGCCTGGACATCCCGAATGTCAATACGATTATTGTGCACGATGCGGAGCGCTACGGGCTTGCGCAGCTTTACCAGCTTAGGGGACGCGTCGGGCGCTCGAACCGCCAGGCCTATGCCTTTATCATGTACCGCAAAAACCGTGTCATGACTGAGGAAGCACAGAAGCGGCTGGAGGCAATCCGCCAGTTTACGGAGCTCGGTTCCGGTATCAAAATCGCGATGCAGGACCTGCAGATCCGGGGTGCCGGCGCAGTCCTGGGATCGGCGCAGTCCGGGCACATGACGGAAGTCGGCTATGATCTGTACTGCAAGATGCTCGCGCAGGCCGTGAAAAAGGCGCGCGGGCTGCCGCAGGATACGGCGGATTTCGATACGCTTTTAGATATCCGGGAGGACGCGTACATTCCTTCAAGCTATATCGGGAATGAAAGCCTGAAGCTTGAAATCTACAAACGGATTTCCCTGATCCAGACGGAAGAGGACAGGCAGGAGCTTTCGGACGAACTTTTGGACCGCTTCGGGGAGCCGCCGCTTGCGGTGCAGAAGCTTCTACGGGTCAGCACGCTCAAGAATATGGCGCGCTCCATTTATATATCCGAAGTCAAGGGAAACGAGATGGAACTGACATTCCGCTTTGTACCGTATGCGCGCGTCAGGACGGAGAATATTCCGGTACTGATTGCGAACATGAAAGGCGAGATGCGCTTCCTTCCGGGCGAGACGCCGGGCCTTTTGTGGCACCGGCTGAATCTTGCAGGAAAGAAGGAATCCGTTCTTGACGTCCTGCAGCGCCTTCTTTCCGAGATAAAAGAGTTGCTAATTTGACAAAGATGTGATAGAATCAATCAGTTAAGGTTTATAAAGGGGATTTTGACCTGAAATCCCCGTCAAGGAGGAGTTTATGAAACAGCATTTCAGCAGGATGATTGCCGTCGCTGCGGCACTGATTCTCGGGTTAACAGTTCTTGCGGGCTGCGAGACTGCGATTGGAAATTCGGACCAGACCACGGCAGTGGTTCTTCAGGGGAAAAAGTATTCGCTTGAAGAAGCAAAGCTTTATGTATATGCTTCGCAGTACATGATTGAGCAGCAGTCCGAGTTCATCATTTCCTATATGTACAAGAGCTATGATGAATTCTGGGAGTATGAGCAGAACGGCTCGACCTATTATGAGATGAATTTTATCGAGGGAATCAACAAGCTTTTACAGACGAAGCGGCTTGTGATGAAGGCCAATGCGGAAGGCATCGCGCTGACTGCGGAAGAGCTGCAGAAGGTTGAAGATGCGATTGTGAAGTTTAAGGAAGACGAAGCGCGTGTCGTCGCGGCTTCCGGCTGCTCGGACGAGCTGCTGCGTCAGTATATTACAGAGAATGCGCTCGCAGTCAAGACCTATCTCTCAATGATTGCAGATGTGGATACCACTTTTGACGAGGCGACTTTCCGCCGTAAAAACGTGGAAGGCATCTATGTGACGGCGCTTACGGAGAAGCCGGCAGAGACCGAAGAAGCCGCGGAAGGCGAAGGGGAAGAGGCTGAAGAGGAAACAGAGGAAGATGCTGAGCCCTATTCCGAAGAAGAGCAGACAGCTGCCCGCGAGGAAGCGGTTACGGTGATCAAGACAAGGCTGAAAGCCGGTGAAGAGGTTTCCGAAATCGTGGATTCTTTTGCAGACAGCGAAACCGTGAAGGTCTACTCAACCGGTTCCCTGACGCTGAGCCCGGATGACGCGGCCGAAGAAGGCGCAGACATTACGACATACCGCCAGCTTGGCTGGACGATGGCTACCGGCGATGTGGAGACGATTGACATCACGAATTCTTCCGAAACCGTGACGAGCTATATTCTTCGCAGCGTGAATGACGACGATCCGGATATGCGGGCTTCGGCTGAAAAGAGCGAGCTGACATCAAGAAAGTCGGCGCTTTTTGGCGAACGCTATGCGGCGCTGATCGAACAGTATCCGAAGTACCACGTTTATGAGAATGTTGTCGCTACGATCAAAAAAGTCATCCCGATGTATGACAGCGAATCTTTCGCTACCGAAGAATAAGGAATCAGGATACTTCAGGGCGTACGAAAAGAAGCTTCTTCCCGTACGCCTTTTATGCATGAAAAAGCGGTTCGCATAGAAGCGGGACTGCCAAAGACTGAGGTGTGTATGTATAACAAGGTACCGACAGACCAGAAATTTACTGAGAGAGAGAAGAAAATCGAGCAGTTCTGGAAGGACAACGATATCTTCCGGAAGAGTGAGAAGGAACGGGAAGGCTGCCCGATCTATACGTTCTATGACGGCCCTCCGACTGCAAATGGCCAGCCGCATATCGGTCATGTGGAGACCCGTGCGATCAAGGATATGATCCCGAGATACCGGACGATGAAGGGTTATTATGTCCCAAGAAAGGCCGGCTGGGACACCCACGGACTTCCGGTTGAGATCGAAGTCGAAAAAATGCTCGGCTTAAACGGCAAGGACCAGATCGAAGCATACGGCATTGCGCCTTTCATTGAAAAATGCAAGGAATCCGTCTGGAAATACAAGGGCATGTGGGAGGATTTCTCCGGAACCGTCGGCTTCTGGGCCGATATGGACAACCCCTATGTCACTTATCATGACGAATACATCGAATCCGAGTGGTGGGCTTTAAAGGAGATCTGGAACAAGGGCCTTCTCTATAAGGGCTTCAAGATCGTGCCTTACTGCCCGCGCTGCGGAACCCCGCTTTCGACGGCGGAGGTTTCCCAGGGCTACAAGACCGTAAAGGAGCGTTCTGCGATCGCACGGTTTAAGGCAAAAGGACAGGAGAACACCTATTTCCTGGTTTGGACGACGACACCCTGGACGCTTCCCTCAAACGTCGCGCTCTGCGTGAACCCGGACGAGAAATATGTCAAGATCTATGTTCATGATGAGGAATGTTATTACATCATGGCAGAAGCCCTCGTGGGTACGGTGATCCTCGGGCGGAATCCGAAAGCGGATCCTGAGGTTGTAGAGGAATACACCGGCCGTGATCTTGAGTACATGGAATATGAGCCGCTCTTCGGATTTACCGGGGATTATGTGGCGACGCTTCCGGAAAAAGGTTTCTATGTGACCTGTGACAATTACGTTACAATGTCGGACGGTACCGGAATTGTCCATATCGCGCCGGCATTCGGTGAGGACGATGCGAACGTTGGCCGGAAATACAGTCTGCCTTTCGTGCAGTTTGTGGACGGAAAGGGCGAGATGACTAAGGAAACGCCTTATGCGGGCATGTTTGTCAAGAAGGCTGATCCGCAGATCCTGCAGGATCTCGAAAAAGACGGGCTTCTTTTCACCGCACCGAAGTTCGAGCATGAATATCCGCACTGTTGGCGGTGCGATACCCCGCTGATCTATTACGCGCGTGATTCCTGGTATATCAGGGAAACGGCGGTTAGGGACGATCTGATCGCAAACAATAATACGGTCGGCTGGACGCCGGACTCGATCGGCAAAGGCCGCTTCGGCAACTGGCTCGAGAACATCCAGGACTGGGCAATCTCGAGAAACCGCTACTGGGGCACTCCCCTGAATATCTGGGAGTGCGAATGCGGACACCGCGAATGTGTCGGTTCCCGCGAAGAGCTGCTGAAGCTGAGCGGCGACGAACGGGCGAAGACCGTCGAGTTCCATCGCCCCTATATCGATGAGATTCTCCTGAACTGCCCGAAGTGCGGCGGGAAGATGAAGCGTGTTCCGGAAGTCGTCGACTGCTGGTTTGATTCCGGTGCGATGCCTTTTGCGCAGCATCATTATCCCTTTGAAAATAAGGAGCTTTTCGAGCAGCAGTTCCCGGCAGATTTCATCTCGGAGGCTGTGGACCAGACGAGAGGCTGGTTCCATTCGCTGATGGCGGAAGGAACGCTTCTTTTCAACCAGTCTCCGTACCGGAACGTTGTCGTTTTAGGCCTGATCCAGGACGAAAACGGGCAGAAGATGAGTAAGTCCAAAGGCAATGCGGTCGATCCCTTTGAGGCGCTGGCAACCTATGGAGCCGATGCGATCCGCTGGTATTTCTACAACAGCTCCGCGCCCTGGCTTCCGAAGCGCTTTTCAAAGGATACCGTGATCGAGGGCCGCTCGAAATTCATGAGCACGCTCTGGAATACCTATGCTTTCTACGCGCTTTATGCGGAAATCGACCAGTTCAACCCCTTTGAGTATCTCGATAAGGGCTGGAGGCCTGAAAATCTGCCGGTTATGGACCGTTGGGTACTGTCGAAGCTGAACACGCTCATCAAGACCGTGGACAATGACCTCGACACCTATAAGATCTTTGAAGCAGCCCGCGCACTGGCGGAGTTTGTGGACGAGCTTTCAAACTGGTATGTCCGCCGTACACGTGAGCGTTTCTGGGCAAAGGGCATGGAAGCGGACAAGGTGAATGCCTATATGACGCTGTTCACGGTGCTTCGGGACCTGAGCCTTGTTGCTGCCCCAATGATACCCTTCATGACCGAGGAGATTTACCAGAACATCGTGCGTTCCGTCGATCCCGATGCAAAAGAAAGCATTCACCTCTGCTTCTATCCAAAGGCGGACGAGTCGCTGATCGATCCGGATCTGGAGGACAGCATGGAAGAGGTCCTGAAGCTTGTCGTTATGGGACGTGCGGCGCGGAACGCTTCCGCGATCAAGAACCGTCAGCCGCTTCAGACTATGTTTGTCAAAGCGCCGTCAGTGCTTACAAGCTTCTATTCGGACATCATCCGTGACGAACTGAACGTCCGGAAAGTGGTATTCACAGACGATGTGAGAAGCTTCACGAGCTACCAGTTTAAGCCGCAGCTTCGGACTGTCGGTCCGAAATACGGGAAGCTTCTCGGGAAGATCCGCGCTGCGTTGACGGATCTCGACGGCAATGCGGCAATGGACGAACTGAAGTCTTCCGGTGCGCTGCGCTTCGATTTTGACGGCGCGGAAGTGGTGCTGGCAGAAGAGGACCTTCTGATCGAGATGCAGGAGAAGCCGGGCTATGTCAGTGAAAACAACGGCGATGTGACGGTGGTGCTGGATACGAACCTGACGGAGGAACTGATCACGGAAGGCTTTGTCCGCGAACTGATTTCAAAGATTCAGACCATGCGCAAGGAAGCGGATTTCAATGTGACGGATCATATTCGGATTTCGTATTCCGGTACGGACAAGATCGAAAAGATCTTCCGTGAAAATGCTGCGGAGATCTGCGGCGATACCCTCGGAGAGGAAGTTGTGCCGGGTGAAACAGGGTATCTGAAGGACTGGGATATCAACGGCGAAAAGTGCCGCATCGGCGTGGAAGTCGTGTGACCGGGGATACAGGATTTATAGGAGGCTTATGAAGATAAAACGATTCAATAAAGAAGTATTTAAACAGCAGGTAAGAGAAAATGCGAAGCTGATGTTCCGGAAAAATGTAGAGGAGATCAGCAAGGAGCAGATGTTCCAGGCGGTCGCGCTGACCGTTAAGGACGAGATCATCGACGACTGGATCGACACCCATAAGGCGTATGAGAAGCAGGATGTCAAGATCCTGTACTATATGTCCATGGAGTTTCTGATGGGCCGCGCCCTCGGAAACATGCTGATCTCGATCAGTGAGGACAAGGTGGTTCGGGACGCGCTGTCGGAGCTCGGTTTCGACCTGAATGCGATTGAGGACAAGGAGCCGGATGCAGCGCTCGGAAACGGCGGTCTGGGGCGGCTTGCAGCCTGTTTCCTGGATTCTCTTGCAACGCTCGGTTACGGCGCCTACGGCTGCGGCATCCGCTACAAATACGGCATGTTCGCGCAGCAGATCCAGGACGGCTACCAGAAGGAAGTGCCGGACAACTGGCTCAAGAACGGCAATCCCTTTGAAATCCGCCGCCCGGAATACGCCTGCGAAGTCAAGTTCGGCGGCCGGATGTCCTATACCGTGGACGAAAAGGGACGCGAGCATTTCGACCTCGTGGACTATAATTCGGTCCTGGCGGTTCCCTATGACATGCCGATCGTCGGCTACAAGTCCGGTGTTGTCAATACGCTCCGGATCTGGGACGCGGAACCGATCAATACCTTCAACCTGGACTCCTTTGACCGCGGCGACTACGCGAAGGCAATCGAGCAGGAGAACCTTGCGAAGAATATCGTCGAGGTTCTGTACCCGAACGACAACCATTACGCCGGCAAGGAACTCCGGCTGAAGCAGCAGTACTTCTTTATTTCGGCTTCTCTTCAGACTGCGATCAGAAAGTACAAGGAAACCCACAACGGAACGCTGGAAGGATTTAAGGACAAGGTCGTGTTCCAGATGAACGACACGCATCCTTCGATGACGGTTGCCGAGCTGATGCGGCTTCTCATGGATGTGGAGAAGTATGAATGGGACGACGCCTGGGACATTGTCACAAGCTGCTGTGCTTATACAAACCATACGATCATGTCAGAAGCGCTCGAAAAATGGCCGATCGACCTCTTTGAGCGGCTCCTTCCGAGAGTCTATGCGATTATCGACGAGATCAACCGCCGCTTTGTGACACTGCTTCGGGAGAAATATCCGGGCGACGAATCCAAGGTGGACCGTATGGCGATCCTGCATAACGGACGCGTGCGGATGGCATATCTTGCAATCGTCGGGTCCTTCTCCGTGAACGGTGTTGCGGAGCTGCACACGCAGATCCTGAAGGAACGGGAGCTTCACGATTTCTACGAGCTCTGGCCGGAGAAATTCCACAACTTCACAAACGGTATTACCCAGCGCAGATTCCTGAAGCACGGCAATCCGCTTCTTGCGGACTGGGTGACCGACAAGATCGGCGGCGGCTGGGCTACGAATCTCTATGAAATGGAGAAGCTGGAAAAGTACCTTGACGATCCGGAAGCGCTGGAAGAGTTCATGGAGATCAAGTACCGGAACAAAGTGCGCCTTGCGGACTATATCCAGAAGCACAACGGCATCGAAGTCGATCCGGAGTCGATTTTCGACGTGCAGACGAAGCGGCTTCATGAGTACAAGCGGCAGCTGATGAATATCCTGCACATCATGTACCTTTACAACAAGCTGAAGAGCGATCCGGAGTTTGCGGAGAACTTCTATCCGCACACCTATATCTTCGGTGCAAAAGCGGCTGCGGGCTATGTGCGCGCGAAGCTTACGATCAAGCTGATCAATTCCGTCGCAGATGTCGTGAACAACGACGAATCCATCAACGGAAAGATCAAGATCGTTTTCATCGAGGATTACAAGGTCTCGAATGCCGAGATTATCTTTGCAGCAGCCGATGTTTCCGAGCAGATCAGTACGGCTTCCCGCGAGGCTTCCGGCACCGGCAACATGAAGTTCATGCTGAACGGTGCGCCGACACTCGGGACGATGGACGGCGCGAACGTCGAAATCGTGGAAAAAGTCGGACTTGACAATGCATTTGTATTCGGCATGAGTTCGGACGAGGTCATCCGCTACGAACGCGAGGGCGGCTACCGTCCGGCAGACTATATCGAAAACAACGCGGAGCTTCGGGACGTTTTAGTGCAGCTCATCAACGGCAGCTATTCACCGGAGAACCCGGAACTGTTCCGGGAGCTCTACAACAGCCTACTCGGCGACTACAGCCATCAGGCGGATGTATATTTTATCCTCAAGGATTTCATGCCTTATCATGAAGCCTGCATGCGCCTGAACGAGTGCTATAAGGACCGCGAAAAGTGGTCCCGGATGGCGATGCTTCAGGTCTGCCGCTGCGGAAAGTTCTCATCCGACCGGACCGTGCAGCAGTACGTCGACGAGATCTGGCATCTTGACAAAATCAATATCTGAGGCGGATTATGGCAAGAAAGAAAGCGCCCTGGCGCGTCCTCTTTTCGGCTGGTGCCGACAGAAAATCAGAACCGGACGGTGTGATCGTTTTGGATGTTCACTATGAGGAGCGGACGGTTGTCCTGTATCCCTACGAAAGCAGGGAGGATGCGCTTTTCGGCGCCGGAAAGCAGGCCGACAACCGCGCATTCCTGACCCGGGAAGGCGTCGCCGCGATTGTCGACGAGCTCGGCGGGGCGGAAGTCTACGGCAGATACCTGTCCGGGAAGGAGACGGTCTCCTATATTGTCTCCTGCAGGGAGAAGTATCAGGGAGAGGAGCTTCTGAAACGGATCAGAAGCCTCGTGAGCACGATCGGACACAAGGCGAAAGCCGTTGACCTGTCGGTACTGACAAGCGCTGCAAAACAGTCGCTGAAATATGTCACCCACGATCTCAGCGCCTTTCGGATGCTGGGGCTCATGGGCGAACTGAATGACATCCTGAATTTCACATTCCGTTGGGGGGAGTAATTCCCGGAGAGTTCTATGGAAGGGAAGGAGAAGGAGACCGGGCTTTTGCCGGAAGCTCCTCTTGAAATCAGCATCAGGGAAGTGCCCGATACGGGAAAGACTTCCAAAAAAGCCGGGAAGCGTGATCACGCGGCCCGGCGTGATGCATTGCGCGAAAATACGAAAAAGCGCCAGGATGAACTTCGGGGACTGCGGGAGCAGAAGCGGATTCAGGAAGCAGAAATGCGTGCCGCAGAGGAAGCCGCGAAGAAGGCTGCGAGAGAAGCCGAAAAACAGGCGGCAGAAGTACTTCCCGGATCTTTGGAGCCTGCTTCGGAATTAACGGCTGAGATTCCGTTGGAAAACGAAGCAGAAAGACTCGCAAATACTGTTACAGAAGCGCACGCTGAAAAGCCTGCAGAACAGACCATTATCGACGAAGAACCCGCTGAACCTGAAAAAGGCCCAGAAGAACCCGGACTTCCGGTTCTGGAAATTGACGAGGAGGCTTCAGAAGGACCGAAAAAACCCAAAAAGAAGCGCTTGGTCACGGCCCTCATTGTAACCGGAATCGTACTGGTTTCCCTGATTGTCGTCGGAGTCTTAGCGGCTTTCGGGATCTTCAACTACTTCTACAACCAGTCAAACTACATCGCGGAAGGCGAAACATATATCCCGACTGCACTGCCGACGGAAGAAGATGAGGAGACTACGACCGCCGAACCGATTAAAGAGGGTGTCAATTATTCACTGTTGGGGACAACTGAATCCACCACGGAGACGTCTACCGAAGAGGAATCGACAACAGAGCCCTCAATCAACCGGACGGGCGTTTACAACTGCCTTCTGATCGGAATCGATGTCGGCTCCGGGAACGGCAACTCGGACTCGATGATCCTCTGCTCGATCAATTATGATCTTCACAAGATCTTCCTCACGACGCTGATGCGTGACTCGCAGGTTGAAATCCCGGAATATGGTACGAGAAAACTGAACAGCGCCTGTGCAATCGGCGGACCGACGCTTCTGGTGGATACGCTCGAGCAGTATTTCGGCTTTGAAATCGACAATTTTGCGATGATCGATTTTGAAGGCATGAAGGCGGTCATCAATGCTCTCGGCGGCGTGGACCTGTACATTACGGTCGAGGAAGCGGCATTCATGCTCATCCAGATGGATGAGGACCAGATGGTGCATTTAGACGGACGGCTTGCGCTCCGGCATGCCCGGGACCGCAGTTCCGGCGGCTCGGATTTCGGCCGTACGCAGCGCCAGCGGAATGTGCTCATGGCCATTGTTAAGAAGGCACGCCGCGGCGATATCGGGGATATTGTGGAGGCCGCAAAAGCGATTCTTCCCTATATCACGCACGATATGTCGAGAAGGGATCTTGCGGAAATCATGCGGGAGCTTCCGGCTCTGATCAAGTGGGATTTTGTGCAGCAGCGCATCCCTTATGAAGGCCTGTTCGTCTACGCGAATGAAAACCTCGTGATGGATGTTCCGGCCACGATGGAGCGCTGGCATGCAGTGGTCTATGACGGAGCGGTCTATGATGATACGATTTTAGAGGAAAGCACGGAAGCAGCTTCTGAAGAAGAAACAGAGCCTTCCGGAGAAAGTGCGGAGGATGAAAGCCGGGATCCGGAAGAATCCGGCGAATCCGACGAAGGGACGGTTGCGGAAGAACCGGATCTGATCCCGGACGATCTTCTGAAGCTGCCGGACGGCATTTACCAGATCACCTGCCGCCCGGATCAGTACCTGAATCCGATTCCGGAGGACTTCAATTACAACAACCTGATCACGCTGACTGTCTGGAAAGATGTGAAAAACATGGAGGAGCTGGACGCACTGCTTGCGTTTGAAGCGACCGGAGAACGGGCCATCGGACGCCAGCTTGCGATTTACGGCAGTGATTACTACATCGGTTCCGGCCGCCAGAACCGCTTCTGGAAGTTGGAGAAGTGGGACGGTACGCTTCTGGAACCTTAGACAACCAAATAAAACCTGGAGAAACACAAAGGATTTAACTGGCGGAGGAACCGTCAGAGACAACTGAAGGAGGACATCATGGAACAGTTTCCGAGAACGGAAGTAGAGGGCCTTTCCCTCTCCAGAATGATTATCGGCACGAACTGGATCGGCGGCTGGTCGCACCGTTCCGTTTCAGCTGATAAAATGATCACCCAGCGGCATTCGACGACGGCGACAATCGTCCCGATGCTTGAAACCTTCATGTCCTACGGCGTTGATACGATCATGGCGCCTTTCCAGCAGCTGCCGGTTCTCGTTCGGGCCATCCGGGAAACAGAGGATAAGCTCGGGAAGGGCATGATTATCATCGACACGCCGCAGATGAACATGGACGACACGCGGGAGGCGCGAGCGGAGGCGAGGAAGGTCTTTGAAGCATCCAAAGCGCTCGGCGCGAAGATCTGCCTGATTCACCATTACTGCGCGGAGCAGCTTGTCAACAAAAACCTGCACCAGCTTGTGCGCCTGCCGGATTATACGGAAATGATCCGCGACCAGGGCTTGATCCCCGGACTTTCGGCGCATATGCCGGAACTCATCGTCTACAGCGACGAGAATAACTACGACGTGCAGACTTACATCCAGATTTACAACTGCATGGGCTTCATGATGCAGGTGGAGATCGAAACCGTGAACCAGATCATTCACGATGCGAAAAAGCCTGTCATGACCATCAAGCCGATGGCGGCGGGCAGGACAACGCCTTTTGTAGGCCTGAACTTTTCCTGGGCGACGATCCGTGACTGCGATATGGTAACAGTCGGCTGCTTCAATGAAAATGAAGCGAGAGAGGATATCGAGATCTCGCTGGCCGCTATAAACCGCAGAAGAGCGAACATTGAAAAACGCTCGAGTCCGATTGCGCATCAGGACGCATTTGGTAAAAATGACTGACGGAAAGAGGGTCGGAAACGCTTTTTTTGACGGCGTTCCCGGCCCTTTGTTGATTATTTACAAATACAAAAGTGAAAGTTTGTTGAATCAGAATATAGCATTTTTCGGGCGAATCATGTATGATTAGATCATCAAAATGATCCCGTCTGAAGACGGACTACAAATCAGGAGGATTTTTAATTATGGCAGGGTTATCGTTAAGAAACATCACCAAGGTTTACTCCAACGGCTTCGTAGCAGTTAAGGACTTCAACCTTGAGATCGAAGATAAGGAATTCATTATCTTCGTCGGACCTTCAGGATGCGGCAAGTCCACGACTCTTCGTATGATCGCCGGTCTTGAGGAGATCAGCGGCGGCGAATGCTACATCGGCGACAAACTCGTCAACGATGTTGAGCCGAAGGACAGAGATATCGCGATGGTCTTCCAGAACTACGCACTGTATCCGCATATGTCCGTTTATGACAATATGGCATTCGGACTTAAACTGAGAAAGGTACCGAAGGCTGAGATCGACAAGCTCGTTCATGAAGCAGCCAAGATTCTTGATATTGAGCATCTCCTTGACCGTAAGCCGAAGGCTCTTTCAGGCGGTCAGAGACAGCGTGTCGCGATGGGCCGTGCAATCGTTCGTCAGCCCAAGGTATTCCTGATGGATGAGCCGCTCTCCAACCTGGATGCGAAACTCCGTGTTCAGATGAGAATTGAGATCAGTAAGCTTCATCAGCGCCTCGGCACCACGATCATTTACGTTACACATGACCAGACCGAAGCTATGACGCTTGGTACCCGTATCGTCGTCCTGAAGGATGGTATCATCCAGCAGGTTGACTCTCCGAACGTACTGTACTCGCAGCCCGGCAACAAGTTCGTTGCAGGATTCATCGGCTCTCCGCAGATGAACCTCATCGACTGCCCGGTTGAAGATGCAGGCGACACGATCGCATTCGTTCTGCCGGATGGCGAGAAGATCAAGATCCCGGCTGACAAGGGCGCGATCCTGAAAGACGGCGACTATGTCGGCAAGGAAGTCTGCTTCGGCTTCCGTCCGGAAGACCTCTCCGAGGTTCCGCTTGATTCCGACAATGCGATCAAGTCTACTGTTCGTGTATACGAACTTCTGGGTGCTGAAGTATTCCTGTACTTCGATCTTGGCGATGTGAACATGACCGCCCGTGTTGATCCGGCTACGACCGCGAGACCGGGATCGGAAGTTGCTCTTGCCATTAACATGGATCACATCCATGCGTTTGACAAGGATACGGAGATTGCTCTGTTCTAATCCTGAATCATTCTGATTATAAGGGGAATGTGTGAATTTTCACACATTCCCCTTTATTTTTTTCGTGAAATAATGTATTATAAGATAGAATGATTAGAAGTTTCTCTAAATCTACAGGAGAAAGGCAGGTATATTTATGATTTCAAATCAGATGATCAGAGACACATTACAGCGGATCCGTGAGATTTCGGGCGTGGATTTCCACATTTACACGATGGACGGAATCCTGATTACCCCGATGAGTGTCCGGAAGAACGACGATGTGAAAAATGTGCTGAAATTCCTGAATGACCGCGAAGTCCAGGAATTTGACGACAAATATTATTTCCGGGTAAATGACGGGAACCGCCTCGAATACATCCTTTCCTGCAACGCGAGCCGCGAGACCATGGTGCTCGGCCAGATGACCGTGATGCAGCTTGAAGCGATGATTTCCGCGCATCAGGAGCGTTTTGACAAGGACAACTTCATTAAAAACCTGCTTCTGGACAATCTGCTCCTTGTCGATATCTATAACCGCGCAAAGAAGCTGCACATCGATACGCACAGTAAGCGTGTGGCCTTCATGATCGAGACGAGGAAGAAGGATGATACGAGCGCTCTGGAGACGATCCGTTCGATGTTCTCCGAGAACGAGGGTGATTTCATTACGACGATTGATGAGAGCAACATCATTCTCGTGAAGGAGCTGCAGGATTCGGAGGATGAGGAGAGCCTTCTGCAGATTGCGGAGGCGATGGCGGATCACCTGAATACCGAGGCCATGAGTCAGGTCCGGATCGCGTTCGGCAATGTCGCGAACGAAATCCGCAAGGTCTCGAATTCCTACAAGGAGGCGCAGATCGCCCTTTCGGTCGGCAAGATCTTCACACCGGAACAGAACGTGATCAGCTATGCGTCGCTTGGAATCGGCCGTCTCATTTACCAGCTCCCGCTTCCGATGTGCCGGATGTTCATCGAGGAAATCTTCCACGGCGATTCGCCCGAAAACTATGACGAGGAAACACTCGCAACCATCAACCAGTTCTTTGACAACAACCTGAATGTTTCCGAGACTTCAAGACAGCTGTACATTCACCGCAATACGCTCGTTTACCGGCTGGACAAGCTGCAGAAGATGACGGGCCTGGACCTCCGGGTCTTTGACGATGCGATCACCTTTAAGATTGCGCTGATGGTCGTGAAGTACATGCACTATATGGATACACAGGAGTAACAGCAGATTTCTTATGTACGATGATACTACAAGACAGGACAGCCGCGAGAGTTACTTCGCGTCCCCGGATCCGAACTATCCGCAGTACCAGATCCCGGCACCGCAGAAGGAGCCCAGAAAAGGCGGCGTCCCCAGACCATTATTCTTTCTGTTCGGTTTTCTTGCAGGAATATTAGTTTCCTTGTTGTTTGCGTTCGCGATCCTGATTACGATGCGCGCAATGAAGAGCGGGGATACCGTGACAGCAGGCGGTGCGGTAGACCAGTCGACAATTGACAAGATCAACGCGATCGACGAGGTGATCCAGGAAGAGTTCCTTTTTGACAAGGACGTTGATACGCAGTCCGGCATCATTAAGGGATACATGAATTCCTTTAATGATCCCTATACGGTCTACTACACACAGGATGAATACAAGACGCTTTTGGAGTCCATGCAGGGCGTATTCAGCGGGATCGGCGCCCTTGTACAGAGTGATACGGCGACCGGATATGTCCGGGTCGTGCGGCCCTACGATACATCACCGGCGTATGCGGCGGGGCTCCGTGCGGATGACCTGATTATGAAGGTCGACGGCGAGGATATTGCCGGTCTGGACCTGGATCTTGCGGTTTCCAAAATCCGCGGCGAGCAGGGCACGACAGTCGATCTCACGGTTTACCGCCCCTCAACCGGTAAGGAATTTGAACTCACGATCACACGGCAGCGCATTACGGTTGAGACAATCACGCATAAAATGCTGGATCAGAAGATCGGCTACATCAAGATGGATTCCTTTGACGAACCGACCTATCAGCAGTATATGGACGCCTACAATGACCTGAAGGCGCAAGGCATGAAGGCCCTGATCGTGGACATCCGCTCAAACGGCGGCGGCCTTCTGAATACGGTGACGGCGATTTTGGACGAAATGCTGCCTGAGGGCGTAATTACCTATACGGAGACAGCAGAAGGCAAGACTGACTACATCAATTCCGACGCGGAATGTGTGCTGGATGTTCCGATGGTTGTACTGGTGAACGGTTATTCGGCCTCCGCATCCGAGATTTTCACCGGCGCGCTGCAGGATTACGGAGCAGCCGAGATTATCGGCACGCAGACCTACGGCAAGGGAATTGTCCAGTCCATTATGGGACTTTCGGACGGCTCGGCAATCAAGGTGACCACTTCGCGTTACTATACGCCGAACGGTGTCTGCATTCACGGAGTCGGCATTACGCCGGACATTGTCGTAGAGCAGGATGATACGGAGAACGACAATCAGCTTGATACAGCGGTTGAATTTCTGCTGAAACAGATTCAATAAGGGACAAAATTGTGATGAAAAGATTAACAGGAGCCATCGCGGTTCTTGCAGTCATCGGGCTTCTTTCAGGGAGCTTTTCCATACCGGTTCGGGCCGACAACGAGGAGTACGGCGTAAAGGCGTACCAGTACGTCCGGTACCTGAATGACAATCTTCCGAAGAGGATCAACAACAATGAATTGACGACGGACAAGACGCGCCTTCTTGAGACGAGGCAGTGGATTGTCTCGGAGATGGCGGGCTTCGGTTACACGGAGCCCGAATACTGGTACGGGGAAAACCTCGGAAACGAGTATGTGACCGTTACCTTCCACAAGCGGGGAAAGTCCGAAAAGACAATCATGATCGGCGCACATTACGACTGCGTCGATACGAAAGGCGCTGAGGATAACGGCACCGGCGTCGGCATGGTGCTGGAACTGGCGGACCGTTTCAAGGATGTTGAGACGAACCTGTCAATTGATTTCTGCTTCTATGACGGCGAGGAGTTCCTGCAGATGGCGGGCTCCTACCGGGTGCTCGCGGACCTCAAGGACTACAACCCGGCGCGTTATGCGAACATATTCTGCGGCATCAACCTGGACTCGATCGGTTCCGGCGACAATCTCTATGTCTACGGCGGCAAGTACGGCGAGGACGGTGTGCTTTACCAGTCCTGGGGCTACAACATGGCCATGACGATTGCGGCGGATCTCGGGGTGGAGCTTCACGAAATGCCATCCGGCATCGAGCAGTATGTTCCGCCGACAAGATCCAACGCCTCCGATCACCAGTATTTTTACATGCAGGACCTGCCGTACATGTATTTCGAGGCCAATGCCTGGCTGAAGCCGGACGGATCGGTCGGGAACCCCGAAAAACCGTATAACTACAATTCGACGCTGGAATGTTTTGAGGATACAAACGGCCGGATCATCCATACCAAATACGACGATCTGGATGTGCTGGAGGAGCTTGTTCCGGGCCGAATCGAGGCGCATCTTCGGGACTGTGCGCAGGTTGTGAGCGAGATTATCCGGCAGATGGATGAGAATTCACCGGAACAGTACGCGCATTACCGTTCGGAGCAGGCGATCCGGGAATCACTGGCAGCAGAGACAACGGAGGAGACTTCAGAAGAAACCACCGAAGAGACAACTGCGGAGACGGAGGAGTCCACGGAAGCGTCTTCGGAAACCCCGGAGGAAACAACGGAAAGCACGGAAGAGACATCGAAAGAGACGGAAGAGACGCCGGTTTCGACGGAAACAGAAACGCAGACATCCGTCGCGGAAACAAAAGAAGAAGATCAGAAGCCCGGGAAATCCCGGACCGCGATGTGGCTCTATATCGGCGGCTGTGCGGCAGCTGCGGTGCTTCTCATTGCTCTTTCAATACTATTTGGCAGGAAACGCTGAGACAGGTTATTAATTTACATGAATTATTACGTCAACGAAAACATACGGAAAACGGAGCGGATCTTCCCGATGCAGGGGAGGCTTTCGTTTTACCGTTATGATATGAACGAGAACCCGGAAGGGCTGCCGAAGGACTTCGTCGATTCGGTGCTTTCGGAAATCACGCCGGAGTTTTTAGCGGTGTATCCGGAGCCGGACCGTTTTGTCGGAAAATATGCGGATTTCATCGGTGCGAAGCCGGAGAATATCATGACCGCAAACGGGTCGGACATGGCGATCCGCTATATTCTGGAAACTTTCGGCGAGCCGGGAAAGGACGTTGTTACTGTTTCCCCGAGCTTTGAAATGTACCGGATCAACTGCAGCATTTTAGGGCTTCGCCATGTGCCGGTTCCCTACCATGAGGATCTCACGGTTTCGGTTGAGGATATCCTTTCTGCAATTACGGAGAATACGCGGGTTGTCGTGCTTCTGAATCCAAACAATCCGATCGGAAATGTTTATACGGAGGAGAAACTTCAGCGGATCATTGAAAAGACCCGCGAAACCGGTTCCATCGTTCTGATCGACGAGGCCTATCACTATTTCTGGCCCGAAACTTTCCTGAAATTTGCGCTGACAGAGGAAAATGTGATCCTGCTTCGGACTTTTTCGAAGCTTTTTTCGCTTGCCGCCCTGCGGCTCGGCGTTGTGATCGCGCATCCGCAGCTGATTCATTATATCAAAAACGGACGGCTGAGTTTTGACGTGAATTCGATGGCGCTCCTTTTTGCAGAGCGGATTCTCGATCACCCGGAAATGGTGAAAAAGCTCATGGATATTGAACAGGAGGGGAAGGACCGGATCCTTTCGGAGCTTCGTGTGCGGGGCTATGAGTGCCGGGATTGCCGCGGGAATTTCATCTTTGTTCGGCCGAAGGCGGACGCGCATGAAGTCGTGAGACGTCTGGAAGACGAAGAGAAGGTACTGGTTCACGGGTATTCGCACCCCTATCTTCGGGACCTGATCCGTGTTTCCGTCGGTTCAAAGGCTGCGATGGAGTTCTTCCTTGCGGCATTCCTCCGGACAGACCGCTGATTTTCTGATCTGATGCGGTGCATTGTTTTTTGTGAGGCGTGAATGAAAAAAGTCATCACCTACGGGACATTTGATCTTCTTCATTACGGACATATCCGGCTCCTCCGGCGCGCAAAGGCGCTGGGGGATTACCTGATTGTCGGCATTACCTCCGAGGACTTCGACAAGGCGCGGGGGAAGATCAATGTGACCCAGAGCCTTCCCGAGAGGATGGAGGCCGTGAAGGCGCTCGGCATTGCGGATGAAATCCTGGTCGAGGAGTATGAAGGCCAGAAAATCGATGATATCCGGCGTCTTGGGGTGGATATTTTTGCGATCGGCTCCGACTGGCGCGGGAAGTTTGATTATCTGAAGGAATACTGCGAAGTTGTATATTTAGAACGTACCGAAGGGATCAGTTCGAGTGAGCTTCGTGCGCGCGACCGCCTTGTCTTAGGGCTTGTGGGTTCTTCCACAAATGTCGATAAGATCGCCTGGGAAGCAGGCTTTGTGAATGGGCTTGAGATCGGAAAGAGCATCCCGGATGAGCAGGATTATGAGGCTCTTCTTCGGGATGTCGACGCGGTTTATATCTATGCGCAGCCGGAGCGGCATTACGAACTTGTGAAAAAGGCGCTGTTTTCCGGCCGTCATGTACTCTGTGAGACCCCTCTTGCGCTGAAAAAGGCCGAATGCGCCGAACTTTTCGCTTTAGCCGAACAATCAGGCCTTGTACTCATGGAAGCCTTAAAAACGGCCTTTTCGACGGCCTACGTGCGTCTCGTGCTTCTTCTTAAAAGCGGGAAGATCGGCGAGATCGTTTCCGTCGACTCGGCCTGTACGAGCATGGAAGAGCTGTCGGCGCCGGATTCCACGGCGCTTTCCGGAAGATGGAACAGCATTTCGGACTGGGGACCGATCGGCATGCTGCCGGTATTCCAGATTCTCGGGCCGGATTATCTCGAGAAACGGATCACATCGCGCATGCATCCTTCGGACCCCGGTTTCGATCTGTTCTCCCGGATTGATTTCACCTATGAGAACGCTGTCGCGTCGGTCCGCGTTGGAAAGGGCGTAAAGACCGAAGGCGAGCTTGTGATTTCCGGGACAAAAGGCTATGCCTATGTGCCGGCGCCCTGGTGGAAAACGGACTTTTTCGAGATCCGTTATGAAAATCCGGCGGACAACCAGCGATATTTCTACCAGCTTGAGGGTGAAGGCATCCGAAACATGCTCGCTGCCTTTTTCCAGGCGGCTGTGCACAGGAGTACGGTGAAGCGCGTGGAGCCGGAAGTGACCGGCGCGATTGCGGGTGTGATCGGCGATTTCATCGAGGGAAGAGATCTTCGGATCCTCGGGAGCTGCTCATGAACGAATGCAGCAAAGAGGCTTATGCGAAAATCAATCTGTGTCTCGACGTTACGAGGAAGCGCCCGGACGGCTATCACGAAGTGCGGATGATCATGCAGCAGCTGAGCCTTTCGGACAGGGTAACGGTTCAGAAAACAGATGAGCCGGGCATCCGGCTCAGGTGCTCTGATCCCGGTCTTCCGACGGACAGCCGGAACCTGATGGTGCGCGCGGCAGAGCGCTTTTTCGCTTACTGTGATATTCAGGGCGGCATTTCGATGTGCCTTGAGAAGAACATTCCGCTTGCGGCCGGACTTGCAGGAGGATCTTCGGATGCTGCGGCAGTGCTGGTGCTGTTAAACCGGCTTTTTGGCTGCGGACTGTCTGATAATGAACTTCAGAAGATCGGCCTTTCGGTCGGTGCGGACGTCCCCTACTGCATTATGGGCGCGACAGCGCTTGCGGAAGGGATCGGAGAGAAGCTCATGATACTTCCGCCGTGTCCGCCCTGCGGGATTCTTTTAGTGAAGCCTGAAAGAGGCGCATCGACAAAGGAAATCTACACGGCCTGGGACGCGCTTCCGGCGCCGTTCCACCCGGATGTGGATCAGGGAATCGAAGCCCTGCAGGATCAGGACCTTCGGGCGCTCGCCGGGACGCTTGGCAACAGTCTTGAAGCAGTAACTAAAGCCCTGATCCCGGAGATAGGCGAAATCGAAGAGCAGATGCTACGCTTTGGTGCGCTCGGCACCTGTATGAGCGGGAGCGGACCGACTGTATTCGGACTGTTTATGGATCGCTTTTCGGCAGATCTTGCCGGAGAAAAGATGAAAGAACATTTCCCGGACTGCCGGATCATTTCGGCGGAGCCGGTCATTGATACTGAATGACAGGCCGAAGCAGCCTGTCTGATGAAAGGAATTTATAAGCATGAAAACTGTCCTGGTACTGTTCGGCGGCCAGTCGTCGGAGCATGATATTTCCTGTATTTCCGCCTGTACCGTCATCCGTGCATTAGACCGCACAAAATACGATCCGGTTCTGGTTGGCATCACAAAACAGGGAAAATGGATCTATACGGAGGATATTTCGCAGATCGAATCAGGCCGCTGGCGCGACGGGAAAGTCCAGGCGGTGCTGTCACCGGATGCGAAGGAACGCGCGCTCTACCTGATGCAGTATGAAGTCGTGTCGCAAAAGATCAGGATCGATATCGCATTCCCGGTGCTGCACGGGCTCTACGGAGAGGACGGAACGGTCCAGGGTATTTTCGAACTGATGCAGATCCCCTATGTGGGTCCCGGCGTCCTTTCCTGCGCCGTCAGCATGGACAAGCTTTTTACGAAGGTCCTTGTGAATGCGATCGGCATCCGCCAGGCGGAGTATGTCGGCGTACATAGATCCGAACTTCAGAACATGGACGAAGTCGTGAGGCGTGTCGAGGAAAAGCTTTCCTACCCGGTCTTTGTGAAGCCTTCCTGCGCCGGCTCCAGCAAGGGCGTCAGCAAGGCGACAGACCGGCGCTCGCTTGAAACAGCACTTCTGATTGCCAATCTTCATGACAGCAAAATCCTCGTCGAGGAGAGCATTAAGGGCCGGGAGCTGGAGTGTGCGGCTTATTCCTGCGGAAATGAAGTCCGCGTGATCGGTCCGGGGGAAGTCGTGGCCGGCGCCGAGTTCTACGATTTTGACGCGAAATACAACAACAGCGAATCCCGCACGGATACTGCGCCCTTCCTGCCTTTCGGTGTGGAAGAGGAAATCCGGAAGAAAGCAGAGCAGGTTTTCCGCGCGGTGGATGCCTACGGGCTTTCGCGGGTGGATTTCTTCCTGGATGAGCGGGGCATCGTTTTCAACGAAATCAATTCGATCCCAGGATTCACCGCGATCAGCATGTATCCGATGCTGTTTGAATCGAGGGGCGTTCCCCATGCGGAGTTGGTGCAGATGCTTCTTGATTCTGCGGAGGCGCGTGATCCGAAAACCGCACCGGGGGCAGTATGAGTATGGACCTGAAGCATTCGGATGCGCCGATCGGTATTTTTGATTCGGGCCTCGGCGGGCTTACGGTGATGCGTGAAATCATGCGCAGCCTTCCGGAAGAGAACCTGATCTACTTCGGTGATACGGCGCGCGTTCCCTACGGCAGCAAGTCGCGGGATACGATTATCCATTACGTGGAACAGATCCTTCGCTTCATGGAGGAGAAGGAAGTCAAGGCAATCGTCGTTGCCTGCGGTACGGCTTCCGCCTATGCGCTGGAAGCGGTGCGGCACAAGGTGTCGGTACCGATTTTCGGTGTCGTGCGCCCGGGTGTCCGGGCTGCGGCGGCCGCGACAAGAAACGGCCGGATCGGCGTGATCGGGACCGAGGCATCGGTGAACTCGGGACTCTATGAGAGCCTGCTTCACGGAATTGACCCGACGCTTTTCGTGAAAAGCAAGGCCTGTCCGTTGTTTGTGCCGCTGGTTGAAGAAGGCCTGTGGCGGGATGAGATCACGACGCTTGTCGCGAAGCGGTATCTCACGGAACTTGCGGAAGAGGGCGTGGATACGCTGATCATGGGCTGTACGCATTACCCGCTTTTGGTGGATACGATCCGGGAAGTCATGGGCGCGCAGGTCACGCTCGTCAACATCGGTGTGGAAACAGCGCGGGTGCTTTCCGGGATCCTGGCCATCCAGGACCTGCAGAAACAGACCGTAGATGCGCCGCCGGTATACCGTTTTTATTCCAGCGACGCGCCGGAAAAGCTCTGCCGCTTCGGCGAAGTGGCGCTACGGATGGAAATTCCGGAGGCAGTCCGGATTTCGATTGAAGATTATTGACGGAAAGCAATTAACATAGTATAATGTTTTTTCAGTATTTTGGATCGGAGGAAGTTTTTTATGCCGTGGTGGGGATGGTTGATTATCGGAATCCTGGCTTTTCTGATCGCAGCGATTGTCGTTCTGTTTATTTTCGGCAGAAGAATGCAGAGAAAACAGGCGGATACCGAGAAGCAGATGGAGGCAATGAAGCAGCAGGTCTCGATTCTGGTGATTGACAAGCAGAAAAAGAGAATGATTGATTCGGGACTTCCGGACGCGGTGATTCAGCAGACACCGAAGTATGCCCGCAGGATGAAAGTGCCGCTTGTACGCGCCAAGATCGGACCGCGGGTCATGAATCTGATCGCGGACGCGAAGGTTTATGAAGTCCTTCCGGTCAAGAAAACCTGTTCGGTCATGATCAGCGGCATTTATATCACGGAGATCAAGTCCGTCCGGGGCGGTTCGGTTCCGAAGCTGCCGGAGAAGAAGGGCTTTATGACGAAGCTGCGGGACAAGGCTGCCGACTTCATGAAGAAGAAAAGCTGATTTTCCGTAAATATACGGAAAAACTCTTTTCTGATTACAGGCAATTTCCGGCTGTCGGTTTTCATGGAAAATCATGAAAAAGACAGCCTTTTGTAAAATGCGGAGCAGTTCGAATCAGGTGCTGAAAAGATACAGCTTTTTAAATATACAGGACAGAAACATGAAAAACATTTACGAAAATCTCGGGAAGGAAGAGCTTTTAAAGATCTGTGCGGATCTTCGAAAGCAGTATGAAGACTACCAGGCGCTCGGCCTGAAATTAGACATTTCGAGAGGGAAGCCCTCACCGGAGCAGCTTGCGCTGTCGATGCCGATGCTGGACACAATGCATTCGGATGCGGATTATCTCTCGGAAGACGGTCTCGATACCAGAAACTACGGTGCACTGACAGGCATTCCGGAAGCGAAGCGGCTGATGGCGGATGTGATGGAAACCCGGCCGGAGAATGTGATCATTTTCTGCGATTCCAGCCTGAATATCATGTACGACCTGATTACCAAGAGCTGGACGCACGGCGTGATGGGTTCGACGCCCTGGTATCAGCTGCCGGAGGTGAAATTCCTGTGCCCCGTTCCCGGATATGACCGGCATTTTGCGATCACGGAGTATTTCGGGATTCAGATGATCAACATTCCGATGCTGGAAACCGGCCCGGATATGGACCTTGTGGAGAAATATGTCTCCGAGGATCCTTCGGTCAAGGGCATCTGGTGTGTTCCGAAATACAGCAACCCCACAGGAACCGTGTATTCGGAGGAAACCTGCTTCCGCTTTGCGCGGCTGAAACCGGCGGCGGAAGATTTCCGGATTTACTGGGACAATGCCTACAATGTGCATCACCTGGACGTTTCACGGCCGCGGGTCATTCCGGAGCTGATCGAGGAGTGCCGGCTCGCCGGAAACCCGGACATGGTTTATAAATTCGGTTCCTTCAGCAAGATCACCTTCCCCGGAAGCTCGATCGCGGCGCTGGCCTGCTCACCTGCGAATATCGCGGACGTTGTGAGCCAGATGAAGATTCAGACGATCGGACACAGTAAGATCAACCAGCTTCGGCATGCGCGCTTTTTCGTGGACCGGATCGGCGTCATCAACCATATGCGCAAGCATGCGGCAATCGTGAAGCCGAAGTTCGAGCTGGTACAGGAAGTGCTGAAAGAGCAGCTCGGCGGCACCGGACTCGGCAGCTGGACCAATCCGGAGGGCGGATACTTCCTGTCCTTCGACACGCTTCCGGGCTGTGCGAAAAAAGTTGTGAAGATGATGAAGGAAGCCGGTGTCGTGATGACCGGCGCAGGCGCGACCTACCCCTACGGAAAAGACCCCGATGACAGCAATATCCGGATTGCGCCGACCTTTGCGGAACTTCCGGAAATCCGGCAGGCTTTCGAGGTCTTCGGATGTGTCGTGAAGCTTGTGAGCGCGGAACAGGCGCTTCAGGCGCTCGGCTGAAGAAAAAGTACTTTTAGGAGAATTCATGTCAGAAGATCAGAACAACCGGGACGAATACGAAAAAGTATGTTACGTCTGCAGGCGCTCAGAGTCCAAGGCAGGTCCGATGGTCCGGATGCCGGGAGGGATCTGCATGTGCCAGGACTGCCTGCAGAAAAGCTTTGATGCGGCTATTACCCTGACGGGCGGCGATTTTTCCAAGCTGATGCCGGAGACTCCGATGATGCCGGGCATGACGCCGCAGAGCACGCTTCCGGACGGAAATACACCGGCAGAAGAAGGCAGCCCCGAAAGCCAGCAGGATGCGGGAAAAGCTTCAAATGCGCAGAACCATCCGGGGATGCAGTCCCCATTCGGCTTCTCCATGGTCATGACGCCGGAAGAGATCCAGTCGATGCTCGGCCGCCGGCCGATGCCGAAATCCGTCAAAAAGTCAGGAGCCTCGGAGGCACCGAAGATCGATATGAAGAAGATCCCCGCACCGCACCGGATCGCGGAGATGCTTTCCGAATACGTCGTCGGCCAGGAGCACGCGAAAAAGGCAATGTCTGTCGCGGTATACAATCACTACAAGCGCCTTGCAAACGGCGACCAGGATGTGGAAATCGAAAAGTCCAACATGCTGATGATCGGGCCGACGGGCTGCGGCAAAACCTTTCTCGTGAAAACGCTTGCAACGCTTTTGGATGTCCCGCTTGCGATCGCAGATGCGACGGCACTCACGGAAGCCGGCTATATCGGTGACGATATCGAGTCGGTTGTGACAAAGCTTCTTGCGGCTGCGGACAATGACGTTGCGCGTGCGGAGCAGGGCATCATTTACATCGATGAAATCGACAAGCTTGCAAGAAAGAAGAACGCAACCCAGCGCGATGTTTCCGGCGAATCCGTGCAGCAGGGGCTTCTGAAGCTTTTAGAGGGCGCAGAGATCGAAGTGCCGGTCGGCGCGAACTCCAAGAACGCAATGGTGCCTTTGGAGACCGTTAATACGAAAAACATTCTCTTTATCTGCGGCGGCGCTTTCCCGGACCTTGAGGACATCATCAAGGAACGGCTGAATGAGAAATCCTCGATGGGCTTCGGATCGGAGCTGAAGGACAAGTACGACAGGGAGAAGGACATCCTGAAGTACGTGCAGACCGAGGATATCCGGAAATTCGGTATGATTCCGGAGTTTATCGGCCGTCTGCCGGTTGTATTTACGCTCGGACCGATGGATAAAGCCATGCTGATCCGGGTGCTGAAGGAGCCGAAAAACGCGATTATCAAGCAGTACCAGAAGCTTCTTGAGATGGATGAAGTGAAGCTAAAGTTCTCCGAAGACGCGTATGAAGCGATCGCCGAAAAGGCGATGAAGCGTGACACCGGCGCGAGAGGCCTCCGCTCCGTTATTGAGGATTTCATGCTGGATATCATGTTTGAAATTCCGAAGGACCCGAATATCGGGACGGTTACAATTACAAAAGACTACATAGAAGGCACCGGCGGTCCCGTGATCGGGATGCGGGGGTAAGAGAAAGGAGACAGGCATGCATCATCTAATCATCCATCCGGACGTTAAAAAGAGCCGGATCGAAAAGGAAGTCTACGGCAACTTTTCCGAGCATCTCGGGCGCTGCATCTACGGCGGTGTCTATGTCGGGGAAAATTCCGACATCCCGAACGTGAACGGAATGCGGACAGACGTCGTCGAAGCGCTGAAGGAAATGAAGCTTCCGGTACTGCGCTGGCCGGGCGGCTGCTTTGCGGACGAGTATCACTGGAAAGACGGTATCGGACCGAAAGAAAACCGCAAAAAAATGATCAACACCCACTGGGGCGGCGTCGTTGAGGACAACAGTTTCGGTACGCACGAGTTTTTCGAGCTCTGCCGTCAGATCGGCTGCGAGCCCTATGTCAACGGAAATGTCGGCTCGGGCTCCGTGCAGGAGATGAACGAGTGGATCGAATATATGACGTTCGACGGGCTTTCGCCGCTTGCAAAACAGCGTGCGGATAACGGTTCGGAGAAGCCCTGGAAGCTGAAATATTTTGCGGTCGGCAACGAGAACTGGGGCTGCGGCGGCAATATGCGCCCCGAGTTTTATGCGGATCAGTTCCGCCGTTATGCGACCTACTGCCGGAATTACGGCGACAATAAGCTCTTCAAGATCGCCTGCGGCCCTTCGGAAGACGACCAGAACTGGACCGAAGTGCTGATGAAAGAAGGCGGACGCCTGATGAACGGCCTGTCGATGCATTACTATACCGTTCCGCATGACTGGAGGAACAAGGGCTCCGCGACCGATTTCAACGAAGAGGACTGGTACGCGACGCTGAATAAAGCCCTGAAGATCGGCGATATTATCCGTCATCATAAGAACATCATGGACCGTTACGATCCGGAAGGAAACGTAGCGCTTGTCGTTGACGAATGGGGAACCTGGTATGATGTCGAGCCGGGCACGAACCCGGGTTTCCTGTATCAGCAGAATACAATGCGCGATGCGCTCGTTGCAGGGCTCACGCTGAACATTTTCAACGAGAACTCGGACCGCGTCCGGATGGCGAATATCGCGCAGCTTGCGAATGTTCTGCAGTCTGTTGTGCTGACAGAAGGCGCAAAGATGGTCAAGACACCGACCTACCACGTATTCCGGATGCTTTCTTCGCATCAGGGCGCGACGCTTCTTGGCTCTGTCATGGACCAGGAGACGATCGGTGAAGCATTCCCGGTGCCGGATGTAACCGAGAGCGCTTCGATGGCAGAAGACGGAACCATTACTGTTTCCCTGAACAATCTCTCCGTGACGGAAGAGAAGACTGTGGAAATTGCGCTCGCTGGAAAAGCAGTCACGGGAGCCGAAGGCGAAATCCTGACAGGGCCGATGAACGCGCACAATACCTTTGATGCGCCGGATACAGTGCAGCCTTCCGCGCTTTCCGGTCTTGTTCCTGTCGATGGGAAGCTGACCCTGACCCTTCCGCCGGTTTCTGTCTGCGTGCTGCACCTTCAGATCAGCTGATTTTTGGGATCATGACGGACTCTTTGAAAACGGGGAATGCTATTCCCTGCCGGAAATGCCTGCTTGAGGATCTTTCGGACCGTTCGCTTTACGAGCAGGTACAAAAGACTGTCGCAGCAATTCCGGAAGAAGAGCGCTGTGCGGATTCCGAATACCGGCGCCGCCTTCAGATCTGCCGAAACTGTGAAGAACTCCTTTCCGGGATGTGCCTTCAGTGCGGCTGTTATGTCGAGGTGCGTGCGGCGCGGCAGCGATCCTCCTGTCCGAAGACAAAGCCGGACTGGTGAAAGACGAATCATATAGTGAGGCTGCTGTATGGAAGCTTTTTCCGTACGGCAGCCTTTTACAACTGCCGGAGTCTGAATCGTTACTGCTTTTTCATGAAAGTTCTGTGAATCGTCGAAAAAAGCTTTATTTAGTAGGGAGTTTGTGGTATACTTCTTGTGTTTTTATGGAATTAATTGAGGAGAAACAGAATGGTTAAAAAAACAGCGGCATTTCTCATGGCTCTCATGCTTGGCCTCGCGGTCCTTTCCGGCTGCAGCGACAAAAAGGAATCCGAAAGCGAGACAGGCTCTGCTGCAGGCACCACATCTGCAGATACGACAGCAGCCGCGGAGTCTGAGAGCGGGGAAACGGAAGCCGATCCCTATCTGAACTTTGATTATTCCTATGGGCTTTCGGACAACGGCTTTATTGAAGGCATCAAAGCCTCGGATTATGTCACAGTTCCCGATTTTACGACGTTCAGCTTCAAACGGTCGGAAGCCGAGCCTACAGAGAGTGAAGTCCAGCAGCCGATCGATACGATGCTCCAGAGCTTTACTGTGCAGGTTACGGACCGAGCAGTGGAAAGCGGAGACAAGGTCAACATCGACTATTCCGGAAGTGTAGACGGGGTAAAATTCGACAGGGGTTCCGCAGAAGGCGCAGAAGTTACAGCCGGTACGAATCAGTTTATCGACGATTTCCTGTACCAGATTATCGGTCATATGCCCGGAGAAACGATGGACGTCGAGGTTACCTTCCCCGATCCCTATAAAAGCAATCCGGATCTTGCCGGAAAGGATGCGGTCTTTGTCGTGACGATTAACTACATTACAGAGACGCCGACGCTGACCGACGAATGGGTGAAGGACAATCTGGAATCCCTCAGAGCGTACTTCGGGACTGACAAGATCGAAAAGGCCGAGGATATCCGGACCTTTATTCACGATTACTATTTTAATTATTCTCTGGACGGACTGATTTACAACCGTCTTGTGGAAGAGGTTCAGGCATCGGAAATCCCGGAGTCCGTGCATGAAATTGCGAAGCGGATGACCGACATTTCCCTGTATATGAATTACGGTGTCGATACGGCGCAGTTTATCGAACTGGGCGGTGCGACCGAGGAAGATATGGAGGAATCCATCAATATCGACGCAAAGCTGTTCCTGCTGTACCAGGCGATTGCCGAGCAGGAAGGCTGGACGGATATCTCGGAAGCGGATTTCACGGAAGCAACCGGGCTGGACGACAATTCGGAAGTGATTGCAACCTACGGCCGGGGATATATTGCGAAATACATTATTTCCATGCGCGCCGAAGCGTATATGAAAGAGTTAATTCAGCTGGAAGAGGACGGGGAATGATCTATACCGAGCTGACCAAGAAAGCCATGCGCATTGCTTTTGATGCGCATTACGGGCAGACAGACCGCGGCAATACGCCGTATATCTGTCACCCGCTGCATGTGGCAGACCAGATGCCGGATGAGCGGACGACGACGGCGGCAATTCTGCATGATGTGCTGGAAGATACCGAGCTTACAGCGGAGGATCTCAGGCGGGAAGGAATTCCGGAGGATATCATCCGGATCGTCGAAATCCTGACGCGGGACAAAAGAATCAGTTACGGGAACTATATCGACCGGATCATTGCGTCCCGGAACTACGACGCGCTTCTCGTGAAGCAGGCAGACCTCCGGCACAACATGGACGAATCGCGGACACTCAAAGGATCGCTTCCGCCGAGTCTTATGCGGCGCTACCAGTCGGCGAAAGTGCTGATCGATGAAGCGCTCACGCAGTGCGCCGGCCAGCAGACGCTGAAGTTTACATAACGGGTGTTTCCCTTTATACGGGAGGAACAGAAATTTGGACAATTACGATTACAACCAGAAACAGAATAACAACGACAACAACAACCAGAACAAAAACGGCGGAAACGGGAAGTTTCTGATCATCCTGATCGCAGTCGTGGTGCTTTTGGTCATGATCTTCTCCGGATCGCGTCTCTGGAGCTCGCTGACAAGCCAGTTTTCCGAGGAGGTCAGTTACGATACTTTCGTGGAATATGTGGAAAAGGGTGAAGTGACGGATGTCATCCTCTATGACGGCTCTCAGTGGCAGTTCAAGCTGAAATCCAGTTCCCAGAAGACCTATTATACGGCCTATCTGCCGGATGAGGACATTGTACCTCTCCTGAAAGAAAAGGGCATTACCTTCCAGGGCAAAGCCAGTTCCTCCTTCCTGCAGTATTTCCTGATTTACATCCTGCCGTCCGTCCTGATGATCGGCCTGTTTGTTTTGATGATGCGGAAACTCGGCGGCGGAGGCGGTCTTGGCGGCATCATGGGTGTCGGCAAATCGACGGCGAAAAAGCACTCCGAGAAGAAGACCGGCGTAACCTTTGCGGATGTTGCGGGTGAAGACGAGGCGAAGGAATCCCTCGTGGAAATCGTCGACTTCCTGCATAACCCGCAGCGCTATGCGAAAATCGGCGCGAAGATTCCGAAGGGCGCGCTCCTTGTCGGCCCTCCCGGAACCGGCAAAACACTTCTTGCAAAGGCAGTCGCGGGCGAGGCGCATGTGCCGTTCTTCTCCCTGTCCGGTTCGGACTTTGTGGAAATGTTTGTCGGCGTCGGCGCAAGCCGTGTGCGTGACCTCTTCAAGCAGGCACAGGCGGAAGCTCCGTGCATTATCTTTATCGATGAAATCGACGCAATCGGCAAATCCCGCGACAGCATTTATGCTGGCGCGAACGACGAGCGCGAGCAGACCCTGAACCAGCTCCTTGCAGAGATGGACGGTTTTGATTCCAGCAAGGGTGTCATGATCATGGGTGCGACAAACCGTCCCGAGATCCTTGACAAGGCCCTCCTTCGTCCCGGCCGTTTCGACCGGCGGATCATCGTTGACAAGCCGGACCTCAAGGGCCGGGAAGCGATCCTGAAAGTCCATGCGAAGGATGTCAATATGGCGGACAACGCCGATCTTCATGAGATTGCGCTTGCCACATCCGGTGCGGTCGGTTCGGACCTTGCGAATATGATCAATGAAGCCGCGATCAACGCGGTGCGTCACGGCCGGATGGCGGTGACGCAGGCAGACCTTTTCGAAGCCGTCGAAGTCGTTCTGGTCGGCAAGGAGAAGAAAGACCGCATTATGTCGCAGGAAGAGCGGCGGATCGTTTCCTATCACGAAATCGGACATGCGCTGATCTCGGCGCTGCAGAAAAACTCCGAGCCGGTGCAGAAGATCACGATTGTCCCGCGTACGATGGGCGCTTTAGGCTATGTGATGCAGACACCGGAAGAGGAGAAATACCTCAACAGCAAGAAAGAATTAGAGGACATGATCGTCATGGCCCTCGGCGGACGTGCGGCGGAAGAGATTGTGTTCGGCGATGTGACGACCGGAGCTGCGAACGATATCGAGAAGGCGACGGCTTACGCGCGCTCGATGATCACGATGTACGGCATGTCGGATCATTTCGGCCTGATGCAGCTTGAATCGATTGAAAGCCAGTACCTGGACCGCCGGCGCGTGATGAACTGCGCGGATTCGACGGCGGCCGAAGTGGATGACGAAGTCCGACTGATGCTTTCGAAGGCATATGAAGAAGCGAAGGAGATGCTCCTTCAGAACCGGGAGATCCTGGACAAGCTTGCGGCGCACCTGATCGAAAAAGAAACGATCACCGGCGAAGAATTCATGCGGATTTACCGCGGCTATAAGGAAGAGATCGAGAAGCGCGAGGCGGAAGAAGCGGCGGCTTCGGAAGTCCCGGAGACTGAAAACACTCCGGAAGTTCCGGCTGAGGAGGCTGTATCGGCTGAGGCGGAAGCGGTCATGCCTTCGGCGCCTGCTGATGAAGGAGCAATCGAGTAAGTGAGCCAGGTCTTTGACATAGAAGAAGAGCTGAAGAAACTCCCGGCCAGGCCGGGAGTTTACTTGATGCACAACAGTCTCGATGAGATCATCTATGTCGGAAAGGCCGTGAAGCTGAAAAACCGGGTGCGCCAGTATTTCCAGGGACCGCGCGGAAAGTCCGTGAAGATCCTGAAAATGGTTGAAAACATCGCCTGGTTCGAATACATTGTCACAGATTCGGAAACAGAAGCGCTGATGCTCGAGTGCAACCTGATCAAGGAGTACCGGCCGCGCTACAATACGATGCTGACCGACGACAAGGGATACCCTTATATCCGCGTAACAGTGGAAGAGGAGTTCCCGCGCGTCTTCAAGGTCAACCAGATGAAGAAGGACCGGAGCCGCTATTTCGGGCCATATACGTCGCATTCGGCTGTGAAAGACACGCTGGAGCTTCTGCAGAAACTGTTCCCGCTTCGGAGCTGCCGGAGGGTCCTGCCCCGGGACATCGGGAAGGAGCGCCCCTGCCTGAATTACCATATGGGCCGCTGCATGGCGCCCTGCCAGGGCCTGATCAGCAGGGAAGACTACGCAAAAAACGTCGAGCAGGTGCTGCGCTTTCTTTCCGGCGATACAAAGGAAATCATCCGCGACCTGACAAAGCGTATGCAGGAAGCCTCACAGGAACTGAATTTTGAGGAGGCGATCCGGCTCCGGGATCTATTGGATTCCGTGAAACAGGTCGCCGAGAAGCAGAAAATCACCGATACCGGCGAGACCTTTGACCGCGATGTGATTGCCTGCGCAATTGAGGGCACGGAAGCTATCGTTCAGGTCTTTTTCATGCGCGACGGCAAGATGCTCGGGCGGGATCATTTCCACATGGAGTGCGAAGAGGGAACTGCACGGGCCGAAATCTTAGAAAACTTTGTCAAGCAGTTTTACAGCGGGACACCTTTCATCCCGGGCGAACTTCTCCTGCAGGAGGAGATCGGGGACCAGCTTGCAATCGGCGCCTGGCTTTCGGAGCTCCGGGGACGGAAAGTCTCGGTCTCGGTACCGAAGCGGGGCGAGAAGGAACGGATGCTGGAGCTTGCGGAAAAGAACGCACAGATGGTTCTGGACCGCGACCGCGACAAAATCCGCAGGGAGGAACTACGGACACGCGGTGCGGTCCGGGAGATCGAATCCTGGCTCGGACTCGCGGAACTTCACCGGATGGAAGCCTACGATATCAGCAACATCAGCGGCTTCGAATCGGTGGGTTCGATGGTGGTATTTGAGGACGGGAAACCGAAGAAGAACGACTACCGGAAGTTCCGGATCCGCACCGTTTCCGGCCCGGACGACTACGCTTCGATGGCGGAAGTCCTGAGCCGGCGCCTCAGGCATGAAAAACTGCCGGACCTTCTTCTGATGGACGGCGGAAAAGGACAGGTACACGCGGCGGAGAAGGTCTTGTCGGATGCCGGCGTATCGATTCCGGTCTGCGGAATGGTCAAGGACGATCGCCACAATACGCGCGGACTGTATTTTCACGATACGGAGATCCCAATCGACCGGCACAGCGAGGGCTTTCACCTGATTACGCGGATCCAGGATGAGGCGCACCGCTTTGCGATTACCTATCACCGCGGCCTGCATACCAAGAACTCCATCAAATCCGTGCTTTCGGAAATCCCGGGCGTCGGACCAGCACGTGAAAAGGCATTGATCCGGACTTTCTCGGATATGGAGGAGATGAAAAAAGCAAGCGTCGAAGCGCTTGCGGCAATTGACGGATTCAACCGCCCTGCGGCGGAAAAAGTATATGCGTTTCTGCATCCGGAGGCATCGGCGGAGCCGGGCCCGGATGTGAAAGAGACAGGGGAGAAAAGAGAAGATGCCGATTAAGATTCCTGTAGACCTTCCTGCAGCGAAAACCCTGCAGGATGAAAACATATTTGTCATGGACCTGAACCGGGCGCAGAGCCAGGATATCCGGCCGCTTCGGATCCTGGTCCTGAACCTGATGCCGACAAAGATCGTGACCGAAACACAGCTTGCAAGGCTTCTTGGGAACACGCCGATCCAGATCGAAATGGAGCTTGTTAAAGTCAGCCGTGAGCCGAAGCATACCGCAAAGGAGCATATGATTGCCTTCTACCGGGAGTTTTCGGAAGTGCGGGACCAGTTTTTCGACGGAATGGTCATCACCGGTGCTCCGGTGGAGCACCTGCCTTTCGAGGAGGTGGACTACTGGGACGAACTCTGTGATATCATGGAATGGTCCAAGACGCATGTTTACAGCACATTCCATATCTGCTGGGGCGCGCAGGCCGCACTGTATTATCACTACAACATAGAGAAATTCCCGCTTTCTGCGAAGATGTTCGGCGTCTTCCCGCACCGTGTGACGCATAAAAATTCGATCCTGTTCCGCGGCTTTGACGATGTGTTTCTGATCCCGCATTCGCGCCACACCACCGTGAGCCGCGATCAGATCGCCCGTGACCCGCGCCTCAAAATCCTTGCCGAGTCCGAAGAAGCAGGCGTTTACTGCGTCAGCACCGACGGCGGCCGGCAGATTTTTGTGACCGGCCACGCCGAGTACGACACAAAGACCCTTGCGACCGAGTATTTCCGCGACAAGAACCTCGGGCTTCCGATCGCAGTCCCCAAAAACTATTTCCCGGATGACGACGATACGAAGGAGCCGATGAATACCTGGCGCTCCAGCGCGAACCTGCTGTTCTCGAACTGGCTGAACTATTTTGTCTACCAGTCCACACCTTACGAACTTGACCGGATCGAGTCCTTCGGAGGGCTGTAAAATACAGATATCTCTTCATTCCGGGCTCCCAAATCTGCGGAATACGTCGAAAAAAAGTATAGCGTTTTCCAGATTTTTGTAGTATAGTATCAGTAACTGAGTATATATTCCAGGAGGGAATGATATGTTTAATAATGCACCTGTAGTGAAAATCGGTCTTGTGGCCGTCAGCCGTGACTGTTTCCCGGAAAGCCTGTCAGTCAACAGAAGAAAAGCCCTGATGGCAGCTTATACCGCGAAATACGGCGAAGACAGCGTTTATGAATGCCCGATCTGCATCGTGGAGAGCGAAATCCATATGGTGCAGGCTTTGGAAGATATCAAGGCGGCGGGCTGCAACGCGCTCTGTGTATACCTCGGAAACTTCGGACCGGAAATCTCCGAGACACTTCTTGCAAAGCATTTCTGCGGACCCAAGATGTTCATCGCGGCGGCAGAAGAGAGCCAGAATGACCTTATAGGCGGCAGAGGCGACGCGTACTGCGGCATGCTGAACGCAAGCTATAACCTGCAGCTCAGAAACGTCGGCGCTTATATTCCGGAGTACCCGGTAGGCGATGCAGAGGACTGCGCGGATATGATTCACGACTTCATTCCGATTGCACGCGCCGTCATCGGTCTTTCCGAACTGAAGATCATTTCCTTTGGTCCGAGACCCATGAATTTCCTGGCCTGTAATGCACCGATCAAGCAGCTCTACAACCTCGGCGTGGAAATTGAAGAGAATTCCGAACTGGATCTGTTTGAATCCTTCAACAAGCATGCAGACGATCCGCGGATTCCGGAAGTCGTTGCGGACATGGAGCTGGAGCTTGGCGCCGGCAACAAGAAGCCCGAAATCCTCGGAAAGCTTGCACAGTATGAACTGACCCTTCTTGACTGGGTAGAAGCACACAAGGGCTACAGAAAATATGTTGCGATCGCCGGAAAGTGCTGGCCCGCATTCCAGACGCAGTTCGGATTCGTTCCCTGTTATGTCAACAGCCGTCTCACCGGAAGAGGCATTCCGGTATCCTGCGAAGTCGATATCTACGGCTGCCTGTCGGAGTTCATCGGAACGCTCGTATCGGATGACATCGTTACCCTTCTTGACATCAACAACTCCGTCCCGAAGGATATGTACAAGGAGTCGATCGAGGGCAAGTTCCCCTACAAGTTCACCGACACCTTCATGGGCTTCCACTGCGGCAACACCTGCTCCTCGAAGCTTGCGTTCTGCGAGATGAAGTACCAGATGATCATGGCGAGATCCCTTCCGATCGAAGTCACGAACGGCACGCTCGAAGGCGACATTGTTCCCGGCGACATCACCTTCTTCCGTCTGCAGTCCACCTCAGACAACATCCTCCGCGCTTATGTTGCGGAAGGCGAAGTGCTTCCGGTTGCAACGAAGTCCTTCGGCGGCATCGGCGTTTTCGCAATTCCGGAGATGGGCCGTTTCTATCGTCACTGGCTGATCGAAAAAGGCTTCCCGCATCACGGCGCCGTGATGTTCGGACATTTCGGCAAGCCGATGTTCGAAGTCTTCAAATACATCGGTGTGACAATGGACAACATCGGCTATAACCAGCCGGCAGGCGTCCGTTATCCGACCGAGAATCCCTTTGCCTGAGCAGCATTGAGAAAGACTTGAAAAAACAGGCAAAATATGCGATAATACGCGAAGGTACAGGAAGCGGTTTCTTGACCGCTTCCTGTATCGGCGTTTAGCATGAATCAGCCTACTCAAGGAGACAAAAGAAACATGTCAAATATCAAAATCACCTGTGATTCCAGCTGTGACCTTTCGCAGGAACTGTATGAAAAATACGATGTGGAAGTGATCCCTTTCGGGATTTACTTCGGTGAAGAACTGAGAACCGACGGCGTGGATGTTCAGTGCGAGGATCTGTATGAATTTGCGGACCGTACAGGAAAACTTCCGAAGACCGTTGCGGTTTCCCCGAGCGGTTATGCGGAAGTTTTCAAGAAGTATACGGACCAGGGGATGAGTGTGATCCACATCAACCTTTCTTCGGAAATGTCTTCGACCCATCAGAATGCACTGATCGCGGCGAGTGAGCTTCCGAATGTCTATCCGATCGATTCCCGGAATCTCAGCTCCGGATCGGGGCATCTTGTGCTTCTTGCAAAAGAGCTCGCGGACCAGGGCCTTTCGGCACCGGAGATTGTGGATATCCTGAATGAAGCCAAAACACGGCTGGACGTCAGTTTTGTCCTGACAACGCTGAATTATCTTGTGATGGGCGGACGCTGCTCGGCCCTGAAAGCATTCGGTGCGAATCTTCTGAATCTGCATCCGGAGATCAAGGTCCGGAACGGCGTGATGGGTGTCGGCAAGAAATACCGCGGCAACATGAAAAAGTATGTGGACGCCTATATCCACGGGGCGCTTGACAACAGGACCGACATTGATACGCACCGTATTTTTGTTACACATTCTCCGATGGATCCTGCTATCGTTCAATATGCGGTAGACCTTGTGAAATCCATGTATGATTTTGATGAAGTGCTGGAAACTCCCGCAGGCTGCACCGTTTCGGCGCACTGCGGACCCGGGACGATCGGCGTCCTGTTCTTTACCAAAAAGGAGTGACAAACTATGTACTATATCGGTATTGATCTCGGCACATCGGCAGTCAAGCTGCTTCTGATGAACGAAAAGGGCGGCATTGAGAAAATCACAGACCGTGAGTATCCGCTCTTTTTCCCGAAAACAGGCTGGTCCGAACAGAACGCGGAAGACTGGATCACTGCGGTAATCGATGGACTGAAAGAGCTTGTAGCGGACATTGACAAGTCTCAGGTCAAAGGAATCGGCGCCGGCGGGCAGATGCACGGTCTGGTCATCCTGGATGATCAGGACCGGGTCATTCGTCCCGTCATTCTCTGGAACGACGGCCGGACACAGGGTGAGACCGATTACCTCAATCAGGTGATCGGAGAGGAAGTGCTCGGAAAAGAAACCGCAAACATTGCCTTTGCGGGTTTTACCGCGCCTAAGATCCTCTGGGTCAGGAACAACGAGCCCGAGAACTTCACCCGCATCGCGAAAATCATGCTCCCGAAAGACTATGTCAACTATGTGCTGACCGGGTCTTTCTGTACAGAGTATTCGGATGCTTCCGGCATGCTGCTTCTTGATGTGGAGCGTAAATGCTGGTCGCAGAAGATGCTCGAGATCTGCGGAATCACGGAATCCCAGCTCCCGAAGCTCTATGAAAGTTATGAAGTTGTCGGAACCCTGAAGCCGGAAATCGCACAGGAACTGGGCCTTCCGGAGACGGTGAAAGTCGTCGCCGGCGCCGGAGACAATGCTGCTGCCGCAGTCGGAACCGGAACGGTCGGACCGGATCAGTGCAACGTCTCGCTCGGCACTTCAGGTACGATGTTCATCAGTTCAAAGAGCTTCAAAAACCCCGCAAACCATGCAATTCACAGCTTCGCGCATGCGGACGGCTCCTGGCACCTGATGGCCTGCATGCTCTCCGCTGCATCCGGCAACAAGTGGTGGAACGAGGAAATCCTCGGAACAGAGGATTACAATAAAGAGCAGGAGGGGATCGCGGAGCATCTCGGGGACAACGAAGTGTTCTATACCCCGTATCTGATGGGTGAACGCTTCCCGCACAATGATACCCGTGTACGCGCGATGTTCATCGGCATGTCGATGAATACTACAAGACGCGATATGACGCAGGCAGTCCTGGAGGGCGTTGCCTTCAGTTTCCGCGATGCGCTGGAAGTGGCGAAGGAGCTTGGCATTGAGCTTAAGCGGACGAAGATCTGCGGCGGCGGCGCAAAGAGCCCGCTGTGGCGCCGGATTATTGCAAACGTCCTGAACCTTCCGGTTGATATGATCGAATCCGAGCAGGGACCTGGCCTTGGCGGTGCCATGCTTGCGGCGGTCGGCTGCGGCGAATACGAATCGGTCGAAGCAGCTGCGGATGCGATTGTCCGCGTTGTCGGAACCGTAGAGCCGGAGCCGGAACTTGTGGAAAAATATAATGTAAAGTACGAGACCTACCGGAAACTCTATCCGGCGGTCAAAAATCTGTTCAGATAAGACGGAGCGTAGCCTGAAAGTGTTGACTGCAAGAGAAAAGACCGTACGGATACTGAGAATTCTGATCGCAGTGATTCTGAGCCTGTACTTTTTCACGGCTTCGATATTCGTCATTCAGATCGGCGGCCGCTTCCCCTATCAGTTTTTAGGGGTCGGTGCCGGCGTATTCGTACTGGTCTTTTATATCGTTAACAGAAAATTCGAACGGACAGACTGGCTTTTGACGCTGGTCTTTCTGTCGTTTATTCTGGCTGCGCTTTCTGCTGAAATTAACCAGCTTCCGGAGGCATACCGGAAGCTTTCGCGTACCTCGGCACTGATGGCGGTTCCGCTATATCTTGTCAGCGGATACCTCGGCGCACGGATGAAGGAATCTGTCCGGCTGATGGACCTTCTGAAGCTGATTCTGAAGTTTATATCACTTCTGCAGGTGCTGTGGATTCTTCTGCAGTATGTCATGTATCATGTTTTTGATATCGACATCAACCATGTGATTTTCGCGGAAATCCTGCATCAGGAAGGACTTGTGAGCTTCTACCGCGAAACCTTCTATCCGGCCGGTTTTACCTGGCACGGCGGAAGCATAGCGCCGCTTCTCGTGCTGGCTTTTGTTCTTTTCAAAAACCCGATTATCCGGCTGATTGTCCTGGGAGAGTCTTTCCTTGTCGGAAGTTCCACGGCGATTATCGGTGTGCTTGCAGCACTTTTCCTGACAATTCTTCTGGGAATCATCCGGCGGGAGTATACGATTGCGAAAGTCCGGGATTTCTTCCAGAAGAAAAACATCTGGAAAATGGTGCTCGGGGTGCTGGTTGTTGCGGCGCTCATTATTCTGTTCATCCGATTGAATCTGTGGACGGTCATAAAGGACCGGGCCTTGTATCTCTTTGTCCGGCTGAAAAATACAGATTTTGATGGCAGTACCCAGGTTCATGTACGATATTTTACCGGCTATCCGGAAATCTTCCGGCAGAGTACCTGGACCGAACGTATTCTCGGATATGGTAACTTTTCATCCGGTTATCCGTTCCAGCTGTATTTCGGACAGTACACCTGGATGGAAACCTTTGTCGTCGAATGTGATTTTATCAACATCATTCTGAGCCGCGGCATAGTCGGGTTCCTTGTGTACTACGTTTTCCTTGGAATTCTGGCCATAAAAGGGCTGAAGAAGGACAGCCGCTACTTTGTCTTTACGGCGGCGGTCATGCTGCAGGGCGCCGGCTACAACGTGCAGTGGCAGTATATCTTCATGACGGAAATCCTGCTGTACCTGAGCCTTCAGAGCGGGCGGAACTTCTTTGAAGAACTGGTGGATCCGGATGGACAGGAAAACGAAAAACCGCTTCCGGTGGTTTTGAGACGCTTTTCAAACCTTTAAACAGGAGAATTCATGAGAAGAAGAAACATACAGTTTGAAGTCTTTCAGGTGATCCTCTCTCTCGGGGTGATCGGTCTTGCAGTCGTGCTGTTCTTCCGGTCATCCGACCTGACCCTGCTGTTCCCGCTGGTATTCGGACTTGCGGCGCTGCTGTCTCTTTTGTCGGCACTGGAGGGCACCGTTTTCAACCGGAACCGCGTCATCAAAAAGAGCCGGATCGTGGTGTTCGGTATCCTGACGCTGGTACTCGGCGGCCTTGCCTATATGAGCTACAGGGTGGTGCGCTGATGGAGCGGATGGTGCTCTGCGGGGCGAATTCCTATGAAGAGAAATACTATTTTAATGAGGAATTCAACGGCATCCCGCAGATGGTGAAAGACGAACTCAAGATTCTCTGCGTACTGTTTACGGAAGAGTGCGGCGGTATCCTGACACTGGAATTTATGCCGGACGGCACGCTTCTTCTTTGTACCCGCGCGGACGATTACGACTATCTGTATGACGAAATTGAAACCGGACTGCAGATCCGCCGGATTCAAAAGGAGAAGAAAGAACTGCTGGAATCCCTGGAACTGTATTATCGGATTGTCTTTCTCGGAGAAAAAGAATGAGCATGCCAACGAGCATGAAGATCGGGAATCTCCTGGTCGAAACGCCTGTTGCGCTCGGGCCGATGGCAGGTGTTACGGACAGCGCTTACCGCGAAATAGCCGCATCCATGGGATGCGGCTTGTTTACGACCGAAATGGTCAGCGCAAAAGCCCTGTACTACCGGAATAAAAACACGGAACTCCTGCTGAAGCGAGGAAAGACGGAGTACCCCTTAGGCGTCCAGCTTTTCGGAAACGATCCGGATATCATTGCGGAGATGGCGCTTTCTGTCGAGGATCGTTTCGAATTCATCGACTTCAATATGGGATGTCCGGTGCCGAAAGTTGTGAAGAACGGTGAAGGATCCTCCCTGATGCGGGAACCGGAACTCGTTGAACGAATCTTCTCCAAACTTGTCAAAACCGTACATAAACCCGTAACTGCGAAAATACGGAAAGGCTTTTCAAAGGATGAAGAGCTCGCACCGGAGATTGCAAGAGTTCTGGAATCCTGCGGTGTTTCTGCTGTCACTGTACATGCAAGGACACGGGAACAGTATTACAGCGGTGAAGCAGACTGGAACACAATCCGCCGGGTGAAGGAAGCAGTTTCCATGCCGGTTATCGGAAACGGAGATATACGGGATGGAAAAAGCGCGGAGCGGATGCTCCGGGAAACCGGCTGTGACGGGATTATGGTTGCGCGCGCTGCGGAAGGGAACCCATGGGTTTTTGCGGAGATTTTGCTGTATCTTCAGACAGGAAAGGAGATGGAGCGGCCGTCGTATCAGATGGTCCGTGAAATGATTCTTCGTCATACAAAGCTTCTCACAGAACTGAAAGGCGAACATCTTGCGCTTCTTGAAATGCGGAAGCATGCCGCCTGGTATCTGAAAGGCGTTCCGGGTGCGGCAGATCTTCGCCGCAGGATCTCATCCATTTCAACAGCAGATGATCTTGAAATGCTGCTTTCGGAGACTGAAGAAGAAACATAAAAGTATTCCCCCTCGGGAGAAGGTGGCCGCATCAGCGTCCGGATGAGGGGTGTTCGGGACTGCTGACAAGACGGTTATTGGGGCTTTCCGTCCTGAAAAACAATCTCTTTACATTTATATCGAACTGTGCTATAATACGCATTGCTGTGCAGGATTAGTACATTGGTAGTATGTCAGCTTCCCAAGCTGAAGAGGCGGGTTCGATTCCCGTATCCTGCTTAATGGTCCAGCACCCGGGAAAAAATACTGATTCTGGAAGGGGCACTTGTGCACCAGACAGAATCAGGAGATTTTTTCCGGGTGGTCTGAAGGCGAAGCCTTCCTGACCACCCATCATGAGATCTGCGAAGCATTTCGAATGCCGGGTGCGTAAACATCATATAAAAAGGACGGATTCCGGAAGTTTCGGGGTCCGTCTTCTTTACAAATATTTAATGCCGCGAGGCAGAACGGAAAGGGACGAAATGGCTGAAAAGAAGAACATTTTAACATCGTCCGGCGCACAGAAGCTGGAAGACGAGCTGCGGAACCTGAAGGTGGTCCGTCGTGCAGAAATCGCGCAGAAAATCAAGGAAGCGCGTGCACAGGGGGACCTGACCGAGAATGCGGAGTATGATGCAGCGAAGGATGAGCAGGCGGAAATCGAATCCCGTATTGACGAAATCGAACGGATTCTCAAGAATTCCGAGATCGTTGACGCCGAAGGTGACCTGAGCAGTGTCTTTATCGGCGCGAAAGTCCGGGTTCTGGACATGGAATTCGACGAGGAAGAGGAAATCCAGATCGTCGGCTCCAACGAAGCCAACAGCATGGAAAACAAGGTCAGCAATGAATCACCTTTAGGCATGGCGCTTCTTGGCGCCGGCATCGGCGACGTCGTGACCGTAAATGCGCCAGGCGGTGATTTTCAGTACAAAGTGCTCGCAATAGCGCGCCAGTAAGGAAGGGTTATGGCAGTAGAGAATCAGGGAAACAGAGAACAGGATGTCAATCAGCTTCTGAAGATCCGCAGGGAAAAGCTGCAGGAGCTTCGGGACCAGGGACAGGATCCGTATCGGATCACGAAATTCGATCAGACAGCGCACGCAGAAGAAATCCGTACACATTTTGACGAATTCGAAGAGAAAACAGTCCGTATTGCGGGCCGCCTGATGTCAAAGCGTGTCATGGGCAAGGCTTCTTTCTGCAATGTGAAGGACCTTTCTGGCGGCATTCAGGTCTATGTTTCCAGAGATGACCTCGGCGAAGAGGGCTATAAAGCTTTCAAAAAGCTGGATATCGGTGATAATGTCGGTGTGACCGGCTTTGTTTTCATGACGAAAACAGGTGAGATTACGGTCCATGCGAAGGAAGTCGAGCTGCACACCAAGGCGCTGCAGATCCTTCCCGAAAAATTCCACGGAATGACGGATACGGACCTCCGTTACCGCCAGCGGTATGTGGACCTGTTCATGAATGACGAAGCGCGTGACGTGCTGGTGAAGCGCTCACTGATCCTCCAGGAGATCCGCAGCTTTCTGAACGGACGCGGCTTTATCGAAGTGGAAACGCCCATGCTTGTCAGTAACGCCGGCGGTGCCGCGGCGCGCCCCTTCCTCACGCATTTCAATGCGCTGGATCAGGACATGAAGCTTCGGATTTCTCTGGAACTCTACCTGAAGCGGCTGATCGTCGGCGGCCTGGAACGGGTTTACGAAATGGGCCGCGTCTTCCGGAACGAAGGTATTGATACGCGTCACAATCCGGAGTTCACGATGCTGGAGCTGTACCAGGCCTACACAGACTATAACGGTATGATGGAACTGACGGAAACAATGTTCCGCACGGTCTGTGAAAAGGTGCTCGGTACGACGAAGTTTCTGTATAACGGCATCGAAATCGACTTCGGTAAGCCCTTTGAGCGCATCACGATGATTGAAGCGGTGCGGAAGTACGCCGGCGTTGATTTCGACGAAATCCGGGACCTTGATAGCGCAAGAGAAGCAGCGAAGGCACATAATATTGAATTCGAAGAGCGCCATCATTGGGGCGATATCGTCAACCTGTTCTTCGAGGAATACTGTGAAGAGAAGATGGTGCAGCCGACCTTCGTCTGCGACCATCCGCTGGACATCTCGCCGCTGACCAAGAAAAAGCCCGGTGATCCGATGCTCGTCGAGCGTTTCGAGCTATTTATCAACGGCGGAGAAATCTGCAACGCCTATTCCGAGCTGAATGACCCGGACGATCAGCGCGAACGTTTTAAAGCACAGGAAGCCGCGCTTGCAGCCGGTGACGAGGAAGCAAACACGACGGACGAGGATTTCCTTCGTGCACTTGAATACGGTATGCCTCCGACAGGCGGTATCGGTTATGGGATCGACCGCTTCGTTATGCTCCTGACCGGGGCACAGGCTATCCGCGATGTACTGCTCTTCCCGACGCTGAAGTCAACAGGCAAGTAAACCCCAGTAAAATCAAGGGCTTCGAGTGGTAAAAGGAGCTTAGGTACCACAAAAGTACCACAATAGTTCCAATGGTAGATGCAGGACAGTACATGATAATGCATTTACTTCTTGGGTAGTCAATCAAATATTTGCAAAATTAAGGACACTTTCTAAAAGAG
>JAFYGJ010000080.1:0-26626 GCA_017543275.1 Lachnospiraceae bacterium | reverse complement strand
TGGGAGAGGTGAGCCATTTGGGGACAGGTACCAACTGGGTCAATTGCCGCGGCAATTGACCCAGTTGGTACCTGTCCCCAAATGGCTCACCTCTCCTGCGGTCACCAGATATTCACAGAAATGACCTTGCGTCCGGGGGAGGTCTGTGCTATACTATAATAGCTTATGTATAGGACTTACTATGCCCTTTTCGGGCAGAAAGGCTGTTTATGATCAATACGCAGCGGGTCTATCTGATGACCCGGGCCGCTATTTTCGAAGACAAAGAACAGAACGGCGCACTGAAGATCGTTTCCTACCGGCGGCAGGACTATATCCTGTATCATATGCTGTTTATCATGCTGTCCGTCACCGGTGCCTATGCGATCCTCGTTGGGGCGATCCTGTTTATGATCATTATGGCCTATGAGTCCCTGGTCTTAAAGACCGCCCAGATGGTGCTGATCCTGATCGCGATCATACTGGGCTATATTATCGTGCTGATTGCCTATTACATGATCTCCCACAAGTATTACGGAGAGAAGCATGTCAAGGCAAGGCAGGACGTCATGAAGTACCTCGCAGTCCTGAGACAGCTCCGGGAACTGCAGGAAGAGGAAGGAAAGGCAGACAGCTGAAAATGAAGTGGATGTTCGGAGCAAGAGAAGTCATCAAGGCTTTCTATGAAAGATACGACCGCACCATTACGGCGGTCGTCCGCTTCATGTTTGCGCTTGCGACGTATCTTACGGTCATGTATCATACCGGCTACAATTTCCGGATCACAAGCCCGCTGATCGCAGTCATCATGGCGCTGATTTCTTCCGTCCTTCCGGCTGCGGCAATCCCGATTTTTACGGGCGTGCTGCTGTCGATGGAGTTTGCATCAGTCTCGCCGGAACTTGCAATCATCACTGTGATTATTCTTTTAATCATGATGCTGACCTACTTTGTCTTCAAGGCAGGCGACAGCTGGATGCTCAGCTTCTCTTTGCTGATGCTTCTGTGGGGATTCTCGCCGGTGCTTCTTCCTCTGGCGCTTCTCATTCAGCCGATCCAGATCATTGTCGTCGTATTTGCGGTCATTCTGTACGCGCTGATTATCGTCGTGAAGAAGGATGCAAGCGTCCTCTCGTCGACGTCCGGAAGCCTGACTTTAGGCGGAAGAGTCAACCTTCTTCTGAACGACCTTGTGACGAACCAGAAATTCCTGCTGATCCTCCTGATGCTGACCGTGTCACTTCTGCTGATCTGCCTTGTGCGGCGCTCCAGAATCAGCTATGCGCCGCTGATTGCCGCGGTCGGCGGAGGCGTGCTGTATATGATCGGCGTGCTTCTGGGGAACTATTTCATGACGGCAGGCATCACAATCGTACGGCTTCTCGTTGGGGCTGTTCTGGCTGTCGCATTCAGCTTTTTCATTATCACATTTGTAATCGGCGTCGATTACAACCGGACTGAGCAGGTTCAGTTTGAGGACGACGAATACTACTATTATGTCAAGGCAGTACCGAAAATCTCGGTCGGTATCGCGGAAAAGAAAGTGGAGAGCATTACCGGTACCAATGCTGTTTCTGAGGAAAAGGGGGAAACCGGGTGAAGAACTTTATTCAGTTCAGCGGCGGGACGCTGACGATCGGGAGTGTATCCCTGACCTTCAGCATCAGCGGCGTGATCGAAATGATCATCTTCGCAATTGTCGCTTACTATATCATTTTGTGGATTAAGAGGACCAAGGCCTGGAACTTATTAAAAGGCGCGGCGGTGCTCCTGGCTGTTTATGCCCTCGCGAAGCTGACGCGCCTTGATAATATTTCGTTCCTGTTTGAGAAAATGGCGCCGTCCATCCTTTTAGCGGCGATTATCGTGCTGCAGCCGGAGCTTCGAAAGGCGCTGGAACAGCTCGGAAACCGGAACATCCTGTCCGGCATCATTTCGGCATCGTCTGATACGAAGAGCGGGCTTACGGCCGAGTCGATCGACGCGCTTGTCCGCGCATCGGAAGTGCTTTCGGCCAATAAAGTCGGCGCCCTGATTGTCATTGAGCGTACCATTACGCTGACCGAGTATATTGAGACCGGCATCCGGACGGACGCCGTGATCACCTCATCCATGCTCGAGCAGATTTTTGAGAAAAACACCCCGCTTCACGACGGCGCGGTGATCATCCGGAACAACCGGATCGAGGCGGCGACCTGCTATCTGCCGCTTTCGCAGAACAATGCGATCAGCAAGGAACTCGGTACCCGGCACCGCGCAGGTCTCGGGATTTCCGAAGTGTCGGATGCGATCACGATTATCGTGTCGGAAGAGACCGGCTCGATCTCGATCGCACTTGACGGGACACTGACGCGCGACATTCAGCACGACCGCCTGCGCGAGGCGCTTTTCGACATCCGTACCGTCGAAAAACCGCAGAATTCGCTCGGCGCGAAGATCAAACAGTGGACAGGGAGGCGCAAAAATGAAAAACAGGATTAAACGCTTCTTTACCACCAATATCGGCTGGAAGATCGCCGCGGTTTTCATCGGCATCATCATCTGGGCGGTGCTGTCCAACACGCAGGACCCGCTCGTTTCAAAGGATGTCTATGTCCCGATCACCTATCTGAATGAGGATAAGCTTCTTGCAAATGAAAAGCTCTGCGTACTGAATAAGCCGGAAACGGCGCATATCGTGGCGCGTGTCCATACCAGCCAGCAGTCCAAGGTGAATGCTTCTTTCTTCACCTGTACGGCAGACCTTGTGGATCACAGCGGCGGCGACATCGCGAGCCAGCGGATTCACATCAATGTCGAGCAGGCCAAGGTCAAGAACTCCGACCTCGTCATCGACTGGACCTATTACAGAAGCGACCCCAATATTACCGTCTCGATGGAAGAGTATATCGAGAAGGAATTCACCGTTGCGCTGAAGCCGGACGGCAGTCTCTCGCAGGATGCGCAGTTTGAAGGTCCGGTAGAGTTCACGCCTTCCGTGATTACGGTGAGCGGTCCGAAGAGCAAGTTCAGCAATGTCAATTCGGTCAAGGCGACCGTTGATGTATCCGAACTGAATGCGAAAGGCCCGGGCGTTGTGACGGCGGACGATATCGTCGTGAAAATGTACGACGCAAATGAAGAGGAAATCCGGAATCTGGACGGCGCTCTTGTAATGAGCCAGGAGACGGTTTCTCTGACTGCGACGATTATCAAGAAACGCGAAGTCATTGTCAGCCTTGAGGGCACAAGCGGCACGCCGGCAACCGGTTTCCGCGTGGAGAGCGCAGAGGTTGTTTCACCGAAAGTCGTGCTGGTGAAGGGCCTCAAGAGCAACCTGTCAGAGCTTGGCAATATCACAATCCCGGCGTCGATGATCAATATCGAGGGCATTTACGCCGATAAGGTATTTGAAATCGACCTGACGCAGTTCCTGCCCGAAGGCGTGACCATTATCGAGGGCGGGACAACCGCAACGGTCGCGGTCACAATCGAGGCCTTTGTCCGTCAGCAGTTTAACTACGAAACTTCCAGAATCGAGATCCTCAACACGGACGAGCTGTATCTGTATTCGATCGAAGAGGATACGATTCCGGTGCTGGTGCGCGGCTTCCGCGAAGACCTCGCGATGCTGAACATCAACGAAAGCCTGCGTTGCTACGTTGACGCAACCGGCCTGGAGCCCGGCACGCAGACCGTAAGCATTGTGACCGATCCGATCAGTGGATATATTCTGGACAATGCGGATTCGCTTGCCGTAACGCTGAATGTCCGGATCAACGAAGCAATGACGACGACGCCCGAGCCGGAAACCGAAACAGAGTCGGAAAGCACAGACGAGTCGGACAGCGAAGGATCGGAGACGACGGAAAGCGTCGAGAACAGCTCTGATCATTCCGACAGAGAGGAGACATCTTCAGACAGTACGGGGGAAACTCCCTCAGAAGACACGACAGAAGCCACTGAGCCGCAGGAGCAGACAGAAACTGATACAACAGTAGGTGGCGCTGAGGATACCACTTCCGCTGAGGAGAATCCGGAACAGGAAAAACAGGAACAGGATCAGAACTGATCCGCGAAATACATACGCTGTAATACAGGAGATACGAAAAAGCAATGGTCAGACAGCAGGTGACAGTGAAAAATCTGACGGGGCTGCACTTGAGGCCCGCGGGGATTCTCTGCCGCGAAGCGATGAACTTTAAGAGCAGCATCCACTTCAGCTTCGGGAACTATCAGTCCAACGCGAAAAGCGTCCTGAGTGTTCTCGGAGCCTGTGTCAAGCGCGGGGACGAAATTGAATTTATCTGCGAAGGAGAAGACGAGGAAGAAGCGCTTCAGAGCATGGTCAGACTGATTGAGGACGGGCTCGGCGAATGAGAACGGACCCTGTGATCGACGTGATCATCCCCGTATACCGCCCGGATCCGGACTTTTCCGAGCTCCTTACGATGCTCGAAAAGCAGCAGACTCCGGTGCGGCGGATCATTCTGATGATCACCGAAGATCCGCGCGCCGAATATCCGGACTTTTCCCGGTATGACAACATCGAGTGCCACAGCTTAAAGCGGGAGGACTACGATCACGGCGGGACAAGGAACCGGGGGATTGCGTACTCGGATGCGGATTATGTGCTTCTGATGACGCAGGACGCGGTTCCGGCGGATGACCGCCTGACGGAAAAGCTCCTGGAAAGCTTCCGGGAGGAAGATGTGGCTTCCGCCTATGCCTGCCAGCTTCCGAAAGCGGACTGCCGGCCGATCGAGGCTTTCACAAGGCAGTTCAATTATCCGGCGGAATCCTTTACAAAAAGCGCGGAAGACCTGCCGCGCCTCGGGATTAAGACCTATTTCTGTTCCAATGCCGCCGCGATGTATGACCGGCGGGTGCTGCAGGAATTAGGGGGATTTACAGCGCATACGATCTTCAACGAGGACATGATCTATGCCTGTGCGGTGATCAATCACGGTTACCGAATCGCCTATGCGGCGGACGCGCAGGTGTATCATTCGCATAACTACAGCGGGCGCGAGCAGCTTCAGCGGAATTTCGACCTTGCCGTGTCGCAGGCCGACCATCCGGAAGTATTCGCGGAGCTGTCCTCGGAAAAAGAAGGCGCAAGCCTGGTAAAGAAGACCGTAAAGCACCTGTTTTCAACCGGGAAATGGTACTATGTTCCGTATCTTGTGTATCAGAGCGGAATGAAATATATCGGGTATTTTTTAGGCAAACGATACAGAAAACTTCCGCGCCGCTGCGTGAGAAGACTTTCTATGAACAAAGGATACTGGGAGGAGAAAAGTGGGACAGATCAAAGTGACACGCTGTGAAATCGAGGGGCTCTGTGTGATTGAGCCGACCGTTCACCGCGACGAACGCGGCTATTTTGTCGAAACCTACAATGAGAACGATATGAAGGCGGAAGGGCTCACGATGCGCTTCGTGCAGGACAACCAGTCCATGTCCCAAAAGGGCGTGCTTCGGGGCCTGCATTTCCAGAAGCAGTTCCCGCAGGGAAAGCTCGTACGCGCGCTCAGAGGTTCGGTTTTTGACGTTGCGGTAGACCTTCGCAAGGGTTCCGCGACCTACGGCAAATGGTTCGGCGTCGTGCTTTCCGAGGAGAACATGAAACAGTTCTACATCCCGGAAGGTTTTGCGCACGGTTTCTATGTCATGAGCGACACGGCGATCTTTGCCTATAAATGCACGGATTTCTATCATCCCGGCGACGAGGGCGGCCTTTTGTATTCGGACCCTGAAATTGGTATCGACTGGCCGATCGATCCCGATGCCCCGCTGATCATTTCCGAAAAGGACCGGAAGTGGAGCGGGCTCGCGGATACTTTCCATTTCGAATAAGGGGAACGGACGTTTTTTATGACAAAGATTGACTTAAAGCGGACGGAAAAGTACGCTTTCCTGATCTTTCTTGCGGCTGTCGTGCTGTTTACAGTCGGCGCCTGGGACCGGATCTTTGCGGCATCCGTGTTCGGGCTGAGATTTTTATGGATCTACCCGGTGCTCGTGGTGCTTCTTGCGCTCATCCTCTTCCTGTATATCGGCAGAATGAAGCGCGCCCAGGTCTCCGGGAAGAAATGCGCCGGACTGTTTTTCCTGCAGACGATGCACAAGTACCGCTTTCTTATCGAACAGCTCGTACAGCGGGATTTCAAAATAAAATACAAACGCTCGGTTCTCGGCGCGTTCTGGAGTTTTCTGAATCCGCTTCTGATGATGACGGTTCAGTACGTGGTCTTCAGTCACCTCCTGAATATCCGCGGCAATACGGAGCACTATGCGATCTATCTTCTCTGCGGTATTGTGATGTGGAACGGCTTCAACGACTGTTCCACCCAGTCGATGCGCTCGATCACCTCGAATGCCGCGCTGATCACGAAGGTTTACGTGCCGAAGTATATTTACCCCGTGACGCGGGTGCTTTCGGCTTCGATCAACATCGTGCTGTCGATGATTCCGCTGCTTCTGGTGACGACGGTGTACGGACTCTTTTCGACCCCGCACCTGTATCTCAGTAAAGCGGTCCTGCTGCTTCCGTTCGGGCTTCTTCTGATGCTGATTTTCTGCGTCGGAATGGGCTTCTTCCTTTCGAGCCTGATGGTCTTTTTCCACGACATCGAGTTTTTGTGGGGCTTTGTGTCGACACTCTGGATGTACGCGACGCCGATCATCTACAGCCTGTCGATGTTTGAGGAAAAGGGTGTCATGTGGTTTGTGAAATTGGAGCAGTTCAACCCGCTGTACCACTACATCCAGTTTATCCGTACGATTGTGCTGGAGCGGCAGTCGCCGGCTTTCTCGGAATACGGCATCTGCCTCGCGTTTTCTGTGGGCCTGTTCCTTCTCGGGTTCTTCATGTTCCGGAAGGTCCAGGACAGATTTATACTCTATCTCTAAAGGATTTTTATGTCAGAAGAAAAGAAAGTCATGCTGCGGATCTCGGATGTCTCGATGCGCTTCCGGAAGGAAGAGGATCATGCGGGCTCACTGAAAGAAACCGTGATCAATATGTTCGCGGGCCGGCTGAAATTCACGGAATTCTATGCCCTGCAGCATGTGAGCTTTGACGTATACAAGGGGGATGTGCTGGGAATCATCGGCCGGAACGGCGCCGGGAAGAGCACCATTCTGAAAATCATTTCCGGCATCATGAAACCGACGGCCGGGAATGTCGAACGCTACGGCAATATCGTGCCGATGCTGGAACTCGGTTCCGGCTTTGATATGGACCTTTCGGGCCGGGAGAATGTTTTCCTGAACGGTGCGATCCTCGGCTATGAAAAGGAATTCCTGCACAGTAAATATGACGAAATCCTCGCTTTTTCGGAGCTTCAGGACTTTATCAACATGCCGCTCAGGAACTACAGCTCCGGCATGATCATGCGCCTCGCGTTTTCGATCGCGACGGTTGTGGAGCCGGAAATCCTGATTGTCGACGAAATCCTTGCGGTCGGCGACGAGAATTTCCAGCGCAAGTCCCGGGCGCGCATGATGGAGCTGATGAGCGGCGGTACGACGGTGCTTTTTGTCTCGCATGACCTGAACCAGATCCGCGAAATGTGCAACCGCGTGGTCTGGCTTGACGGCGGAACGGTGCGGCTTCAGGGCGAATGCCAGGAAGTCTGCGACCAGTACAGACTGTAGGATTCGGGGCGGGTTCGTATGAAGAAAACGACGGTGGTCATCCCGAACTGGAACGGTATCGACTATATCCGGGTCTGTCTCGATTCCCTGAGAGCACAGGATACCGACGATTTTGAGGTCCTCGTGATCGACAACGCTTCTGCGGACGGATCGGACCTTGTGGTCGAGGAGGAATATCCGGAAGTAAGACTCGCGCGCATGCCTGAAAATCTCGGTTTCTCAGGCGGCGTCAATGAAGGAATCTGCCGGACAGAGACACCCTATGTGCTCCTTCTCAATAACGATATCGAGTGCGATCCCGGATTTGTCCGGAACATGACCCATGCGATCGAAGAGGATACGCGGATTTTCTCGGTTTCCGCACGGATGATCAACTACCGGGAGCGGGAGCTATTGGATGACTGCGGTGATTTCTACACCGTGCTCGGCTGGGGCGCGCAGCGCGGTGTCGGCCAGAAGGTGACAGACCCGCGGTATCTCAGGCCGGCGAAGGTTTTCAGTTCCTGTGCAGGCGCCGCAATCTACCGGACAGCGGTCTTTTCGGAAATCGGACTATTTGATACGGACCATTTTGCCTACCTTGAGGATATCGATGTCGGCTACCGTGCCCGGATCTACGGCTACGAAAACCGCTATGAACCGACTGCTATTGTCTATCACTGGGGTTCCGGAAGCTCCGGCGCGGTCAAATACAGTGACTTCAAGGTGCGGATCTCCGCACGGAACAATATCTGGCTGTGCTGGAAAAACATGCCGGCATTCTATAGGGGATTAAACGCTTTCCCGCTGTGGCTCGGCAGGTCTTTAAAACGCCGCTTCTTCAAAAACCTCGGCTTTGAGAAAGCCTATGATGAAGGCATCCGCGAGGGATATGAGAAGCGGAAAGGCACAAAGAAAGTGCCGTATTCGTGGAAGCACTTCGGCAATTACCTGAAGATCGAATGTGCCCTGATCGGCAATACGTTTGTGTATCTTTCGGAATACCTGAGACGACACTGACACTTGAAAACAGCCGGTAAAAGTGGTATAATACCTTTTTGGTTCTGCGTCGGCAGGGAATAAAGGAGAGAAACGTGATAAAGGATAATGAGCGGCAATTGAACCGGATCCGGGCAGTCCTGGATGTACTGACAGTAGCCGCCGCATATTTTCTGACCTATCTCTTATTTTTCTTTGTCTTTCCGTCGGACAGCCTGTTCGGAGGCATTTTCAGCCTGATCACGGCACGCGACTACGCAGCCTCGATCCTGTATTTCGCGCCGCTGCACCTTCTGATGTACATCATCAACCATATGTACCGGCCGATGCGGGTGACAGGAAGACGGCTTGAAGCCTTTGTCGTGTTCCGTGCGAACCTGATTGCGATCATCATTGTGATGGTGTTCTTCTGGCTGTTCCAGGGCAAGGATGAGCTCGCGGTGGTGCAGGAAAACCAGCTCCTTTCGGAAGGGCTGCAGGGGGAAAAGGTCCTGACTTTTTCCTATTACTGCAAGAACTTCTCGCGAATGTTCCTGTTTGAGTTCGGCCTGATCAATACCTGCGCGATCATCCTGCAGCGCAATATCCTGCGCTACATCATGGTGGCGGTCCGGAAAAAAGGCCTGAACAAAAAGACCATCCTTGTCGTCGGTTACTCCCGCGGCGCGGAAGGTTTTCTGGACCGGGTCCGGAACAACGCCCGCTGGGGCTACCAGATTTACGGAATTCTTGACGACCGGATGCCGAAGGGCACAACCTTTGAAAAGTACGAAGTCATCGGAAAGATTGACGAGCTTGCGGAAATCCTCGAACGGAACGAAGTCGATGAGGTCTTTGTAACCTTGCGGCTTCGGGAATACGAAAAGCTTGAGGAAGTCGTGCATGCCTGCGAAAAGGCCGGCGTCATGACGAAATTCGTACCGGATTACGGCAACCTGATGTCCAACAATCCTTATACCGAGGATCTCCTGGGGCTTCCCGTGATTTACGTCCGGCAGGTGCCGCTGAATGATATCCTGAACGCCTTTATGAAACGGGCGATGGATATTATCGGATCGCTTATTGCGATTATCCTGTTTTCGCCGGTCATGCTTGTCACCGCAATCCTGGTAAAACTGAGTTCTCCGGGACCGGTCATCTTCAAGCAGGAACGCGTCGGGCTGCATAACCGCCCCTTCATGATGTACAAGTTCCGCTCAATGGGCGTACAGCGCGAAGAGGACGAGCGTGGGGAGTGGACGACGAAAAACGATCCCCGGGTCACAAAGGTCGGAAAAATCATCCGCAAGACCTCGATTGACGAACTGCCGCAGCTTTTCAATGTGCTTTCCGGCAAAATGAGCCTCGTCGGGCCGCGTCCGGAACGCCCGCAGTTTGTAGAGATCTTCCGGGAGGAGATTCCGCGCTACATGGTCAAGCACCAGGTCCGTCCGGGCATGACCGGCTGGGCGCAGGTGAACGGCTACCGCGGCGACACCTCGATCCGCGGCCGGATCGACCACGACATTTACTACATCGAAAACTGGTCACTGGGGCTGGATTTCAAGATCCTGTTCCTGACAGTTTTCAAAGGATTTATCAATAAAAACGCTTACTGATACAGGGAGAACAGAGCCCCATGGCTGCTTCATCGAAAAAAGACCGCCTGAATAAACTTCGCGAAGAGAAAATACTGAACAGAAGGAGAAGGAATGTCCTGATCGTCATGATCGAGATCGTACTGTGCCTTGTCCTTGCAATTGCCTGCTACGGCGTGACCGTGCTGAATTCATACCATTACGAGGAGCTGGAATCGGACGTATTTAAAGAAACCTCAGAAAGCAGTGTGTTCCGGGAAAAAGAAACCCGCATCATGACCTCGGTAGTCGAGGTAACAAATGAAGTGGGCGAGACGGAGACCTCGGTCGTAGAGATCCCGATCGAAACCGAACTTACAGGCTACAGAAATATCCTGATCCTTGGCATTGATGCGCGTTCGATGGATTTCGAGATGACGGACGGCATCAACTGCGACGTCATTATGATTGCGAGCATCAACAACGAAACCGGCGACATCAAGCTTGTTTCGGTTCTGCGGGACACGATCATGAAGTTTGAGGACGGCTCGCGGAAGCCTTACAACAAGGCGACGGAGCAGTTCTACGGCGGCGTTTCGGATATGGTTTCGATGATCAACCGGAACCTCGGCCTTGCCATCGACGAATATGTGCTTGTGAACTGGTACGGCGTCGCAACCTGCATCAATGCGATGGGCGGCGTGGAACTGACGATTCCCGACGAGACGATGCGCTATTACGTCAACAGCTACCTCACTGAAACCAACAACAAGACCGGCCTCTGGGCACCGCAGTTTACGACGGCCGGAACCTACACCATGGTCGGAACCCAGGCGGTTGCCTACTGCCGTGTCCGCTACGGCGGCATCAACGACCAGGGCCGCGCTTCGCATCAGCGGGAAGTCATAGAAAAGTTGGTGGAAAAAGCGAAACTCATGGCCAAGGGCGGCGAGATCAATACGCTGATCAACGTGGCCAAACTCGGCCTCTCCAATGTCCGTACGAACCTGAAGCTTCCGGATATTCTCTGGTCCGTGACGCAGCTGGATTCCTACAACATGGCCGGCCAGATGCAGTTCCCCTCGGAGGGCAGCTACACGATCGGCAAATATGTCGGAAACATCTACGCGAAGTACGGCGCGGCCGATGTCATCGTTGTCAATGATTTCGCACAGGAAGTCCGGAACCTGCATGAATTCCTGTATCCGGATATTCCCTACGAACCGAGCGACTTTATCAAGAACATCAGCTACCAGATGACGCTGGACCGGACAGGGCAGTAAGGGAGCGTATCACATTTCTGTGACCGAAAGTACGCAGTTTTTACATTTTTAAAACACATTTTCAACACAATTCTCCTCTAAGATATGAGCCATAAAGATCAGACAAGACGATATGGCCTGTATCCTTAGAGGAGGTTTTTTATGGATGATTATCGTGTGAATGAAGAAAACCAGTTTGAATACAATGGATTTGATGAGGGCGACAGGAACCCCCGGCCGAAGAGAAGAAGAATCGGACTCAGGATCACGGCAGTTGTGCTTGCGATTTCGCTCCTCGTTTCCGGTATCGGTTATGCGGCATACAGGATCGGCGGAAGAGTATCGGACAAGAAGACGGCTGCCGCCGAGATCAATGTGGAAACGGAGAATGCGGTCCAGAATACCGCAGCGCATACAAGCCGCGACAACACCGCACAGCTCACAAAATCGGACCGCGCGGAAAAGAATGACTCCGAAGTGACGCTCACGAAACACGGAACCGTTGACGAGGCAGACACCGATGCGACCCCGACCGTGCTGGATGTTTCGGAAGTTGTCGAGAACGTGATGCCCTGTGTCGTCGCGATCACCGACAACCTCGAAGTGACCTCGAAGAGCACCTACAATCCGTACAACTACTATTTCGGCGGAAATTCTTCGCCTTCCACAAAGGAAAGCGCGGCATCCGGTTCGGGCGTCATCATTGCCCAGAACGATGAAGAGCTTCTGATCGTAACCAACAACCACGTTGTCGACAACGAAGGCAACTACAGCTATTACAGCGTTTCCTCCACCGGCCTGACCGTGAAATTCATCGACGAAAGCACGGCAGATGCCGTTGTCAAGGGAACCGACAGCGAAGCGGACCTTGCAGTCATCGCGGTAAAGCTTTCGGACCTTTCAGAGGAAACCATGGATGCGATCCGCATCGCGGTATGCGGCGACTCGGATGCTCTGAAGGTCGGCACGGGCGTTATTGCGATCGGCAATGCAATGGGCTACGGTCAGTCCGTAACGACCGGCATCGTCAGTGCGAAGAACCGTGGCGTTACAATTGACGGCATCACGCGTTCGCTGATGCAGACCGATGCAGCCATCAACCCCGGCAACTCCGGCGGCGGCCTCTTCAATTCGAAGGGCGAGCTGATCGGCATCAACTCCGCGAAGAGCGTGGATACCTCGGTTGAAGGCATGGGCTTTGCGATTCCGATCAATTCGGCCTCCGAGATTATCGAAGACCTGATGAACCGCGAAGTAATTCCGGAAAGCGAACAGGGCTATCTCGGAATCAACGGCGAAACCGTTCCGGACAGTTATGTGGAACAGTACGACTATCCGAAGGGTGTATCCGTTACCAGGATCGGTGAAGGCTCCCCCGCAGAAGAAGCCGGCCTGCAGATCTACGATATCATTACCGCAGTCAACGGCAAGGAAGTCGAGACCATGAACGCGCTGAAGGCGACAGTCAACGGCTATCCGGCCGGTACCACGGTAACGGTTTCGGTTTCCCGTCCGGACGGACGCAGCTTCAAGGAACTCGAGTTTGATGTGACGCTTGCCACCTATGATGAAATCATGGGAAAGCAGGGAGGCACAGGCGAACAGGAAAAAACGGAAGCCCCCGAAACGGAAGACAGCAGCGAAGACTCGGGTGACGACTGGGGCGACTGGGAGCCCGATGAAGACAGCGGCATCGATTCCTTCTTTGACTGGCTTCTGGACCATTTGAAGTAACAATCTCTTTATCTTTTACCCTTTCTCTACCGGGCCTGCAGTGCTCCGCCGATGTGCGGACCTGCAGACCCACCCTTTTGCGGTTTTCCTTGATTTGCAACTGTTCAGCTCCCAGATAAAAACGATCCAAATCATGGATGGAGTACTTGTACTCCGGACTGATTCGGATCGTTTTTTTTGAGGAGGTCTGGAGGCGAAGCCTCTCTGACCTCCTGCATGAGAAATGCGAAGCATTTCGAATTGGGGCCGAATTGGGGGTGATGAATAGTTTTCTTGATTTTATACACAAGATATGGTATAGTAACTCTGAATCAGCCGGTCTGAAGGATGCAGAAAAATGCATTTCCCCGGAGCCGGCGGGAGAGAGATGCTCGATAAGATCAGGGAGTGCGCAGCGCCCCTGACCGCCTGGTATCAGCACGCAAAGCGCGAGATGCCCTGGCGGTCCGACCCTGCGCCGTATCATGTTTATGTTTCGGAGATTATGCTGCAGCAGACACGCGTCGAAACGGTGCGGCCGTATTACCTGCGCTTCATCACCGAACTCCCGGATTTTGATGCGCTCGCCGCATGCCCGGAGGAGCGTCTCCTGAAGCTCTGGGAAGGCCTCGGTTACTACAGCCGGGTCCGGAACATGAAGAAGACCGCGGAAATCCTCGTGCGGGACTGCGGCGGGCAGTTCCTCCGTTCCTTTTCAGAGCTTCGGAAGCTTCCGGGGATCGGCGATTATACGGCCGGAGCCATTCTTTCGATTGCCTTTCATGAAAAGGAGCCGGTCGTCGACGGAAACGTGCTGCGTATCCTGTCAAGGCTCACGGGCTTAACGGAAAGCATCGATCTTCCCGCGACGAAGAAACGCTGTATGGATGCGCTTCGGGCGTTCCTTTCGGAAAGCGAAGCCGATCCCGCAGTCTTCAATCAGGCCCTGATGGAGCTTGGCGCCCTGATCTGTATCCCGAACGGCGCGCCGCTCTGTAATTCCTGTCCGCTTGCCGGTTTCTGTACGGCTTACCGGGAAGGAAGGATCTCCGAACTCCCGGTCCGGTCCCCAAAAATTACGCGGAAAAAGGCGGTTTTAACGGCTTTCCTGATTTTCCGGGGTTCTTCCCTTATGCTTGTGAAAAACAGCCGGAAAAGCCTGCTTTCGGGGCTCTGGGCCCTGCCCTCGTACGAGGGTGCGCCGGATCCGGAGCGGACGGCCGCATTTTTATCGGAACTTGGGATCGTTCCCGCGAAAATCCGGGCCCTCCCGGATAAGAAACATATCTTTACGCATGTGGAGTGGCAGCTTCACGGAATCGAGGTCCTGACGGATCCGGATGCCGAGGCCGCAGAAGAGAACCTTCCGGAGTCTGCACGTTTTGTCAGTCCGAAGGAGCTCAGAGAAGAGATTGCGCTTCCGGAAGCCTACCGGAAATGGAAACTCATCCCGGGGGAGAACTGAGGTTTATGAAAAAGATTCTGGCACTGCTTCCTGCCCTACTGATCATTCTTTTTCTGTGCGGCTGCAGTGAATATCAAAAATCATATGAATCGGGCCTGAAGCTTGCCGCGGAAGGGAACTATGAGGAGGCGATCCGAAAGTACCGCCTCGCGGTTTCGCAGGGCATGCAGGAGCCTTCGGTCTACGCGGATCTTGCGGCTGCGCTGGAGCATATCGGCGAAACATCTGCCGCGGAGGAAGCGATCGAAACGGCGCTGTCACTCGGACCCGAAGATGCCGCGACGCAGAAAAAAGCCGGTATTTTCTACCTGATGCGCCAGAAGGACGCGACTGCGCTCGGCTGTTTCCAGAAATCGATCCGGTCGGAGGAGGAGAGTTTGAGCGGGGAAGACCTGGAGACGATGGGTTATATCGCCGACATCTACCGGCGCGCAGGCGCTCCGCAGGAATCAATCCGGATCTACAACCTCCTGATCACGCAGGGCTTCTATACGCTGGAGCATGAGATTCTGGCCGGAGCCTGTTATCTCGACCTCGTTCAGAATTCGGCTGCCTGCCAGTACTTTGAAATGGCTGCCGCAAATCCCCGGGTCACGGCGAAGCATTTCGCGGCGATCGTGCGGATGCTTCAGGAGGCCAAAGATGTGGTGGATGCAGAGGCCTACTATGAGCGCGGTATCGCTTTTATCGAGGAAAAAGGCGGGATGAGCCGCGGTGCCTTTGCCTACAGCTGCGGGCGGACGGCGGAGGCATCGTCGCTTCTTTCGGAAGCGGACGACGAAGAAACCATGCTGATCCGGGCTTCAGAGCTTCGGAACCGCGGAGACTATGAAGCTGCGGAACACATTTACGAGGAACTGATCCGGAACGGCCATGACGGCGGAAATGTCTACAACGCCTATATGATGCTGAAGACGGAAGAGGGCGACTATACGGCTGCCCGGCAGCTTCTGCAGAAGGTTTTAAGCTCCGACGATCCGAAAGTCCGTGCGGACGGCGCCTGGAATGAAGTGATCCTGTACGAGCGCATGCAGGATTTTACCGGGGCGCGCGATCTCCTGAGAAAGTACGCGTCCGGCCGCAGGCTTACGGAAACGGAACTGCGGGAACTGCAGTTTCTCACGACTGAGTGAAAAGCGCAGGCATATGGAGTAAAAATCGAGGTTTTGTCACACAGGCTGTGTGCCTTTTTTCCGGAAGTCCGGCCTTTTCCGTATCTTTTCCCGGGAATGCCCTTCCGAATTGCACGGAGTCTGTGATATAATTGTTGGAGGACCATGGAGCCCTGGATTGTCCTTTGCATTATTTTATCCGTTCTTTCGGTGCTTCTTGTGCTGTTCTTCGTGCGTTCCGGCTATGAACGGCGGCATCCGATGATCCGAAGCTATACCGTGGAATCCGAGAAAATCCCGGCGGATTTTTCGGGATTTCGGGTCGCGTATCTGTCGGACCAGCACGGAAAAAGCCCCGGAAAAGCGGGCGAGCGGGCGGAAAAACTGATAGAAGAGTGCGGGGCTGACCTCGTCCTTATCGGCGGGGACATGATGACGGTACACCGGAACGAGCCTTATGATCCGGAACCTTTTTCGCGGCTCCTTCGGGCGATCCCTTCCGGGACGCCGGTGTATTTTGCAGACGGGAACCATGAGACCCGGATGGCAGAGAAAACCGAGATTTATCCCGGATGGGCGGAACGCTTTGACGGGCTTCTGCGGGACCGGGGCGTGATCCGGCTGAAAAATGAACGGATCACACTTCACCGGGGCAAAAGCAGGATTTATCTGTCGGCTTCGGACCTGCCGAAAGCATCATACGTACAGAAATTCAGGAAAGCGGCGCTCCCGGCGGATTATTTTCGGGAAACGCTCGGAGACAAGCCGGAAGGCTTTGAACTGATGCTTGTGCATTCTCCGCAGTACATTAAAGAAGCCTGTGATTACGGCGCGGATCTCGTGTTTTCGGGACATTTTCACGGCGGGACAATCCGGCTTTTCGGGATCGGCCTTATGACGCCGCAGTTCCAGCTTTTCAACCGCTGGTGCCACGGGCTGTACTGCTTTGACGGTCATACCGGAATTGTCGGATCGGGCCTCGGGACGCACAGCATCAATATCCGCTTCTGCAACCGGCCGGAGATCGTGCTGGTGACGCTGAAGAAACCTTCACAGGAACAGGAAAAATGAGTTTGGAATTCAGACTGGATGCATTTGAAGGGCCGCTGGACCTTCTTCTGCTCCTCATTGAAAAGAATAAAGTCGATATTTACGACATTCCGATCGCCCTCATTACGGACCAGTACATGGAGTATGTCTCCGCGATGCAGGAGGAGCGGGATCTCGACGTGCTTTCGGATTTTCTCGTGATGGCAAGCACGCTTCTGGATCTGAAGGCCAGGATGCTGCTGCCGCGCGAAGAGGACGAGAACGGCGAGGAGATCGATCCCCGGGCGGAGCTTGTCGAGCGCCTGATCGAATACCAGGAATTCAAGATGATGGCATCGAAGCTCCAGGAGTACTTTTTCGAGTCCGAAGGCGCATTCTTCCACGAGCAGGAGCTGCCGCGGGAAGTGCGGGAGTATGTGCCTGATCTCGATCTTACGGAATTTCTGTCGGATGTGACGCTGGAACGGATCCGGGACGTCTTTACGATGGTGATCCGCCGCCAGGAGGAGAAAATCGACCCGGTCCATGCTAATTTCGGCAAGATCGAACGGGACCCGGTGCGGATTTCGGATAAACTCGTTTCGGTGCTTCAGTACGGCCGGGAGAAGAAGCATTTTTCCTTCCGGAAGCTTTTGGAGAACCAGAAGACGAAAGCGGATGTGGTTGTGACTTTTCTTGCCTGTCTCGAGCTGATTCACATCGGGCAGATCACGGTTTCGCAGGACGAACAGTTCGGCGAAATCAACCTGACCTGGAATGACGCGTGCGAGCAGGAATTAAGCATAGAGGAAATCGAACAGTATGACTGAGATGACGAGAGAACAGCAGAAGGAAGCGGTGTTAGCGGTGCTTTTCGCAATGGGAAAGGCCGTGGAGCGCGCGAAGCTTGCCTATGCCCTTGAAATCACGGATGAGGAGACGGAGGAGCTCCTTCGGGAAATCATGACGGAGCAGGATGAGCGGGAGAGCGGACTTCGGATTATCCGGCTCGAGGACTCCTACCAGCTCTGCACGCGGGAAATGTACTACGATACCCTGATCCGCGTCGCTTCGCAGCCCGTAAAGCCGGTGCTGACGGACGTGATGCTTGAGGTGCTTTCCGTGATTGCCTACCGCCAGCCGGTCACGCGTTCCGAGATTGACCGGATCCGCGGCGTGAAGAGCGACTATACCGTGAACCGGCTCGTGGAATACCGTCTCGTGGAGGAAGCCGGGCGCCTGGATGCGCCGGGACGGCCGATTCTGTTCCGGACGACAGAGGAATTCTTAAGGGAATTCGGACTGAGCTCCGCACTTGAACTTCCGATGCTTTCGGAAGAAGCGATGGAAGAGGCAAGACTTACGGTGCTGAAGGAAACCGGCTATGAAGGCCAGCTCTCGATCGGGGATTACCCGCTTCAGGGCGAACAGGAAAAGGAGGAAGAAGAATGAAACTCATGATTGCATCGGACCTGCACGGTTCGCTGACTTATTCGGAACAGATGTTTCAGCGCTATGAGGAAGAAAAGCCGGAGAAGCTGATTCTTCTGGGGGATCTTCTGTATCACGGCGCAAGAAACGATCTGCCGGAGGGCTACAGCACGAAGGGCCTGACGGCGCTTCTGAATTCCTATAAGGACGTGATTATGGCGGTCCGCGGAAATTGTGACGCCGAGATCGACCAGACAGTCCTTCAGTTCCCGATCATGGCGGATTACCTTGAAATGTATGTCGACGGGCATCGCTTTGTGATCACGCACGGGCATGTATTCAACGAGGACAGCATGATTCCGCACAACCCGGGAACAGTGCTTCTGCACGGGCATACGCACCTGAAAATCCTCGAGAACCGCGGCGATTTCTACTATGTCAATCCGGGATCGGTCTCGATTCCGAAAGACCCGGACGAAATCCGAAGCTACATGATTTATGAGAACGGACTCTTCACGATTAAGGACCTTCAGGGCAATCCGCTGAAGGAGATGCGGATTTAAACGGACCGTTTTTCCGAACTGTCTCTGCTGCCGGCCCGAAGCTTTTGCTTCGGGCGGCGGCAGGAAAGCATAAGACTTTTCATTTTCTGATCATCAGATCTTTTCATTTTTTGGCATTTTCGCCGGCCGCATCTCTCTGCGGCAGAATTCATTAAGATTTTTTAACTGAATATCAATCCAACAGGAGGCTACGTTTATGTTCGGACGAGTGGATACCTCCGCAATTGTCGGCATCGACGGGCGGCGGGTCATTGTCGAGGCGGACTACGGGCAGGGACTCCCGGCTTTTGACATGGTCGGATTCCTCGGCTCGGAAGTCCGCGAGGCCAGGGAACGCGTCAAATCCGCGCTGAAAAACACCGGGATCCCGGTGCCGCCGGGACGGCTGACGGTGAATCTGAGTCCGGCTGATCTCAGGAAAACCGGGAATTCCTTTGACCTGCCGGTTGCGGTCGCAATCATGATCGCGCTCGGCATCCTGCCGCAGGAGACAACGGAGAAATACAGCTTTGTCGGGGAACTTGCCCTCGACGGCAGCATCCGCAGCATCAGCGGGGTGCTTTCCCATGTGATTTTGGCGCGGGAGCTTCAGAAGGAAGCCTGCATCGTACCGCGGGAGAACGTCCGCGAAGGCGCGGCAATATCGGGAATCCGCACCCTGGGCTTCTTGACGCTCCAGGAAGTGATGCAGTTTCTTCTGACCGGGGAATACAGGGAACCGGAAGAAGCTTTGCCGGAACTTGAAAAGGCAGAGGAGCGCCTGCCGGATTTCTCGGAAATCCTCGGGCAGGAGGCGGTGAAGCGGGCGGCAGCGGTCGCGTCTGCCGGCATGCACGGGCTTCTCATGATCGGACCTCCAGGAACCGGGAAAACGCTGACCGCGAAACGGATTCCGACGATTCTGCCGCCCCTTTCGGAGGAGGAACAGATCGAATGTTCCCGGATCCACAGTGTCGCGGGACTTCTGGATCCCTCGGAAGGCCTGATCCGGATCCGCCCCTTCCGCTCGCCGCACCATACGGTTTCGGCAAGCGCTCTTGTGGGCGGCGGCGTGATTCCGCATCCGGGGGAGATGAGTCTTGCGCACAACGGGGTTTTGTTTCTCGATGAATTGCCGGAATTTCCCAAGTCCGTTCTGGAAGTGATGCGTCAGCCCCTCGAAGACCAGCGGGTTGTGATCTCGCGCGTCCACGGCTCCTATGTGTTTCCGACGCGGGTGATGCTTGTCTGTGCGATGAATCCCTGCCGCTGCGGCTACTATCCGGACCGGAACCGCTGCAAGTGTTCGGAAGCGGAAGTGCATCAGTACCTGTCACGTCTCTCAAGACCGCTTCTTGACCGGATCGACATCGCCTGCGAGGTCCCGCGCGTCGATGTCGCAAAGCTCCAGGGCACGGAGAATACGGGCATGGACTCGGAGAAGCTCCGCTCCATAGTGATCCGCGCCTGGGAAATCCAGAAGGAGCGCTACAAAGGGCTCGGGATCCTGTTCAATTCACAGCTTCAGGGCAGGGAGATCCGGAAATTCTGTGTGCTCGGGAAAGAAGAACGGTCGCTTCTCACCGAGGCCTTTGAGAAGCTGGAGCTTTCCGCCCGCGCGCACGACCGGATCCTGAAAGTCGCGCGGACAGCGGCGGATATCGACGGTTCGGAGCGGATTACGACGGCGCATCTTGCGGAGGCGGTGTCCTACCGTTCGGCAGACCGCAAGTTTTTCGGAGGATAAAAGGCATGAATGAGAATGAGAGAGGATACTTTTTACTGAGCCAGACTGCGGCGGAAACGGCCGGAAATTCGCTCCGGATTCTCAGGGAACTGGAGCCTTCCGAGGTTCTTTCGCTTCATGGGCGGGACCTTCTGAGCTTTGAGACTGGTGTGGATTTCAGGGAGATGGCAGAATTTGACAGGCTCCGGGATCCTGCGGTCCTGGACGCCCTCTTTGAAGAAACCGAGAAGAAAGGCCTTCGGTTTCTCTGCCGGGAAGATCCGGACTTTCCGGAAGAGTTTCTCGCGCTTCCCGATCCGCCGGCAGGAATCTATGTGCAGGGCAGGCTTCCGAAACCGGACCAGCAGAAGGTCTCGATCGTCGGTTCCCGACGCTGCAGCGAATACGGCCGGGAATGCGCGTATTTCTTCGGGAAGGAGCTGTCAAAATACGGGGTGAACATCGTCTCCGGGATGGCGCTCGGCGTGGACGGATATGCGGGCAGGGGAGCACTTTCTGCAGCGGATCCGGGCGGCTTTCCGGAAGGTCACAGCTTTACGACGGCCATCCTCGGCGGCGGCGCGGATCTCTGTTACCCGAAGGAAAATGTCGGTCTGTTTCGTTCCATCCTCGATCAGGGCGGCTGCATTCTCTCGGAAAAACCGGCGGGCTATCAGGCAAAGCCCTACGATTTTCCAAAACGGAACCGGCTGATCAGCGCATACGGCTCCTGCCTTGCGGTGATTGAGGCGGCTGAGCGCTCCGGAACCCGGACGACCGTCGATTTTGCACTGGCGCTCGGAAAGGAAGTCTTCGCGGTCCCCGGCCGGATCGGCGAACGGATGAGCCTCGGCTGCAACGAACTCATCAAGAACGGCGCGCATATGCTGACCTGTCCCGAGGATATCCTGCAGTATCTCGGCTTTTCGGTAAAGGCGGACACGAAGAAGCCGGTGCACATCCCGATGACCCCGGAGGAAAAGGAAATTTATGACTGCATCGGGTCGGAATCTGTGATGATCGACGACCTTCTTCTTCGGAGCAATTTCCCGGTATCGATGATTCTTGAGATTCTCGTGCGTCTTGAAATGAAAGGCGCGATCCGGAAAAGCGCCCTGTCCGGGTATGTGCGGGTTCAGGATGGGAGGAAGCAGTGAAAATACTTGAAATTTCCGGCTTTTTGGCGTATAATCCTTCTATTATGTGACCTGTGAGGAGAACTTCTATGAAGATCGGATGTGTCAAAGAGATTAAGAACAACGAATACCGTGTCGGCCTGACGCCGGACAATGTCAAAGCCTATGTTGCGGCCGGACATCATGTATACATGGAGAAGGGCGCGGGCGTCGGCTCGGGCTTTACTGACAATGAATATGTGGATGCCGGCGCCTCGCTTCTGGACGAAGCGGCAGACGTCTGGAAAATGTGCGATATGATGGTCAAGGTCAAGGAACCGCTGCCGGAGGAGTATTCTTTATTCCACGACGGCATGATCCTTTACACTTACCTGCACCTTGCAGCGGACCGCGAACAGACGGATGCGCTTCTTCAGGGGAAAGTCAAGGCTGTCGCCTATGAAACCATCCAGGAGAAGGACCGTTCCCTTCCCTGCCTTGCACCGATGTCCCAGATTGCGGGCCGCCTGTCGATTCAGGAAGGCGCGAAATACCTCGAAAAACGCTTCGGCGGCGAGGGCATTCTTTTAGCCGGCGTTCCCGGAACTCCCAAGGCCAATGTCGTGATCCTCGGCGGCGGTACGGTCGGCATGAACGCCTGCAAGATCGCGGTCGGCATGGGCGCGAATGTCACGATTCTTGACGTAAACCTGAAGCGCCTCGAGGAGCTGGACAACATGTTCGGCGCGCATATCCAGACCCTTGTCTCGAATGACAGCAACGTGGAGCGCGTTCTCAGGGACGCCGACCTTGTAATCGGCTCCGTCCTGATCCCCGGCGGCTCGACACCGAAGCTGTTCAAGGCGAAATACCTGCCGGAAATGAAGGACGGCGCGGTCTTTGTGGATGTCGCGATCGACCAGGGCGGCTGCGGCGAATCTTCACATGTGACGACCCACGACGATCCCGTGTATGTGCAGGAAGGCGTTGTGCATTACTGTGTCGGCAACATGCCCGGCGCGGTTCCGCGGACAAGCACGATCGCGCTCACAAACGCGACGCTCCGCTACGGCCTTGAGATCGCGGCGGAAGGCCTTGAAGCTGCCTGCAGGAAGAGCGATGCCATCTGCAGCGGCGTCAATACCTATCTCGGAAAGCTGACCTGCCGGAACGTGGCGCTTGCGCACAGCATGGACTATGCACCGATTGAAGAACTGATCGGCTGATTCCTTTCCCCGGGGGAGAAAAGAAATGTCTGAACAGAAGAAGAGTGTAAAAAAGAAGATTCTGGACTTCATCGACAAATACCTGATCTGGGCGCTTGCGGTCTGCGGTCTTGTGCTGACCTGCTACGGCGCCTGGTTCCAGACGGAAGGTTTCACGCTTCCCGATGTGCCGCTTTTTGACTGCGTGATTTCGATGCTGTTCGGCGGTATCCTTTCTGCCGCGCTGATGTCGTACCTGCTGTCGGTGACGAAGAAAGACGTCACCGGTGTAAAGAAACTGGTCAGGAAGGAACTTGCGGGCATGATGCGCGGCTATATTGTCTGTTTCGTGCTTTTCCTGCTGCTTGTTTACTTTGCAAGAACCGTTCTTTTTTTTAAGATCGGTCTCGGCGGCATGACCTTCACCTTTGTTGCCGCCTGGTATTATCTGATCTGGGGCATGATTGAGAAGAAGCAAAAAGAAAAGGCGGGGGCATCCGCGGCGGAAGGATCGAAGGCGAAATGACGACGGAGATTCTTTCGGTAAAAGAGCTCCCGGTTTCGGAGATTGCGAAAAGGGCCGCAGCGGTGTTGTCATCGGGCGGCCTTTCGGCGTTTCCGACCGAGACGGTATACGGGCTCGGCGGGAACGGGCTTTCCGCGGATTCGGCGGCAAAAATCTACGCTGCGAAGGGCCGGCCCTCCGACAACCCGCTGATTCTGCATATCGGAAAGAAGGAGCAGCTTAAGGATCTGGTCACAGAGATCCCGGAAAAGGCGAAGATCCTGATCGACCATTTCTGGCCGGGACCTCTGACGATCATTTTCAACAAGTCCGATATCGTTCCGGAAAAGACCTCGGGCGGGCTCTCGACTGTCGCGGTGCGGATGCCCTCGCATCCGGTTGCAAACGCAATCCTTCGGGCAGTGCCTTTCCCGGTCGCGGCGCCTTCCGCGAATCTTTCCGGACGGCCTTCGACAACAAAGGCCGCGCATGTGATTGAAGACCTTTCCGGAAGAGTGGAGCAGATCATCGACGGCGGCGACGTTCCGATCGGCGTGGAGTCGACCATCATTGATCTTTCCGGGGAAGAGCCGGTGCTTCTTCGCTACGGCTATGTGACGGTCGGGGAAATGGAAGAACTGATCGGTCCGGTTTCGGTGGATCCTGCGATCCGCGCCGAGAATATCATTTCCCATGCGGTTTCGGTGAAACATCCGAAGGCGCCGGGCATGAAATACCGCCACTATGCGCCGAAATCGCCCGTTTTTATCGTTTCCGGGAGCGAGGACGATATCATTCTCGCCATCAGAAGAAAAGCCGGGAAAAGGACCGGTATTCTCACATACGACGAACATATGGACTGCTTCCCCGAAGGCTTCCCGGTCTCGGTCGGAAGCATTCAAAACCCCGAAGAAGCCGCACACCGGCTCTTCGACGCGCTCCGGCAGTTTGACACGCTGCCGGTCGACCTGATCTATGCGGAGGACATGTCCGCACATGACATCGGCGGCGCTATTATGAACCGGCTTCTGAAGGCGGCCGGCGGAAACCTGGTCAGGGCAGACAAGCTCTGATAAAATACGTTTTATCTTTGTGGAGGTACAGGATGTACGAACGTACGGATTACATCAAATGGGACGAATATTTCATGGGCATCGCGATGCTCTCGGCGCTTCGCTCGAAGGATCCCAACACCCAGGTCGGATGCTGCATCGTGAGCGAGACGAACCGGATCCTCTCGGTCGGTTACAACGGTTTTCCGAACGGTATCCCGGATTCGGAGTTCACCTGGTCCAGGGAAGGAGAGGACAACAAGTACTTCTATACCGCGCACAGCGAACTGAATGCGATCCTGAATTACCGCGGCGGGTCTTTAGAGGGTGCGAAGCTTTATGTGACGCTTTTCCCCTGCAACGAATGCGCAAAGGCGATCATCCAGTCCGGCATCCGCACGCTGATCTATGCGGATGACAAATACGGCGACACGCCTGCCTTCCGCGCCAGCAAGCGCATGCTCGCCCGCGCCGGCGTGACTTTTATGCAGTACCAGCCTTCCGGACGGGAGATTACGCTGAAAGTCTGAAGCCTGAAGCGGCAAAAACCCCCGCTTGACAAAAGGCCGAAAACCGTGTAAAATTAATCTGTTGTTTTGTGTACAATCAAAATTGAATAAGGAGGTACTCCTGTGGGTACAGTGCAAGTAACTGCGGTCATTGTTATTATCATAGCAGCGATCGTGGCTATCGCTGCCGCATCGGTCATCTTTTTCATGCTGGGCCAGAACCGCCAGAAAAAGATCTTCAATGAGAAGGTCGGATCGGCGGAGCAGAAGTCGAGGGAAATCATCGACGAAGCCCTGAAGACAGCCGAGAATACCAAGAGGGAGGCCCTTTTAGAGGTCAAGGAGGAATCACTCCGGCAGAAAAACGAGCTTGACAAGGAAATCCGCGACAGGCGGAATGAAATCCAGAAGTCCGAGCGCCGTATTTCGAACAAGGAGGAAGCACTTGACCGCAAAGCCGAGACGATGGAGAAGCGTGAAAGCAATCTCGCGGCGCGGGAAGAAGGGCTGAACAGAAAGTATTCTGAGATCGATCAGAAGACGGCACAGATAACCAAGGAACTGGAACGTATTTCAGGCCTTACCTCCGAACAGGCAAAAGAACATCTGCTGAAATCCCTTGAGGATGACGTGAAGAAAGACGCTGCGAAGCTTGTGCGCGAACTGGAACATGAAGCGCGCGAAGAAGCTTCCAAGCGTGCCCGTGATATTGTGGTGACGGCGATTCAGCGCTGCGCCGCCGATCATGTGGCGGAAAGCACGATTACTGTAGTTCAGATTCCCAGCGACGAGATGAAGGGACGCATCATCGGCCGTGAGGGAAGAAACATCCGCGCTTTAGAGACCTCAACCGGCGTGGAACTGATCATCGATGATACACCGGATGCGGTCGTTCTCTCCGCATTTGATCCTGTACGACGTGAGATTGCAAGAATCGCTTTGGAGAAGCTGATCCTGGACGGCCGGATTCACCCGGCCAGAATCGAGGAGATGATCGAAAAGGCGAAGAAGGAAGTCGATCAGAAAATCCGTGAGGAAGGCGAGAAGGCAATTCAGGAAGTGGGTATCCACGGCATTCATCCTGAACTTGTCAAACTTCTCGGAAGGATGTATTTAAGGACCAGTTACGGCCAGAATGCCCTGAGGCATTCCGTCGAGGTCGCGCATCTGTCGGGCTTAATGGCTTCGGAACTCGGACTCGATGTCCGGATGGCGAAGCGGGCCGGCCTGCTGCACGATATCGGCAAAGCCGTTGACCATGAAATGGAAGGCTCGCACGTTCAGCTTGGTGCTGAGCTGTGTAAGAAATATAAGGAATCCGCAATTGTCATCAACGCGGTCGAGTCGCATCACGGCGACACGGAGCCGACTTCGATGATTTCCTGCATTGTGCAGGCCGCGGATACCATCTCCGCCGCCCGTCCCGGTGCGCGGCGCGAGACGATTGAGACCTATATCAACCGTCTCAAACAGCTGGAAGAAATCACAAATTCATATGCAGGTGTTGAAAAGTCCTATGCCGTCCAGGCAGGACGCGAAGTTCGGGTAATGGTAGTTCCTGAGAAGGTAAGCGACGCGGACATGGTGCTGATGGCGAGAAATATCAGCAAGCAGATCGAAGCCGAGATGCAGTATCCCGGCCAGATCAAGGTCAATGTCATCAGAGAGTCCCGCGTTACCGATTACGCAAAGTAAAAGAAAGACATACGGTGCAGAGCCGTATGTCTTTTTGTAAATGGAGGGAAAATCATGTGACTTCATGATTCAGGCCATCAGGAATGCTTGCGTCAGCAGGCATCTTGTGAT
>JAFYGJ010000079.1:0-1810 GCA_017543275.1 Lachnospiraceae bacterium | reverse complement strand
GGCAATGGAAAGGTCCTGGCAGGGCGTCCCCCCGACGAGCAGGTCGATTTGTCCATTATAGTCATCCTTCTTTATTAGGGTAAAATCTCCGAGGTTCGGAACGGTCCCGCCGTCCGGCAGCTCCGCTATCATGGACTGCCAGGAGAGGCGCTGTTTCCGGTCTTTTTCCTCTAATGCGGCATCCGGATCAAGCGGTCGGAGCGGTCTTGTCGCGCCGAGACGCTGCATCAGCACCGCTGCCGGGAACGGCTCCACCTCCGAGAAGAAGGCCGGAGTCCACCCGAGATGCCGCCAGGCAAGGCTCGCCGCCTCAACTCCGCTGCAAATACTGCCGTATCTCATGCTGGTCCTTTCGTTGTTGAATCAATGTGTCTCTATCGGGGTTATCGCCACCCAGGGGTGCATTTTGGCCCCTATTTTTCAAAAAAAATCGAAAAATTTTTTAACGCAAGGTCAGAATCAGGCATTTAGAGACCTGCATCGAAAAACCGGTTGAGGGAGAGAGCGATTTTTCGCCATCGGAGACGATTTGAAATAATCTCCGGATGGTGTATATTATGCCTGTTGTTTTAGGAAGAAAAGGAGTCCGCTATGGGACAGGGAAGACATAAGGAAGAGAACATCACGAGACGGCAGGCGGAAGTGATGCAGGAGATCTGTCGGTTTTTCTCGACATATGGGAAAATGCCGAGGATGCAGCAGTTGGCCGATGCGTTCGGAATATCCGTGCCGAGTATCTATGATATTCTTCAGGAGCTGGTTTCCAAAGGTTACTTGAAACGCATTGAAAAGGGAGCCACCAAGCCGTATGTGATCAATAAAGCTGTTGAGCCGGAAGCTCTTGTCACAGTTCAGATCCCTGTCCTCGGCGAAATCCCCGGCGGTGTGCCTGTGGAGGAGTTCGAAGACCGGAGCGGCGATGAAACCGTTTCCGTGGATAAAGCTCTCACCACCAACGGGGATGTGTTTGCACTGCGCGTGAAGGGCGACAGCATGATCGGCGCTGGCATCAGAACCGGCGACATCGTCATCATCCGCCACCAGCCCATTGCCGCGGACGGGGACATTGTGGCGGCGTCCGTCAACAATGAAGTGACGCTGAAACGGCTCGTGAACCGCCCCGACCGCATCGCGCTGGAAGCGGAGAATCCGGAATTCAACCCCATTGAGCTTACTCGTTACGACTCCTTCCGGGTTATCGGCAAAATGGTGGGTATCATCAAACAGGAGGCAGATAACAATGGCGGGGAGTAATTTACGAAAATTCAAGAACCCGGAGGTTCTACGAAAATTCTCGTTTCAGCGTCTACTGGAAATGGTGGGACGCTACAAGGGCTATTTCGACCGGATGCAGTTCCAGATCGAAGGCGCGACCGAGGAGACCTTCGATTATGACAGGCTTGCGGAAATCCTTTCGAATCAGATGTTCGTCGGCGAATACGAGGAACTTTTTAACGGCTTCGCGCTTGTCGGAGCCACCAGCATGGAATGCTTCAACGACGTCCTGCGGACTTTCATTTCGAGAAGCAGTTATGCCGGTGAACTGACGGACACCATGTCCACGGCGGATATGGCTCTGCTGGTGTATCTCCATGACCCCGAAGAACTCAGCGTTCTTGAGACGGACTATGCCGCACTGAAAAAGAAGTCCTTTGCGATGCGGGCGACGCGGCGGGACATCCGCAATCTGGTCATCACTCCGGCGCAGATCCGCGACTTCGAAGAGGGAATGAATCTGATTTTCCAGTCGAAGAATTACGGAAACACGGCCCGTGTGACCCTGACGGAGAACGACAGCCGCGAACTCGTG
>JAFYGJ010000078.1:0-2238 GCA_017543275.1 Lachnospiraceae bacterium | reverse complement strand
TAACGGTGTCCATGGCGGCGGACACGATCGGAATGTTCAGGGTAATGTTGCGGGAGAAACGGGTCTGCAGGGAGACTTCCCGCGGCAGGACTTCGGAGTACGCCGGAATCAGGAGTACATCGTCAAAAGTCAAGCCTTCCAGGGCGATTCTTTCTTCAATAAAGGACATATCGGAGGGACTTTTATTTGACGGACAAAGTTAATCAAAAATGCCTATCGCCACAAATATTTTTTTCAACAAAATCCGCACATTCCCTTCCGGAAAACAATTGCGGAACCGGGGATTCCGGTTCCGCAACTGCCTGTTCCATTCCCCGGCGGGGAAAGGGACAGCCTACCGCGCTACGGGAAGCGTCAGGCGGGCGTTCTGAAGCGCTTCGTTGAACTGCTTGAAATTGTATTCTTTCGTACGGCGGTCGACAGTGAAGATATCGACCAGCCACCAGATACCGAGACCGCCGGCAGTAATCAGCTTGAGCACGCCAAGGCCCGTGTCTCCGAGCAGGAAACGGTCGACACCCAATTCACCGACCAGGATGGAGAGCACCAGCATCATCGTAGGATCACGGAAACAGGTTCCGTTCAGGACCTGCAGCTCATAATCGCTCAACTCGGGCAGGAGACCGCGGATGACCGCAAAATCTTCCGGCTTGAACATCTTGGAGTTTTCCATCACGAAATGAGAGATCATGTAATCGCGGTCGAAGGCAAGTCCTTGATAATAATCGTTCAAGACCTCGACCTGATTCATCTCCGGAGCTTCCAGACGTTCAACCAAGACAGCGTCCCTTTCTGCTCCTCTGGCAAAGAGACAGGAAGCCAGCATCATGACAGCTGCGCATCCCAATTTGATAAGTTTGTTCATAATGTTTTCCATATTCCACAGCACCCCGGATGTGGAGGATTAAAAAAGGATGGAGTGCACTCCATCCCTTTTCAAAAAGCAGACCAAAAACGCCGCCATTCCATCATCTAGCGGAATTCCGCGAAGATCAGCACGGGATTATCTTCTTCGGACAAAGATGCGCCCTGCAGCGCATCGGGCGGCACCGCGAAGGAAATATCCTTTGCCGAGTTGAAGGACATCGGCAGATAGCCACAAGAAAAGGGACGTATAATGTTCTGGAAATAAATGTTTCTGGATTGGACGGCATTCTTCCCTTCAGGGTAACGGAAGGCTATGCCCGCTTCCCCTGCCTTCAAATACATCATCAAATGCCCTCCATTTCCACAGGCATACCGAGGAATCCCGCACACATATCCACTGGCAGAAAGCTCATCCACCATTTCACCGATGTGCTTATACCGGCGCGAGAAGAAAGAATCCGGGGGGTTCTTTCCCCAGAAATCAAATGAATAAAGGACCTCCGCCCGGTCAGGATAGAGCTGATAGATGCGATTATTCAGGGCTTCGTGATAAAGCAGCCGGTTATCTTCGGTGACATAATAATGCTCCGCATGCATAATATGGCGATACGTGCGCTCCGCATCATCGATCTCCTGAAAAGAATCAAGCTCTTCCAGGGTCTCCAGCGAATAGACGTGGAATTTCTTTTCCGTCCCAGACTGATAACCGGAATCCAGGAAAATCCGGTCTCCGAAAATCTTTCCGCAAGCGGCATAGAATGGAATATCTGCCCCACGCAGGAACTCCCCGTCAAGGTCATAAACAAGCATCCTCTGGAAGCTGTCGATCAAAAGCACCTCCTGATCCGACAGCGAGAAGCCGGAAATGGAGACATACTCTCCAGGCCCGCGCCCCTCGCGGCCGACGATGCCCAGATACTTCCCGTCGGATGAATATCTGTTGATCTGGTTCCCCGCCCAGACATATATCCCGGATTGGTTCCGTTTGACCTGAATAATCTTATCGACCGGGACCTGGTTATCCAGCGGCACGATCCCGGTAACGGACAACGCCTGGGACAGATCCAGAGAGTCCACTTCATTATGCCTGAGAGACAAGACATTCTCTCCCCCGCTGCGCGAGCAGCCGGCGGAAAGGACCGCAAGCGAACAGAGCGCGAGAATCAGTACATTTTTCCGCATGGCGCTATTCATTTGTTTTTCATATAAAGCAGGCGAAGCTCCGCGATCAGATCGTGACCTTGAAGCCGTAGATTTTACCGTTTTCGAGCGAGAGCTTGCTCGTGATCGTCTTCCGCATGTCGCAGCCCGGGAACACGGTGACCGAATTCCGGCGTTCCTCCTCGTCGTCGTAATAGTTGCCGCCGAACT
>JAFYGJ010000077.1:0-1734 GCA_017543275.1 Lachnospiraceae bacterium | reverse complement strand
CGAACACCGGTGTTACGCTTCCGTTTATCAGCTACGGCGGATCTTCCATTATTCTGATGCTGGCCGAGATCGGAATGGTTCTTTCCGTTGCCCGCCGCGGAAGATATGAAGAGGCGGTCAGAAGAAAGTGAAGAAACTGTCTGCGGAAGAGAGGTATCGCGAGCGGGAGATGTATGAGAGTCCGGACGATTATATCCGGGCCAAGCTGCGAAGAAGAAACATCCGCGCCGCGATTATACTGCTGACTGCCGCGGTGACCCTCACCGTCACCGTGTTTTATCTTGTCGAACATTTCCGGGTGACGAAGGTTTATGTAGACGGGAATACGCGGTATTCGAACGAGGAGATCAGCGAGCGGGTCATGGAGGGATTTCTGGGCGATAATTCGCTTGTCATGAGCGTGAAGTACCGCTTCCGGGACATGCCGGAATTTCCCTTCATCGAGCGGATGGACCTGAACGTCCTCGACCATGAGACGATCCAGATCAAAGTTTACGAAAAGGCGCTTGCCGGCTATATCAATCATCTCGGCAGCTACATTTACTTTGACCGGAACGGAACGGTCGTGGAGACGTCCACACAGAGGATCAGCGACATTCCGGAGGTGACCGGCCTGCAGTTTGATTACATTATCCTGTATGAAAAACTGCCGACGAAGAGCGAGGCGATTTTCTCCAGAATCCTGAACACCACACAGCTGCTGCGCAAATACGAGCTGCATGCGGATAAGATTTATTTTGATTCGAAGGAAAACATGTCTATTTTCTTCGGCGGTGTCCGGGCTGATCTGGGGCAGGATGAGTATTCGGACGAGAAATTATCAAACCTGTCCAAAATCCTTCCTGCACTGGAAGGAAAGAAAGGTGTACTCGAGATGGAGAGCTTTACACCGGAAACAAATAATGTGACTTTTCGGGGAAAATAAAGTTGATTATTTACACGTTCGAATGTATTATTAAGATGATTTTTTCCGAATAATTTTCGCGAAGGAGGGGGAACCCGTGCTCGAAATTAAAGCAAATGAATCTGAAATGGCATGTAAAATCATCGTCATCGGCGTAGGCGGTGCCGGAAACAATGCCGTTAACCGTATGGTTGAGGAAGGCATCTCCGGTGTGGAGCTGGTCGGCATGAACACGGATGTCCAGGCACTGGAAATGTGCAAGGCTCCGAAGCTGATCCAGATCGGCACCAAGCTCACCAAGGGACTCGGTGCAGGCGCCAATCCCGAGGTAGGTGAGAAAGCAGCGGAAGAGAGCGCCGAGGATATCGCCGCGGCAATCGCCGGTGCGGACATGGTATTCGTAACATGCGGAATGGGCGGCGGAACCGGTACAGGTGCCGCACCTGTCATCGCAAGAATTGCTAAAGAGCAGGGCATCCTGACTGTCGGTGTTGTGACAAAGCCTTTCCGCTTTGAGGGCAAGGTCCGTATGACCAAGGCACTGGCCGGTATCGACAAGATCCGCACTGCCGTTGATACACTGATCGTCATTCCGAATGATAAGCTTCTTGAGATCCTGGACCGCAGAACTACTTTCCCGGATGCCATGAAGAAAGCGGATGAAGTCCTTCAGCAGGCTGTCCGCGGCATCACCGACCTGATTAACCTGAATTCCCTGATCAACCTGGACTTCGCAGATGTTCAGACTGTCATGCGCGACAAGGGTATCGCTCATGTCGGTATCGGACACGGCAAGGGCGAGGACAAAGCATCCGAAGCAATCAAGCAGG
>JAFYGJ010000076.1:0-23141 GCA_017543275.1 Lachnospiraceae bacterium | reverse complement strand
GTTGCAACATGGTTGTCATTCGGATATTCGGGGGAGTTCCACCATACGGTGTCCTTCGAATTCTCGTCCATAACAATGAATTTGTCCTTGGGAGAACGGCCGGTATAGATGCCGGTCATGACGTTGACGGCGTCAAGCTCGGTGAGCTGGCCCTTGTCAAAGCCCGTGAGATCCGGATTCATCTCATCCTTGAAAAGCTCTTCGTAGGAAAGGTTGTAGAAAACCTTGCCGACATTCTCAATACCGTACTTCGCAAAATCAATCGCTGCCATTTTGTTTGTACCTCTTTCTGAAAAATTTTTTGTAATCCGGACAACACGCCGGATGGATACCAATTTCGTCCATATATAGTATACGACCAAATCCGTCAAAATGCAAGATAAAATAAAACAGCGGAATGCGGTCCTTTTTGGTCAAATTTCACAGGATTCCGCGGTGAATCCGATGGACAGAGTGCGGGAGAAGCTGTATAATGAAAACAGCAGGCTCCCATTCCATGAAGCCAGGGCAGTCTGCCGCCATTACCGCCGGAAAGGCATGATACAGGGTGTTATGATGGACAGAAAAATGTCAGCAAAAATCGAATGGGCACAGACGCGGGATGAACTGTGCGCGGCAGTGGAAGCGCTGGGTTTCCCGGCGGAGCTCGGCGACGCCTGCGCAAAGCATCTCGGAAGCCCGAAAGCCATGCGCCGGATGATCGCCTATCTGCAGTATGAGAAGCCGAAAAAAGCGGAAATCATCGTGGACGAAATGCTCGCGATCCGCTCGGAAATCGATCTCTGGAAGGAAAAGAAAGCCGCGGAGGAGGCTAACCGGAAGTACAACGAGATGCTGTATTACGGACCCTTCGACGAAGAATAAAAAGTTCATAAAGACAGAAATACAGACTCCTTTCGGTTTTGGCCGGAAGGAGTCTGTTTCCTGCAGGAACGGTGATATTCAGACGGGATGTTTATTCCGAAAGGATCCGTACGGAAGCGGAACCTAGTCCTTCTCCCTGAACAGTCAGTACCGCTTCTCCCGGCTCATATCCGGCGCGGAGTACAGCCAGCGCTTTCCCGCGGAAGCTTGTGAAACTGCCCTTCGTATAGTTTTCGGCTGTGACGGGATTTCCGGAACCGAAGCCCTGAAGCGTGAATCCGGAGCCTTCAACCGCGGCCGTAAGTGGGATTTCGGCATCGGGAACAAAGGCCCCGTTTTCATCGAGGATTTCCGCACGCACATAGATCAGGCTGCTGCCGTCTGCGGGAACGGCGTCTTTTTCGGCGATCAGCCGGACAGAGGATTCGGCCCCGTGCGTCGAAAGCGCGTCGCGGGAGATCTCCTGTCCGTCTGAGAAGCTCCGGGCTTCGATTATTCCCGGCGCGTAAACCGTATCAAACACAAAAGTATCCGGCATTCCGGCAGCAGGCGATTCGCCTGCTTTTTTTCGGCCGAGCGAAACGCCGTTCACGAATGCTTCAACTTCCTCAGCACGGGAGAAGACCGCGATCTTTACCGGCTTCCCTTCCTGACCGTCCCATTTCCAGACCCTTTTCACATCCGTAAAGCCCCAGCGGCTGATGAGTTCCGTTTTGCCGAAGACTGCGGGATCATAGGAGAAAATGAAGGTCTCCGGCGATCCGTAGACCACCTTCCGGTAAAGGCCCTGCGGCAGGATATTTCCGCAGATATCGATGTCGGCGTCGTTCGCAAGCCGCCAGGGGAAGACGGAAGCATGGGAACTTAAGGCAAAAGGACCGCGCTGAAGCGCCGGGTCGTCCGGTGCGACAAAGACGGATTTTCCGATGCCGGCTTCGCCGATATAGTCCGCGGCGGTCCAGGTGAAATCGCCGATGACGTAGGGTGTCGACTCGATCATCGGCCAGTTTTTGCCGATCTCATTCGGAAAGTTTTCGGAGCCCAGGATCACGCGCTCCGGGAAGCGCTCATGATCATAGGCGTACTTACTTTCCAGATAATTGTAGCCCACAATATCCAGCCCGTTTGTGAAGGCTTCGGTATAGTTTTCCCAGGTCGGATCAAAGCCGGAAACGTCTGCATTCTGGATCGTACCGGACGAGGCGGCTTCCTGCATCTTTTTCATCTGTTCCGCCATCATCCGGTCATCGAGTCCGCTCCAGAAGGAACAGATGCCGTTACTGACCGGACGCGAAGGATCGAGCGCTTTGATGCGGGAGGCGAGTTTTGTCGCAATCGTGTAGCCGTTTCCGAGACCACCGCGCTCCGTGATTTCGTTGCCGGTTGACCAGATGATGACCGCCGGATGGACGCGGTCCCGGCGGACAAAGGCCGAAAGGTCCTTCTCCCAGTCAGTTTCGAAATACTGGTTGTAGTCGCCGGGCTGCTTGCCCATGCCCCAGGCATCGAAGGCTTCGTCGAAAACATAGACGCCGAGCCGGTCACAGGCTTCGATAAACGCCGAAGAGGGCGGGTTATGTGTTGTCCGGATCGCATTGAAACCGATGGATTTCAGGATGGACAGTTTCCGGGCTTCCGCATCGTACAGGGAAACGGCGCCGAGAATTCCGTTGTCGTGATGCAGGCAGCCGCCCCGAAGCTTGACGGATTTCCCGTTGATCCGAAGCCCGTGCCGTACATCGGCCTGAATTGTGCGGATGCCGAAAAGAACGGAATCGCAGTCCACGGTCTGAAGTTCTTCAGGAAGCGGAATGAGATGCGTACGGAATTCCTCAAGGGGCCTCGCGGAAGCCGAAAGACGGTACAGGTTCGGCTGTTCCGAATCCCAGAGCTTCGGATTGTCGACAGTCAGGGTATAGGAAGCGGTTTCTTCCGAATTCGGCGGGATCTGGATACGGATCGAACGCGAGAGAAGCGGAGAAGCATTTTCGGTACATACGCCGCGGCCGGGGTCCTGCCGGAGGGAGAATTCCACCTCGGTGATGACATTTTTCCCGGTCCGGTTCACGACTTCTGCGGATACTTTCAGGTATGCGGTAACAGCGTTCCCGTCCGCATCGTATTCGATTTCCTTTGTATATCCATAGATTCCGCCTTTTTTCAGATAGACTTTCGGCGTATGGACAAGTTCCATGCTGCGGAAAATTCCCGCTCCGGAATACCAGCGGGAATTCGGCTGCATCGAAGGGTTGACGGTGATGACAATCGAATTTTCCTCGCCAAAGTACAGATAGGGCGTGATTTCGACTGCAAAAGGTGCATAGCCATAGTGCTGCAGCGCGGCCTTCGTGCCGTTCACTTCCACGGTCGCATTCATCATGACGCCGTCGAAATGCAGGAAGACAAGTTCCGATTCCCACGCCGCCGGTATCAGGACTTTCTTTTCATAGTGCGCGACGCCGGCATTGAAATAGCCGCTCGCCGGGCCGGAAGGCGCCGCTTCATACACATCGCTTTCGATCATATAATCGTGCGGCAGGTTGACGGTTTTCTCTGTTTCGGAAGGCATCATCTGAAACGGGCTTTTCTGTCCGAAATCAAATGTCCATCCGCTGTCCAGACTGATATTTCGCATAGACGGTCTCCTTTTATGATTGCAGTATTTCCGTTATTCCTTCCGGGCTGAGAATGCTCCCGGAACTGACCGGTTCTGTTTCCGTAAATCCATTATAAATCCGAACGGCCGGGATGTCCAACAGTTTCTGAAAGAATTGTTTTTCTGCCCGATTCGCAGAATATCATACTTGATTTATACGGCTTTCAGGTAGTATACTGGTATCAACAGATGAGGCGGATGAGAGAGACGGAAGGACCGACAGGACGGGCAGCGGTCTGCCTGAAGAATAAACAGAAAGGACAGGACAGGAGTATGAAAATTCCAGTATCTCCTGCTGTGCAGGCGGCACGGCAGGTCAGGTTCGAGTCGGCGGATCAGTACCGTGTACCCTATTCGAGGGAACTTGAGGGGAAGAGTTTTGAGCTTGTGTTTGACGACGGGTATGAGCTTCTTGTTTCCTTCCCGATGCGGGACCGGATTCAGTTTCAGGGCAGTGATTCCGACCGGGTGTATTTCGAGGAAGCGCATGTCTTAAAGGCCGATGACGAAGCGTATTTTCTGATGACGGAGATTAAGGGCTCCGAGCCCCGGACCGGCTTCATGCTGCTTCTTGACACAAAGGAGCGGCTTGTTACCGGAAACTTTGTGCAGCAGGGAACGCGGCCGGATTTCAAAAACCTGGTGACGCGGAAAGTGCGCTTCGGTGCGATGAAAGCGGGCGACGCCCCGCTTCCCGAAAAACGTCATGAATTCACGCATGATCTGGAGGGCAAGGCGATCGAGTGGCAGTACAAGCCTAATTTCTCGGTTATCCACGTGTATCTTGCGGACAACAAATACACGGTGGCTTTCAGCAAGGAACAGCGGGAGCGGATGAAGAAAGAAGCGGCGGAAAAGGAGAAAGAGAATCCAAAGAAGAAGGAACCGCAGCGGAAAATACCGGATCCCTACTGGGACAGCTGTGTCTATGTCAAATTCCGCGAGAACCTGTACATGTTCTCCTTCATCGAGGAAAATCTCGGATCAGGCACGGAAGGGCTGATGATCATCAATACCGACCGGGTGCATGACGTCGGGTGCTTCTGGGGTGCGGATCCGCATGGAAACCGAGAAGGCTACATGTTCTGCGCATACGGGACCTGGGTGCGGGAACACCTTCCCGAACAGGATATCCTGGACAGGCTGTGAGAGAGGAGGACGAGAGTATGAATATTGCGGTTATCGGCGCAGGCGGAAGAGCCGGCAATCTGATTACGGATGAACTTCTGAGGCGCGGACATGATGTAACCGGAATCGTCCGCCATCCGGAAAAGGTGAAGAATCCCAAGGTAAAGATTATCGAGAAAAGCATTTTTGAACTGACGAAGCAGGACCTGCAGCGCTTTCAGGTTGTGGTCTGTGCATTCGGCCAGTTCACGCCGGGACTGGGCATCCAGTACCAGACCTCGATGCAGTCCCTGATCGCGGCGATGAAGGACCTGCCGCAGGTGCGGCTTCTTGTGGTCGGCGGTGCGGCAAGTCTTTTCAAGGATGAAACAATGGAGCACCGGGTGATAGAGGACATCCCCGGCAATTTCCGTGAAGTTCCGGGCAATATGTTCGAAGGTTTCATGGCGCTTCAGAAAAGTACCGTAAACTGGACCTATTTCAGTCCGGCTTATACCTTTGACACAAAGGGAAAACGGACCGGCAAATACAAACTCGGCACGGATTTCATCTTCAATAACGACGAGGGTGAGAGCTACATCAGCTACGAAGACTATGCGATCGCAATGGCGGATGAGATCGAACAGGGCAATTTTGTCGGAAAGCGCTTCACTGCAGTTTCGAACCGGAACGGCGAAGAACAGGAGCCGGTTTCGAGGAAGTATTTCGACGATGTGCAGTTTGAGGGCCTTTCACAGTACCGTTCGCCTTCGGTGCATGAACTTGCGGGGAAGAGTTTCTATCTGATTCTTGATGACGGTGCAGAAGGCACGATGAGCTTCCTGACGGGCGAATCCCTGTCCTGGGCGCCGCTCGGCGAGAGTCCCGTAAACTACCGCTATGACTGCCTGAAAGTCGATGAAGATACCTACCTTGTGAACTATGAAGTCGTCGGAGCGCGGCCCCGGAAGGGCGTCTCGATCGTCTACGATCTGGAGCAGGACCTTGTAACGGTCGTGCGTGCATTCCAGGGCACGAGCAAGCGTTTCCCGACGCTGGTGACAAACGACATCGTCTTCGGCGCGATCAAGCGCGACGGAAGGGAGCTTCCTAAGAAACGTCATGGCTTCACTTCGGACCTTGTCGGTTCCCGGATTACCTGGCGTTATAATTCCGGCCCGCGGGCGATCACGCACGTATACTATGACGCAAACTATATCCGCACGCCGCTTCCGGATGCGGACGACCATTCCTTCTTTGCCGAAATGATGCGCGAGCATCCCTACGACGAGCGCTGCTATTATGTGAAGATCAAGAAGAATATTTACCTGATTTCCTTCCTGGAGCAGAATGCGACCTTCCGCGGCAGGACCGGCAACAACATGCTCTGCCTGATGGATATTTCAAGGCTGCATGACGTCGGGCGCTCCTTCGGACTCGGCGGAACCGGTGCGCCTGAAAACTACATGTTTGCGGCAATCGGCGCCTGGGACGAGGCGGAAGAAGAGGACTGGAGAGAGAGCAAGTACCGCGTCTGAGAAGCTGTCCGGGTTCAGAATTTCTTTTTTTGTAATAGACATTCCCCGCGCTTTTGACTATAATAGAAGGCAGAAAAAGCGTGAAGGGGGAAAGGTCCTTGAAGTTCAGAATACGGATTGTCAAAGACAAACATTTTTATGTGAAGGTGCTGGCAATTATGCTGCCGGTCGCCGCACAGCAGGCCATCAACATGGGTGTCAATATGATGGACACGATCATGCTCGGCCAGCTCGGCGAGGTGCAGCTGTCAGCATCTTCTCTTGCAAACAGCTTTTACAACATTTTTCATATTTTCTGCATGGGCGTGATCGGCGGATGTTCGGTCGTCGCCTCGCATTATTACGGCGCCGGGGAGAACCGCAAAGTCATGGAGGTTTTCGCACTGGCGCTTCGTATTATTTCCGGGCTTGCGATTGTATTTGCGCTCGTGACCTGGTTCTGTCCGCGCACAATCATGCGGTTGTTCACGAAGGAAGCCGACGTCATTGAGGCAGGCGTCGGATATCTCAAAATTACGGCCTTTATCTACCTGATTCACGGAACCGGCTTCGTGACCGCGCAGCTGATGCGCACGATCGACCAGCCGCGGATCGGCCTCTACGTTTCGCTTATTTCTTTCTTTGTCAATGTCGGCGCAAACTGGATCTTCATCTTCGGTCACTTCGGCGCGCCGAGAATGGAAATCCGCGGTGCGGCGCTCGGTACGCTGATCGCACGTGCAACCGAGTTTGTCGCAACATTCGCCCTGGTTTTAGGGCAGAAAAAGTTCCGATTCCGGATTCGGGATTTCTTTATCAACCCGACGAAGGAAATCATATCCCGCTATATCAAGGTTGGAATGCCTGCCCTGATTTCCGACGCGCTTCTCGGCTTCGGAAATACTGCGCTCAGCATGATCATTGGCCGGCTCGGGGTCGCAGCAGTTTCCGCGAACTCGATCTGCCAGGTTGTGGACCGGCTCTTCACCGTTGTGATTTCCGGCGTCGCGAATGCCTCGAGTATCATTATCGGCCATACGATCGGATCCGGCAGGAAGGAAGAGGCACAGGTTCAGGGCGAGACTTTCTACCTGATGTCGGTCATTTTCGGTGTTTTCAGCGGCATCGTGGTCTTTCTTTTAGGACCGTTGACGCTGAAACTGTATAAACTGGAACCGGAAACCATTGTGGTGACAAAACAGATGATGAACGCTTTTGCAGTCATCGTATTCTTCCAGTGTATCCAGACCGTAATGACGAAGGGCGTCTTACGGGGCGGCGGCGACACGAAGTTTTTGATGATCGCAGACGTTTTGTTCATGTGGGTGGTTTCGATTCCGCTGGGATTCATTGTCGGAATTCTCCTGAAATGGCCGGCCTGGGCGGTGCAGATGTGCCTGCGCGCGGACTATGTGATCAAGTCCGTCTGGTGCATCGGGCGGCTTCTTTCCGGCAAGTGGATCCACGATGTCGCACGGATGAAGAGCGGGAAAAAGCAGGAAGCATAGTGAAGCCTCACACGACTAAAGTCGCGTGCTTCCTAATGCCTGCCATCCGGCAGGTTGCCCTTTAGGGGCATCGGACTTCGTTTCTACAGATACAGTCCGAACTCAGCATCTCCCGGCTTACGCCGCAAGAACCGCATTCAGACTAATGAGCGTAGATAACGTGCAGGTGCTTCTCTTACAGGCTGAAGGAACTTTTGCCTCCAGCCGCAACCTCTCCCTCACGGGCAAGGATTTCGTTATCTCACGCACGAAATACCGTGCGCCGATGTTGTAGCTCGCGTTCAGGTCGCAGTTGTAGACCTTTCCCGTTGTAAACTCACACAGGCTGTAGTTGTTTCTGGTCTTTTCGGATTCCTTTCCACGAAGAACCGGACCGGAGCCGTCATATGCCAGTCTCGATGTTCCCCAGGCATTGACCCGGCTGACCCTTATTCCATGCCTGTGGGCTTTCAGTTCTGCCATGGACTGGACATACTGACTTTTCCACAGGTGAAGACGCTGCTTTTTGGAACCGTGCTTCTTTCCGCCGCTATCCAGATGTTCCATGACAATGACATCGGCATTGTACTTTATGGCAGTATCGATAATGAACTGGGCCGTCTTTACCGATATGTCGTCATTGATACCGTCAGCGATCGCCCACAGGCGAGGTGTCTTTCCCGCCCCGTGCTGCTGTGCCTTTCTGATCCGGTTTACAGCATGCCTGAGACAGTCTGTTTCACACGGCAGCTTCAGAAACTCCCTGCCGAGGACAGTGCCGTCATGACACATGATGCTTACCGCCGCGGCATTGTTCAGGCCGAGGTCGACAGCAGCGATTATCGTACCCTGATAATCGGATACATTCCGGAGTTCATACTCACCGGTATAGGCGAAATCCAGATACCAGCATTTCCCCCGTTTCTGGAGTACCAGTGCGGACTCTTCCAGTACGTCACAGTGACGCTGAATATAATCCGCATCACTTTTTCGTAAAGATACGCTTATCCAGTCCCAGGTGTTTCGGATATATACTTTGATCTTTGCGGAATAAGGTCCGTTTTCCCGGTACATATCCATCCGGTACATACAGGGAAAGGAATAACCGGCTTTCGGATACCCGGGTTTCTGTCCGCGTTCTTTGGGATCTTCCGCGTACCAGTTTTCGAGACTTCTCATATATGGGGATACAATCCCAAGCGCTTTACTGACTGCGCCTCTTCTGAGGTAGCTGGGCAGTTTGTAAAACCTGGTATCGAAATCTTCATATCTGACAAGCGGGCGCTTCGCTGTATGATGGATCAGTTTCTCGATATAAGCCTGCCGATATACGGAAGAGCGGATCCCTTTAACAGCGTCCCATTCGGAAACACAGACGTCGATCAGGTATGTGAGGACAGCCCGGTATACCGCCGCAGTATCCTGAAATACACGGCAGCGTTCCCGTATTCTTTTGCTGTACATCACTGTCTGTCGCATGTTACCTCTTTGTCTGGCTGTTGATATAGGCAAAGACCTGTTCTATGCTCCGGTCACTGACCGTAACGACAAAGTAGGACGGGTTCCACAGATGACCGCCCCAAAGCGTTTTTTTGATCTCCGGATGCTTCAGGAACAGCCATCTCGCGGTATTGCCTTTCAGGACCTTGATCGCATCGGAGAGGCGAAGCTGGGGCTTGCAGTCCGCAAGGATATGGATATGATCCGGCATGACTTCCATGGCAAGCGGGACTATTTCCAGGCTTTTCATGGTTTCGTTGAGGTACGAAATAACATCCGTCCGGATATCGCCTGTAAAAACCGGCTTCCGATATTTCGTAACCCAGACGATATGATACTGGAGAGAGTAAACATATCCGCGACCATGTGTGACTTCTTTTGGAACCTTAAAAGCATATGATTTATCCATAATTGAATTATACCATATGTTTTATGAAAAGGCAAGCAGAAACAGAACAAATGTTCGTGTGTTTTTCTAAAACGAAAGGCGGCTTACTCACGACTGAAGTCACGAGTGTGCGCCGCCTGATTATCAATTACCGGAGGAAAAGGCATGAGTTACGATCAGAAAGCATGGCTTGAGAAAATTGACAGCGTGATCGCAAAGGGACCCTATCAGGCGAACTGGGAGAGCCTTTCGAAGCACGAAACACCGAAGTGGTTCCGGGACGCGAAGTTCGGAATCTTCATTCACTGGGGCATCTACAGTGTCCCGGCATTCGCGAATGAATGGTACTCCCGGAACATGTATATCGAGGGATCGCGGGAATTCGAGCATCACGTGAAAACCTACGGACCGCATAAGGATTTTGGCTACAAGGACTTTATTCCGATGTTCCTGGCCGAAAAGTTCGATCCTGCAGCATGGGTGGAACTCTTTAAAAAGGCCGGCGCACGCTATGTGGTGCCGGTTGCGGAGCACCACGACGGCTTCCAGATGTACCGTTCGGAGCTTTCGCACTGGAATGCGGCAGAAATGGGCCCGAAGCGTGACACACTTTCGGAACTGACTGCGGAAATGAAGAAGCAGGGACTCGTGAACGGCGCTTCGACGCACCGGATTGAGCACTGGTGGTTCATGGGTGGCGGCAGGCATTTTGAGAGCGATATTACGGATTCCGAAAGGCTCGGGGATTTCTACTGGCCGGCGGTTTACGAGCAGCCGGAAAATATGGATGACTCTTTCTTTGAACCGGCGCCGTCGGAGGAATTCCTGAATGACTGGATGATCCGGACCTGCGAACTCATCGACAATTACCGCCTGCATGAGCTGTATTTTGACTGGTGGATTCATCATCAGGCGGCGCGGTCGTATCTTCAGAAAATCGCGGCATATTTCTACAACCGCGCGGCGGAGTGGGGCGAAGAAGTTCTGATCGCCTACAAGCACGACTCCTATATGTTCGGGACCGCGCTTGTCGATATCGAACGCGGTCAGTTCTCGGAGGTGCAGTCCTTCCCCTGGCAGACCGACACGGCAATCGCGAAGAATTCCTGGTGCTATACCGAAGGCAACGATTTCAAGAAGCCCTGGAGCATCATCTGCGATCTCGTGGATGTAGTTTCCAAGAACGGAACGATGCTTCTGAATGTCGGTCCGAAAGCAGACGGCACGATTTCGGAAGAGGATACGAGGGTGCTCCTTTCGATCGGAGAATGGCTCGATCAGAACGGTGAGGCGATTTACGGTTCGCGGCCCTGGCGTTATGCCGAGGAAGGCCCGACAAAACAGCAAGAGGGCCAGTTTACGGATGCGAAGGACAAGGTCTATACGGCGGAGGACTTCCGCTTTACAACGAATCACGGGAAGCTATACGCTGCCTGCATGAAGTACCCGGAGGACGGGGAAATCCTGATCCGGACACTCGGAAGGAAGGCGCATACCGCGGATTCGAAATTCTTCGGGATTATTGACGATGTGGATATACTGGGATTCCCGGAGAAGCCGAAGTGGCGGGAAACGCCGGACGGGCTTGAGATTGAAACCGAAAATGTGCAGAGCGACAGCCCGGTCATTTTCCGGATTACAGTCCGATAGAAGACAGGGAAACGCTCCTCTGAGGAGAATTTTATGAAAACAACTGCTACGTATTTTCAGAATGACCCGATGCGGCCGCTCATTTACGGTGAAGCGGAAATTGACAACCGGCCGAGAAGGCGGCTTCGCGGCGAACCCGAAAAAGAAGGAATTCTCTGCGAATCCGTGATCGTCGGCTTCTGCGGGACCGATCACGAGCTGATGCGGATGGGACAGCGGGGAGAATTATCAGCGAAGTTCCCGGAAGGCCGGGAGCGGCTCATCAACGGACATGAGGGCGTGGTCTATGTGCCCTCCGAGAATCGCTTCGCGATTGTACTGATCCGGGGCGGCGACAGCTATGATCCGACCCGCTACACGGAGGATGAAAGTTATTTCGAATACGGCTGCGACCAGGCGGACGGGCTCTTTTCCGACTGCAATTACTACAATCCGGACATGCTCTTAAAGATTCCGGACGGGTATGTGCAGGATGGGAAAATAGATCTTGAAGCCGCGAAAAAGCTTGTGTTCTGTGATCCCTATGCCTGTATGCTGTTCCAGCGGGAGCGGATGGAGGACCTCGGGGAAGCGCACCTGTTCCGGGTGGAGATGGCGCGGCGGCACTGCAGCGAGGAAGAGGCCAGAAAGTTCGCACGGGAAAGTCTGTTTCAGCGGACAGTCATTTTCGGGCTCGGGACGACAGGCATGTTCATCGGGGATCTGCTGCGGCAGAAGTATCCCGGAGCGGATATTCTCTTTGTCGGAAGAAGCCCGGCATCCGCGCCGAAAGTGCAGTTTGCCTGCAAAATCGCGAAGGCGCGCTATCTCTCGACGGATGGGATGACGGAAGCGGAACAGGCGGCGGCGATTGAAAAGGAACTCGGCGGGAAAGCAAGCTGTTTCATCGGCGTTTCCGGGACGGATCTCGAGCACCGGATCGCGTTTTCCGACGGGGTACTCGGCTGCAACGGCATCTATAACAGCTTCTCCCTCGGCCCGAAGATCAGCTTCGACACGATGCCTTTCGGTTTCCGGAACCATTTGATCTTCGGTTCGATCAATTTCCGTCAGAGCCATATGGAAGAAGCGATCAAACTGCTCCTTCAGAGCCGCTACAACGAAATCGTCGGACTGATTGACCGGGAAGAGTTTGCAAAAGACCCGATTGATGCCTATGAAAACCGTATCTACACGAAAAACGCGCCGATGAAAACGGCGGTCGTGTGGAATCCGAAATACATCAGGAGGTAGGATATGGAAAAGTTTGAAGCGAGTTTTGAGTCTCTTCGGACGCATAATTATCCGGAATGGTTTCAAAACGCCAAGTTCGGCATCTGGAGCCACTGGGGACCGCAGAGCGTCCCGATGTACGGCGACTGGTATGCCCGGAACATGTATATTCAGGGAACGCCGCAGTACCTGTATCATCTCCGGCATTACGGACATCCCTCGAAATTCGGCTACAAGGATGTGGCAGCGCTGTGGAAGGCCGAAAATTTCGATCCGGAAGGCCTGATGGAACGCTACAAAAAGGCAGGTGCACGTTATTTTGTCGCACAGGCGATGCACCACGACCATTTCTTTAATTATGATTCGGATCTGAACCGGATGAACAGTGTGAAAGTCGGTCCGAAAAAAGATATCGTCGGGCTCTGGAAGGCAGCAGCGGACAAATTCGGGCTTCCTTTCGGAGTGACGGAACATCTCGGAGCTTCCTACTCCTGGTGGCGGGTCAACAAGGGTGCAGATACTTATGGACCCTACAAAGGTATTCCTTACGATGGAAACGACCCCGCGTACCGGGATTATTACTACGACAATTACGAGCTCGGAACCGGGACCGTGATCAGTCCCTGGTATACGGACAAGCAGGAGTTCCACGAATACTGGAAAAAGTGCATGTTTGAACTGATTGATAAATACACGCCGGATTTCCTGTATTCGGACGGCTCGCTTCCGTTCAATGACCAGTGGCTCGAGGACGATCTTCCCTATGTGCTCGACGGGCGCTATAAAGAGGGCCTTGAGGTTGCGGCATATCTTTACAACAAATCCATCGAGCTGTACGGCGAAAACCGGGCGGTCTATACGCAGAAGTGCCGTTACCGCGATGTGTACGAGATCGGCGTTCTGGACATGGAATGCAGTGTGCTTTCCGGAGCCTCGGATCTTCCGTGGCAGACGGATACGACGATCGGAGACTGGTTCTACGATGTGCGGGCAGTTTACAAGGCGCCCAGAGAGATCATCGATACGCTGGTCGATATTGTTTCCAAAAACGGAAACCTTCTGCTGAATATTGTGCAGAAGCCGGACGGCACGATCGACGATGAAGGCGCATTTATTCTTGATGAAGTAGGCGGGTGGCTTTGTACCTGCGGCGAGGGAATCTATGACACACGGCCGTGGAAAGTCTGTTCAGAGGGCCCGACCAGACTTGACAGCGGAAACTACGCGAAGCAGGCGGACATTCCGTGGACGGAACTGGATTACCGCTTCACCTGTAAGGACCGGACGGTGTTTGCATTTATGATGAATCCGAAACCTGGCCAGGCGATGGTAATCCGGAGCTTCAACGAAGGAGAAGAGATTCAGTCTGTGCGGCTTCTGTCGGGCCCGGAGCTTCCGTTTAATCACAGTTTCGGCGTGCTGACGGTGGTGCTTCCGGAGAATCTGCCGACAGAATACGAAAACGCGCTCGCGATCACACTGAAATAGGCTCTGTGTCATTCCGACCGAAGGCCAAACAGGCGGGATGACAGAAAGGAAAAATTATGAAAGCAGTACGAATTGACCGTCCCGGAAGCATCGAGATCGTTGAACTCCCGATGCCGGAACCTCAGGAAAATGAGGCGCTTCTTCAGATCCTTACCTGCGGGATCTGCGGCTCGGATGTTGCAAGCTTTACGGGGAACCAGCCCTTTACCAGCTATCCGCGGATCCCGGGACACGAGTTTTCCGCGAGGATTGTGTCACTTCCTGCCGGTTACGAAGGCCCGCTTGCGGTCGGCGATATCGTGACCGCAAACCCCTACTTCAACTGCGGACACTGCTATGCCTGCAAAAGAGGTCATGTGAACTGCTGCCACGACAACCAGACCATGGGCGTACAGCGGGACGGCTCTTTCTGCGAGTATGTCTCGATGCCTGTCGAACGGATTTATGACGGGCGGGGTCTCTCGGCGGACCAGCTGGCCTTGATCGAACCTTTCTCCATTGGCTATCATGCGCTGTCAAGATGTGAAGTGAAGCACGGGGACAAGGTACTTGTGATCGGCGCCGGACCGATCGGGCTTTTCGCTCTGATTTCCGCGAAGAGCAGAGGCGCTGAAGTGCATGTTGCAGACCTTTTGGACGGACGCCTTGATCGGGCAAAGGCATTCGGCGCGGACGGCGTGATCAATTCCGGGAAAGAAAGCCTTGCGGAATATACGGCGCGGGTGACCGAGGGCGGCTTTGATACTTGCGTTGAAGCCTGCGGGTCGCCGGAAACCTTCCTTTCCTGCATCGACTGCTGTGCCTTCGCCGGAAATCTCATCCTGATCGGAAACGGAAAGCGGGAAACGAGCTTCCTGCATTCGACGATTCTGAAAAAGGAACTGAATGTCTATGGGAGCCGGAACTCATTGCCGAAAGATTTCAAGGCACTGATCGGGCTTGTCGCGGACGGAACAGTTAATCCGCTCCCGATGGTGAGCGCGGTGTATCCCTTCGAGGAGTCGCTCCAGGCTTTTGACGCCCTGGTTCATAACGACGGGTCGCTGAGCAAAGTCCTCGTCCGCTTTTCGGAGTAAAATATGATTATAGATGCACATGTACACCTCTGGAAGGTGCAGGAAGGCCTTGTCGACGGGAAGCCGGTCAGAGAAATCGGCGGCGGCAGGGCGGATTTCGGCGGAGAAGTGCGGCAGATGCTTCCGCCGTATCTGATGAATGGAGAGAATACGGCGGAAGTCCTGCTTTCAAACATGGATTTCGCCGGCGTAAACGCAGCGGTTGTGACGCAGGAAGATATCGACGGTCCGCAGGATGAGTATCTTCGCGGGATGGAAGAGAAATACGGCGGCCGGCTGAAGGTTTCCAGCCTCTATGTCCCGGGAAAACCGCTGGATCTTCGGGGTTTTTCAGGTGTAAAGATCTGTGCCGGAAGGCTCGCGGATCAGAATCTGCTTCATCACGAAGAAGTATTTGATCTGGCCGCTTCGGAGGGCAAGTTCCTCCTGATTGATCTTGCGGAAGGGTCCGCCCAGACCGGGGAGCTGCGGATTCTCGCAGAGAAATATCCCGCGCTTCGGATCGCAATCGGGCATTTCGGAATGGCAGGCCGGTCGGACTGGCTTTCCCAGATCCGGCTTGCGGAGCTTCCGAATGTGCGGATTGAGTCGGGCGACATCACCTGGCTTTACAATGAGGAATTCTGGCCTTACAGATCGGCAGTACAGGCATTCCGGACGGCAATCGAACTGGTCGGCGCAAAAAAGCTGCTGTGGGGCTCGGATTATCCGCGGACGATGACCGCAATCACTTACCGGATGAGCCAGGATTTCCTCCGGGAGAGCAGCGATCTCACGGATCAGGAGAAGAAACTGATTCTCGGCGAAAACGCAAGGGAGTTTTACGGATTCAGAGAAATGGATTCGATTGCAAGAATCCGTCACATGGCGGAAGACTGAGCACATGAGGCGAAAAAAGGAGGACATCATGAGAGACGAACATGAAAACAGGGCAATCGATCTTATGAATATCGTCATCACGGACGATTTCTGGAAAACAGAGCAGGAGCTGGTACGGACGGAAGTCATTCCCTACCAGTGGGAAGCCTTGAATGACCGGGTTCCGGGGGCGGCCCCGAGTTTTGCGATGCACAATTTCCGTGCGGCGAAGGCGCTTCGGGCGCGTTCGCATGAACCGGGATTTGAGGCGCCGGTTTTCGGCAAAGTACCTTTCGAGGTTCTTCCAGAGAACCCTGAAAATCCTGATCCGGACAAATTCTACGGTTTCCTGTTCCAGGACACCGATTTCTACAAATGGATCGAGGCGGTGGCGTATTCCCTGACCGCGCATCCGGATCCGGAACTTCAGAAGACCGCAGATGAGGCAATTACGGTGATTGCCGGCGCCCAGGCCGAGGACGGGTATTTAGACACTTATTATATTCTGAACGGCCGGAATGCGGAATTCACGAATCTTCGGGACAATCACGAACTGTACTGCTTCGGACATCTCACGGAGGCGGCGGTCGCCTATGTGCAGGCGACCGGAAACCGGGAACTTCTCGGCGTCGCGGAACGTTATGCCGCATATATTTCTTCGAAAATCGGTGCGGAAGAGGGAAAGAAGCACGGCTATCCCGGCCATGAAATTGCGGAGATGGCACTGGTACGGCTTTATGAAGAGACCGGTGACGAGAAATATCTGAACCTCAGCCGCTATTTCATCGATGAACGGGGAAAGGATCCGAAGTATTTCTCTCTGGAAGGTCATCCCCAGCACGATTATGAGAAGCCGAATCCGATTTTCTCCTATTATCAGGCGCATAAGCCGGTGCGCGAACAGGACGAAGCGATGGGCCATGCGGTCCGGGCGATGTACCTGTACAGCGGAATGGCGGATATCGCACGGCTTACGGATGATGAATCCCTGAAAGAAGCCTGCCGGAAGTTGTTCAGAAGTACAAGCCGCGACAAGATGTACATTACCGGCGGCGTCGGTTCGACGCATATCGGAGAGGCATTCACGTTCCCGTACGACCTGCCGAACGATACGGCTTATACAGAGTCCTGCGCCGCGATCGGTCTTGTATTCTTTGCGCGCCGGATGCTTGAGATGGAACCGAAGAGCGTGTATGCGGATGTGATGGAACGCGCGCTCTACAACGGTGTGCTCTCCGGCATTGCGCTCGACGGCAAGAGCTTCTTCTATGTCAATCCGCTTGAAGTCTGGCCTGAAGCATCCCGCCGGGACGCCCGCAAGCTTCATGTGAAAAATGTCCGCCAGAAATGGTTCGGATGCGCCTGCTGCCCGCCGAACATCGCGCGGCTTCTGGGTTCTGTCGGCGCCTACGCCTATACGGAGAACGAGGACACCCTGTTTACGCACCTCTATATGAGTTCGGAGATTAAAAAGCTGATTCATGGTCAGAAGGTTTTGGTAAAGCTTTCGGCGGACAGAAGCGATCCTTCAAAATGGACAGTCCGGATCCTTGTCGAAAACGCGCCTTCGGATTTTACGCTCGCGCTTCGGATTCCCGGCTGGTGCGGCGGGAAGTATGAACTTTCGGGCGTTTTGGAAACTGCGGTCTGTGAAGAAGACGGCTATCTCTATGTGAAGAAGGACTGGCAGGGGACGGAAGAAATCGTTCTGGAGCTTCAGTACCCGGTACGCTTCATTCGCTCCGACACCAGAGTCCGCGAAAACAGCGGCAAAATCGCGCTGACACACGGACCGCTTGTGTACTGCCTGGAAGAAAAGGACAACGGCCCGGACCTGAATCTTGTGATGATCGAACGGGATACCGAGCCCGCCGAAGTCCTGTTTGAAACTGCTGAGATTGCGGGAAGAGCAGCGGAAGTCCTTCTGATTCCGGGGCTTCGGGAACAGCCTGTTACCGATCAGGGACTGTATTTTGATGCGGAAGAAGAGACGGACAGCTGCACACCGGTTACACTTCGCATGATTCCCTACTTCATGTGGGCGAACCGCGGCGAGAACGAAATGCAGGTCTGGATCAGGAGAGCATAATCGGGAGGCTTTTATGGCAACAGGAAAAGAAACCGTGCTTCAGTTCGGGGAAGGCGGATTTTTACGGGGATTTGTCGATTATTTTCTGCATCGGATGAATGAGCAGGGGACTTATGAGGGAAAGGCAGTCGTCGTCCAGCCGATCGAACGGGGACTCACCTCGGTTCTTATGGAACAGGACTGCCGGTATCACCTCTATATCCGCGGGATGGAGAATGGGGAAACCGTTTCTGAACGCACCGAAATCCGCTCGATTTCGCGCTGTGTGAATCCCTATGAGGATTACGAAGCGTATCTTTTGCTGGCAGAGAATCCGGAGCTTCGGATTATCGTTTCCAATACAACGGAAGCGGGCATCGAATACCTCGGAACCGAGAAACTCTCCGACCGGCCGCCGAAATCCTTCCCGGCGAAGCTCACGGCTTTTCTGTGGAGAAGGTATCAGCTCGGCCTTCCGGGCTTTATCCTGCTCCCCTGCGAGCTGATCGATCATAATGCGGATTATCTCCGGGAATATGTGCTTCGGTACGCAGCGCTGTGGGAGCTCCCGGAGGCTTTTTCCGAGTGGATTCGCGGGGAGAATTCTTTCTGCAATACCCTTGTTGACCGGATCACGCCGGGCTATCCCAAAGACGATCCGAATCTCCCGGCGCTGATCGAAGAATGCGGCGGCGACCGTATGATTGATACCACGGAACCCTTTGCCCTGTGGGTGATCGAGGGAGATCACGAGGATGAATTCCCGCTGCAGCGCTCCGGCCTTCCGGTTGTATGGACCGCCGACGTCAGTCCGTATAAGAAACGGAAAGTCCGGATCCTGAACGGCACCCATACCGGAATGGTGCCGGCGGCGCTTCTCTACGGCCTGGCAACGGTCGGAGAGGCCATGCGCGAACCTGTCGTGCGCGGGTTCATTGAACGGCTCGTCACAACGGAGATCCTGCCGGTTCTCGGCGATCAGAACGGCAACCGGGAATTTGCTGAATCTGTTTTCGGCCGCTTTGAGAATCCATTTATCCAGCACCGGCTGCAGTCCATCGCGCTGAATTCGGTGAGTAAGTTCCGGGTGCGCGACCTCCCGACGATGCTCGAATACCGGGAGAAATTCGGCAAAAATCCGCCCTGCCTCTGCTTTTCTCTGGCAGCGCTTATCGCTTTCTACAAAAAGGGCACGCCGGACGACGATCCGGAAGTGACGAAAAAGATGCGGGAAGGGGAATTCCGGGAACTGCTTCGGGATGCGTCGCTGTTCGGTGAGGATATTTCGGTATTTGCAGATGATGCGGAGGTTTATTACCGAAGGATTATGGAAGAGCCGAAGGACCGGTGGTTTGAGTTTGCCTGATAAGAAAGGAATTTTCAACAAGAATGTATCCGAAAAGACAGGAAGCAGAAGCACTTCTTCTGGAAGGCGAAGCGCTGAACCCCGGCCCCTGGGGAAACCATAGCCGGGTTGCGGCGCGCTGTGCGGAAAGAATTGCCGAAAAGTGCGGAATGGACCCGGATAAAGCCTATGTGCTCGGCCTGATGCATGATATCGGAAGACGGTTCGGCAAGCGGCATCTCGGGCATGTGTCGGACGGATATTCCTATATGATGTCCCTCGGCTTTGACGATGCAGCTCGGATCTGCCTGACGCATTCCTTCAACGGAAAGCGGATCGAAGACTATGTGGGCAATTTCGACACGACGGAGGAAGAAACCGAACTGATCCGGACGAAACTCTCGGAAGCGGAATTTGACGACTATGACCGGCTGATTCAGCTCTGTGACGCGATATCGGGATCGGAAGGCGTCATGGATATCATCGACCGGATGAATGATGTAAAGGCACGGTATGGCTTTTACGATCCAGGGAAATGGAACACCAATCTCGCGCTGAAGGAATACTTTGAGAATCGTGCAGGCCAGGATATCTGCGAGATCGTGGGCGGGATTTCCGGGAAGCCGGATGCGAAGAACTGAAGAGAGGCTGAATGGGGAAGATGAAAAGGCTGTATCAGATCCATCCTGCGGATAATGTTGCGGTAGACCTTGAGACCGGCTTTAAGGAGGCGGTCCGGGACATCTCATCGGGGGAGTCTGTCATCAAATACGGAAATCCGATCGGGCGTGCGACAAGAGACATCAGGGCCGGCGAACGCGTTCACACCGAAAACATGGCGACGTCCCTTTCGGAGCATGAGAAGTATGAATTTCACGGTGCTTTTCCGAAGAAAGAAGAGCCAATTCATGCGGAAAACAGGTGCTTTATGGGGTATCTTCGGAGCATCGGCCGCGCCGGTACACGGAACGAACTTTTCATTATTCCGACGGTTGGCTGTGTGAATTCGGTCGCGGAAAGGCTGGCAGCTGAATGTTCATTTCCGGATCCTCAGACCGGACAGACGATGCATCCTATTGCTTTGACGCACCCTTACGGCTGCTCGCAGCTCGGCGGGGATCTTCTTCGGACGCAGCAGATCCTTGCGGGCCTTGCGCTGAACCCAAACGCGGGCGGTGTGCTGATCGTCGGTCTCGGCTGCGAAAACAATACAATGGAATCCTTCCGGCCGATGCTCCGGGATACCGATCCTGACAGGATCCGATTCCTTCTGTGTCAGGAAGAAGCGGATGAGATCGTGGCGGGGAAGCGCCTGATTGCGGGACTTTGCGACAGGATGGCCCGGGACAGGAGAGTTCCCTGCCCCCTTTCGGCACTTACGATCGGCCTGAAATGCGGCGGTTCGGACGGGTATTCGGGTATTACCGCAAATCCGTTTCTGGGCCGTTTCACGGATGCATTTACCGCGCTCGGCGGGATCGCGGTGCTCACCGAGGTCCCGGAAATGTTCGGCGCAGAGCGGCTTCTGATGGACCGCGCCATATCGCGCGAAGTGTTCGACCAGACAGTCGATCTGATCAACCGATATAAGGACTATTTTGTCTCGCACGGGCAGACGGTTTACGAGAATCCTTCACCCGGCAATATCGCCGGCGGCATCACGACGCTGGAGGACAAATCGCTCGGCTGCACGCAGAAGAGCGGCAGCAGGCCGGTCATGGGCGTTCTTGGTTACGGCGACCGGATCGGCGGAACAGACCAGGCACGGCCGTCGGGGCTGTATCTTCTGGAAGGTCCCGGAAATGATATGGTGGCAGTTACGAATCTTGCAGCGGCCGGCTGCAGCCTGATCTTGTTTACGACAGGCCGCGGAACGCCGCTCGGTTCTCCGGTACCGGTCGTGAAGGTTTCGTCGAATGCCGATCTTGCAGAGCGGAAACGAAACTGGATTGATTTCGACGCTTCACCTGCACTGGACAATCCGAAAGCGGCGGATGCAGATTTCTTTGAAGCGGTGCTTGCATTTGCCGAAGGCCGAAAAACCGCAAACGAGCGGAACGGATCCCATGAAATCGCGATATTTAAGGACGGGGTGACACTGTAAAACAAAATAGAGCCAAGGAGGACAACGAAAATGGCACTGGTTACACTGAATTTTGAGAGCGAGTATCTTATGAACAACCACAATGTCGGCGTGATTCTGCCGGATCGGCCGCATGACATTTCCTCGAAGGAATTCTACGGGAGCGGGAAAAAGTACAAGGTTCTGTGGCTTCTGCACGGGACTTTCGGCGACTATTCGGACTGGATCCGGAAATCCATGATAGAACTCTATGCTTCGGAAAAGAATCTGATTGTCGTGATGCCGTCCGCGCTGAACAGCAACTACGCGAACTGGCCGGCATTCGGGACGGGCTTCAATATGTTCGATTATCTGACAGAAGAACTGATGCCGCTCATTTACAACTGGTTCCCGGCTTCCGACAAGCGCGAAGACAACTACATCGCCGGCCTATCGATGGGCGGGCGCGGTACCTGTGTCTATGCCTTCAACCATCCGGAGAAATTTGCAGGCGCGGCGATTCTTTCGGCAAATCCGAGCGATTTCAACAAGATGCGGAATTCCGGCGCCCCGATGTGGGAGCGCATGAAAAAATCCGCCATCAACTTTGAGGGCGGAGAAGAGGAGTTTGTCAATTCCTACCAGAACACGGTAAAGGTTCTCAGGGACCAGATCGCAAAGGGTGTACAGATGCCGAAATTCTTCATCGGTGCAGGCGAAGAGGACAAGCGGATCATTTCCGAGCTTCCGGATACCCTGGCGCTCTTCGAGGAGCTTGGCATCGAAAACGTGGAAGTCTACACGGTTCCAGGTCTTGCGCATGAGTGGCGCTACTGGGACCTTGCGATCCAGAAAGCCCTCGATTTCTTCGGGCTGTAACAATCTTAACTATGGCTTTTCCGAACACAGGGGCTGCCGCTCAAAAGCGGCAGCCCCTGTGTTCGGCTCGTAAGCCTTACAGTTTCGGGAGTTTCGCGACGGATGCGGCGATCTCCTCATCCGTGGGGATGTAGTCGGTCATGGTGCCGTCGTTGTAGTTCTGGTAAGCTACGAGGTCGAAATAGCCGGTGCCGGTGAGACCGAAGACGATGGTCTTCTCTTCGCCGGTTTCCTTGCACTTCAGGGCTTCGTCGATCGCAACGCGGATCGCGTGAGAGCTTTCCGGAGCGGGCAGGATGCCTTCGACGCGGGCGAAATATTCGGCGGCTTGGAAAACGTCGGACTGCTCGACAGCGCGGGCTTCCATCAGGCCGTCATGATAGAGCTGCGAAAGCACGGTGCTCATGCCGTGGAAGCGGAGGCCGCCGGCGTGGTTCGCAGAAGGAATGAAGGAGGAGCCGAGCGTGTACATCTTGGCGAGCGGGCAGATCATGCCGGTATCGCAGAAGTCGTATGCAAAGGTGCCTCTTGTGAAGCTCGGGCAGGAAGCCGGCTCAACCGCGATGATCTGGTAGTCCGCTTCACCGCGGAGCTTCTCACCCATGAAGGGCGCGATCAGGCCGCCGAGGTTCGATCCGCCGCCTGCGCAGCCGATGATCATATCGGGCTTGATGCCGTATTTGTCCAGAGCCGCCTTTGTCTCAAGACCGATTACCGACTGATGCAGCAGTACCTGAGAGAGTACCGAGCCGAGTACGTAGCGGTATCCCTCCTGGGATGTGGCTGCCTCAACCGCCTCAGATATCGCGCAGCCTAAGCTGCCCGTCGTTCCGGGGAACTCTTCGTTGATCTTGCGTCCGATGCTGGTCTCCATCGAAGGGGAAGGAGTGACCGTTGCGCCATAGGTGCGCATAACTTCACGTCTGAAAGGCTTCTGTTCGTAGGAAACCTTAACCATGTATACCTGGCAATCCAGGTCGAAAT
>JAFYGJ010000075.1:0-18468 GCA_017543275.1 Lachnospiraceae bacterium | reverse complement strand
TTCTTCCCGCGCATTTCAGGGTACATCGGGCGGTGAAGCCCGAATTCAGCATATATTCTGTCGAGCCGGATCAGGGGCAGACCGAACTGGGAACAAGTTCCCATCGATCTGCCCCTGATCCGGCTCTTTTCCCCCGCAGGATTCGGCACATATTCCGCGGCAAAAAAGTACACCACTTTTTCACAAATTAGCACTTGACAAGTGAGAGTGCAAGCGGTAATATATACGCAGATGTTAGCAGACTGGGTGTTTGAGTGCTAAATGCAGAAAGGAGCGAGCTTATGGAACTGGATGAGCGGAAGATGAAGATCCTTCGGGCCATCATCCGGACCTATCTGGATACCGGGGAGCCGGTTGGCTCGCGGACCATCTCCAAAGATGCAGAGCTGAATGTAAGTTCGGCGACAATCCGGAATGAGATGTCAGATCTGGAGGAGCTGGGGCTGATTGTACAGCCGCACACATCGGCAGGAAGAATCCCGACAGATGCCGGTTACCGGCTGTATGTCGATGAGCTGATGGAGGAAAAAGAACGGGCGGTCATGGATGTCCGGGATGTCCTTGGACACCGGATGGACCGGATCGAGAACACGCTCCAGACAATGGCGAAGTTCCTGGCGCGGAACACCAATTATGCAACCATGATATCCGGTCCGCGTTACACCGAAAATGAGCTGAGGCTGGTGCAGCTTTCAAGGCTTGATTCCAGACATTTGGTAACAGTCATCGTTATGGAGGGTAATCTGGTCCGGAACAAGGTGATCGAGATCGAGAGCCCGGTTTCAGACAATGAGATTCTCAAGCTGAATGTACTGCTGAATTCGGCACTGCAGGGCAAGACCCTGGACAACATCACACTGACACTGATCAGAAGGCTGAAGGAACAGGCCGGAGATTACAGCGGCGTCGTGGGATCGGTACTTGAGGCGGTGGCGGATGCGATATCCGAATCGTCCGAAGAACAGCCGGATGTTTACACAAGCGGCGCGACAAACATTTTCAAATATCCGGAGCTTTCCGACGGTTCGAAGGCAAGCGGGATTTTGACTACCTTTGAGGACAAGGATCAGCTCCTGAACCTGATGAGCCTGCCGGACAAGACGGACGGATCGATTCAGGTTTACATCGGCAAGGAAACACCGATCCAGTCCATGCAGGACTGCTCAATCGTTACGGCGAATTACGAGCTGGACAAAGGAATCCGCGGCACAATCGGTATCGTTGGCCCGAAACGAATGGATTACGAGCATGTGGTCGGAACGCTGAAAACCCTGATGGAGCAGCTGGACGACATTTATCATAAAAAAGAAGAGGAGGCGTAGTCTCTGTGTCAAGAAGAAATCGGAGAAGAATATTTGAAGATCCTGAGGAAGTCCGGGAAGAGGAGCTTGAAGAAGATCTGACAGAAGATAATCCGGAAGGTGCGGAAGAAGCAGAAGACCTCGAAAAAGAACCGGATTCCGAAAAGCCGGAAGAAGAATCTGCCGAAGAAGAAAAGGCAGAAGCACCGGAAGAAAAGAAGGATCCGAAGGATGAGAAAATTCAGGAACTGACTGACAGGCTGCAGCGCCTGATGGCAGAATTCGACAACTACCGGAAACGGACGGAAAAGGAAAAACTTCAGCAGTATGACCTTGGGGTTTCCGGAACCGTCGCGAAGCTGCTGCCGATGGTCGATTCCTTTGACCGCGGGCTCCTGTCCGTGAAAGACAGTGATCCCGACAGCCCGGTCGTCGCGGGCATGGAGCTGATTTACAAGCAGCTGCAGAAAGCATTTGACGAAATCGGCGTGGAGGCGATGAACGCGGAAGGAAAGGAATTCGACCCGAACTTCCACAATGCTGTGATCCAGGTTGAAAACGAAGACCTCGAATCCGGAACCGTCGCATCTGAGCTGATCAAAGGATATCTTTACAAAGGAAAAGTCGTACGGCCTGCAACCGTCAGCGTCGTACAGTAACAAGAATAGATCTGAAAGGAGAATTCATCATGAGCAAAATTATCGGTATTGACCTTGGAACCACCAATTCCTGTGTAGCAGTTATGGAAGGCGGCCAGCCGGTCGTCATCACCAACCTGGAAGGCAGCCGCACGACTCCGTCAGTCGTCGCCTTCACCAAGAACGGCGAGCGTCTCGTCGGCGAAGCCGCGAAGCGTCAGGCCGTTACCAATGCAGACCGCACGATCAGCTCGATCAAGCGGCACATGGGCACGGATTTCAAAACCCATATTGACGGAAAGTCCTACACCCCGCAGGAAATTTCCGCAATGATTCTGCAGAAGCTGAAAAGCGACGCGGAAAACTATCTCGGTGAAAAAGTAACCGAAGCTGTTATCACGGTTCCGGCATATTTCAACGATGCACAGCGTCAGGCGACAAAGGACGCAGGCCGTATTGCAGGACTTGATGTCAAGCGTATCATCAACGAGCCGACGGCGGCTGCTCTGGCATATGGCCTTGACAATGAAAAAGATCAGAAGATCATGGTCTACGACCTCGGCGGCGGCACCTTTGATGTCTCCATCATCGAGATCGGCGACGGCGTCATCGAAGTGCTTGCGACAAACGGCGACACGCACCTCGGCGGCGATGACTTTGACGAAAAGATCACCCAGTGGATGATCAGCGAATTCCAGAAGCAGGAAGGCGTCGACCTCGGCAGAGACAAAATGGCCCTTCAGCGTCTGAAAGAAGCGGCAGAAAAGGCAAAGAAAGAACTTTCCACTGCAACCACGACAAACATCAACCTGCCATTCATTACGGCAACGGCAGACGGCCCGAAGCATCTGGACATGAACCTGACCCGTGCGAAATTCGACGAGCTGACCCATGACCTGATTGAGCGGACCGCAATCCCGGTACAGAATGCGCTGCGTGACGCAGGCATTACGGCTACGGAACTTTCGAAGGTCCTTCTTGTAGGCGGATCCACCCGTATGATCTCCGCACAGGACAAGGTTCGTGCACTGACCGGCCACGAGCCCAGTAAGACCCTGAACCCGGATGAGTGCGTTGCAATCGGCGCAGGTATCCAGGGCGGCAAGCTTTCCGGCGAAAGCGGAACCGGCGACATCCTGCTTCTTGATGTTACCCCGCTGACCCTTTCGATTGAGACCCTCGGCGGTGTCGCAACACACCTGATCGAGCGCAACACCACGATCCCGACCAAGAAGAGCCAGATCTTCTCGACAGCGGCAGACAACCAGACCGCAGTGGACATCAACGTCGTACAGGGTGAGCGTCAGTTCGCACGCGACAACAAGTCCCTCGGCCAGTTCCGTCTGGACGGCATTCCGCCGGCACGCCGCGGCGTTCCGCAGATCGAGGTGACATTCGATATCGACGCAAACGGCATCGTCAATGTTTCCGCAAAGGATCTCGGAACCGGCAAGGAACAGCATATCACGATTACCGCAGGCTCCAACATGTCCGAGGACGACATCAACAAGGCGGTCCGTGAGGCACAGGAGTTTGAAGCGGCTGACAAGGCCCGGAAGGAAGGTATTGACGCGAGAAATGACGCAGACAGCCTTGTATTCCAGACCAGACAGGCGATGAATGAAGTCGGCGACAAGCTCGATCCGACCCTGAAGTCCCAGGTTGAGGCAGACCTGAAGTCCCTCGAGGATGCAGTCAATGCCTGCTCGCCGGACAATGTTACACCGTCCCAGACCGAGGAACTGAAGGCGAAGAGAGAGACCCTTCTGAATTCTGCGAACCAGCTCTTCACCAAGATGTACGAAGCACAGCAGCAGGCCCAGGGCGGCCCGCAGGGCGGTTTCGGATCAGGATCGCAGGAATTTGACGGCGGATTCTCAGGCCAGGGCGGATTCGGCGGTTCCCAGGGCTCCGCACCTGGCGGAGACGACGTTGTAGACGGCGATTACAAGGAAGTATAAGGCATCTGTGAAGTTTTAAGCGGCGGAGGCCCTCCGGCCTCCGCCGCTGCAGTACGTTAATCTATACAAAGTAAAAAGGAGAGGTATGGCAGATAAAAGAGATTATTACGAGGTGCTGGGCGTTTCCAAAACCGCCGATGATGCCGAGATCAAAAAAGCCTACCGGACTCTGGCGAAAAAGTATCACCCGGATGCGAACCCGGGCGACAAGGATGCGGAAGCCAAGTTCAAGGAGGCTTCCGAAGCATATGCGGTATTAAGCGACCCCGACAAGAGAAGACAGTATGACCAGTTCGGCCATGCTGCTTTTGAGGGCGGCGGCGGAGATCCCTTCAGCGGCTTTGATTTCTCAAGTTCGGGTATGGGTGATATATTCGGCGACATCTTCGGCGATATATTCGGCGGCTTCGGCGGCGGATTCGGGAGAGCTTCCCAGTCCGGCGGCGCACAGCGCGGCGGAAATGTCCGTACGACAGTCCGGATCACCTTCGACGAGATGGTTTCGGGCTGCAGCAAGACCATTTCCCTGAACCTCAAGGAAGAGTGCCCGACCTGTCAGGGCTCCGGAGCAAAGCCCGGAACCGCAAAGGAAATGTGCGCGAAGTGCAAAGGCTCCGGTCAGGTTGCCTACACACAGCAGTCGATTTTCGGAACCGTACGTTCTGTCCGGGCCTGCCCCGACTGCGGCGGCACGGGTCAGATCATCAAGGAAAAATGTCCGGACTGCCGCGGGACCGGCTACAAAACTGTCCGGAAAAATCTGGATGTTTCGATCCCGGCCGGTATTGAGACCGGTCAGAGCATCCGCATTTCCGGAAAGGGGGAACCCGGAACGAACGGCGGAGAGCGCGGAGACCTTCTCGTTGATGTTGTGGTCAGCGACAGCCCCCGTTTCACGCGTGACGGAATGGACGTTTATACCGAGGAAAAGATCAGCTTCGCGATGGCTGCTCTCGGCGGCACAATTCGCGTACAGACCGTTGACGGACAGATCGAGTATGAAGTCAAACCCGGAACCCAGCCCGGAACCCGTGTGCGGCTCCGCGGAAAAGGCATTCCGAGTGTTCGGAACAAGAACTCACGCGGCGATCACTATATGATTCTGAATATCGCGGTTCCGACTTCCATGAACAGCAAACAGAAGGAAGCTTTACAGGCTTATGCGGAGTCGATGGGCGAGACCGGTCCGAATTCTCCGGGCGGCCGCAAGAAAGGGCTGTTCCGCTGATGGCCCGCCTGGTATGTATCGGCGGCGGGACCTACGAGGAAATCGATCCGATCGCCCTCGAAATCGTCCGTCTGAGCGCGAAAAAGGTGCCAAATGTGCTTTTTATCGGCACAGCTTTACAGGATTCCACCAATCCGCTGACAAGCTGTAAAAAGACCTTTAAACGCGTTTCAAAGGGAAGTATCGTAAAGAAGCTTTCTCTGATCCGGAACAGCTATACCGATGAGGAAATCGACGGCCTTTTATCCTGGGCGGATATCATCTTTGTCGGCGGCGGCAATACGGTTTTCATGCTTCAGGAATGGGCAAAGCGCGGACTGCAGGAAAAGCTGATTCGGATCTACCGGGAAGACCTTGCGGTCCTGTGCGGAATATCCGCCGGTGCGGTCTGCTGGTTTACGACAGCTTACACCGACAGCGATTCCTATCTCGGTCAGGAAAGCTGGGAATACCGTATGATGGCGCCAGGCATCAACCTTCTGGACTATGTGATCTGTCCGCATTACAACATTCCGGGACGGGAGAAATTTGATACGGAAGTCGAAAAGACCGGAAAAACCGGAATTGCCCTCGAAGACAATACAGCCCTTATTGACAATCAGGGGAAAATCAGTTACATTAAAGCTGAAGAACGGGCGCATGCCTGGAATTTCATTCCGGAAGGCGGCGTGTACCGGAAGACAGAAGTGATTTAGTGAATTGGCATCTGAAAACCCGAAAGGAGCATCAAATGGAGAACAGATTTTATATTTGCGAAACCTGCGGCAAAATGGTCGGCATGATCAAGAAGACCCCCTGTCCGGTGATGTGCTGCGGCAAGCCGATGAAGGAACTCGTGCCCGGCGAAACAGACGGCGCAGTGGAGAAGCACGTTCCGGTTTACACAAGAGAAGGCAATGTCCTTCATGTTGAAGTCGGCAGCACGCTGCATCCGATGATCGAAGCGCATTATATCGAATGGATCGCGGTCCAGACGAATCAGGGCATGCAGCGGAAACCCCTTGTACCCGGCGCAGAGCCGAAGGCGGATTTTGCCCTTCTTCCGGACGAAGAAGTTGTTGCAGTCTATGAATACTGCAACCTGCACGGACTTTTCAAGGGCTGATATTTCGGCAGTGAATTACAATTTGACAGGAGATTAATTGAATGGCAGAAGTAACAATTACAGCAGCGAATTTTGAAGAAGAAGTACTGAAATCCGATATTCCGGTTTTGGTGGATTTCTGGGCATCGTGGTGCGGCCCCTGCCGCATGGTGGCACCCATTGTCGCCGAGATCGCGGAAGAGTACGCCGGCAAAATCAAGGTCGGCAAAGTAAATGTCGACGAGGAAATGTCCATTGCGGCGAAGTTCGGCATCACCGGAATTCCGACCCTGCTCGTCTTCAAGGACGGACAGGTCGTCAATCAGCAGATCGGCTATGCACCGAAGGCATCGATCGTATCGCTTTTCAGCTGACGGATTATGTGATCGTATCAGTATAATTTTTAATATTTTAAAGGAGAACAATCATGGCAAAGTATGTATGTGATGTCTGCGGCTGGGAATACGACGAAGAGCTCGGCGCTCCCGAGTACGATATCGAGCCGGGAACCAAGTGGGAAGATCTTCCGGATGACTTCGAGTGCCCGCTCTGCGGCGTCGGCAAAGACAGCTTCTCGGAGGAGTAAGCAGGGAAGATCCCGGAATTACAATTAAATAACAGGCAAATTGAGGCGTTCCGAAATAGTTCGGAGCGCCTCTGTTGGTTTATAAGGGAAAGCACTTGACAAAATAACGGCCCACCGTTAAAATGGTGTCATCTAAACGGAGGTGTCGCATGCTGCAGCAATATTTGATTGACAACAGACTGAGAATTGCAGATCTTTCCAGAATGAGCGATATACCATATGCAACGTTATCAGATCTCGTTCGCAACATAAAACAGATTGACGACTGCAAAGTCGGAAATGTGAAAAAACTTGCTGAGGCTTTGAATATCGATCCGATCACGCTGTATGAGCTTTGCATCAGAAGTTATCAGGAAGAAACAGCGGGGGTATTTTCAAAAGAGAAAAAACATCAGTTTGACATGTTTGTTCATCATGTTCCTGTATCAGTATATACTGCCGCTGGTAAATATACTGCCGAATTCTCCAGTAAAGGAAAAAGAGTAAGTATTCCCATTATCAGCATGATCGATAACGCGGAATACTATGTTAAAACTGCTGCGGAGTGGGTTGTGGAAGATTACATAGAAGATGAGTTATTTGAGGGGTGGGTATGATCTACGAAATCATGCATAAAGACGATCAGGTAACAATAGCGGATTTCTCTCCTGATGGGGAAATGAAACGGTTCATGCCTGCTGTCAATAAAGATTTGATTCCTTTATGGGATAAAACAGCTTCGGATAATCTCCGCCGCTGGTGGAAAAACAGATCGATACCAGTAAGCCAGGGCAAAGTGGCTGAAATGCTGAAAAAAGAGGGTTGGTCCGGAACAGATGAATTCCTGTTGAAAAACCTTGGACTGAGCCTGACAGACTGTTACTGGATCCGCCCGGAAGGATCTGAGCTGAAATGGAAGGATGTCAATCTCTTTGAAAATGATTTCAGGGAAAACCTCCTGAATTATCAGTTTGAAGATCATGATTCCAACATGCATACTTATCACCCGAACAGTTCCCTTCAGGGTGATCTCGAAAAAACATGGGCCATTTTCAGCGGGACACGTGTCCTGATAAAGGGGAATCATACTGAACTGTCAAGTGAGAGCATCAACGAAGTTTTTGCTTCCAGGATTCATGAGATGCAGGGTTTTTCCGAATATACGCCCTATTACCTGATTCCGGTCGAAGGAAGGTCTTATGACTTCGGCTGTTACGCAAAAGCGTTTACAACTGAAAAACTCGAATTTGTACCGGCATATGCAGTCGTGACAGCGGAAAAACAGCCGAATCATATTTCGGATTATGAATTCTTTATAAGTCAGTGTGTAAAGCATGGCCTTGATGAAGCATATGTCCGGAATTTTATGGAATATGAAACAATGATTGATTTTATATTGTCCGGAAGAGATCGGCACTGGAATAATTTCGGAGTCCTTCGTGACTCGGATACGTTAAAGTTTGTCAAAATGGCACCGATATTTGATTCCGGAAAGTGCCTTTTTGTTAATCAGACAGTACCGCAGTCAGATAAGGCTCTGCTCAATATTCAGACAACCAGCTTTGCAAATACGATACTGAAAATGCTGAACACAGTAATGAACAGGAACATCGTAAATCTTGACAGGCTTCCGTCAAAGGATGAATTAAGGAGTTTTTATGTAAAGGATTCCAAAATGGAAGACTGGCTGATCAACCAGATCTGCGATGGCTATGAGCGAAACATCGAACTTTGCAGGAAGTTCCAGAGCGGAACCGACCTGTCATTAACTGCGAATCCGTACAGGATTTAGCTCCCTGCATTTGTTACAAAAATATTACAAACGATTGACGAGCCGATAAAACAGTGTTATAATATTCTAAATTTGTCCAATTACGAGGAAAAACCTTGAATTATACCAGACGTCGATCCATTATCCGGAGAATGACAGCGCTGCTGATACTGGGAGCGCTGCTTTTTGTGTGCTTTTTTGGGGCCTTACCAGCGGAAGCAAAAGAAAAAACAGAATATGGCTCAAGTTATTCTGAAGTAGTAAATACTCCTGCAGGAATAGATAAAGTATTTGCTGCATTTCCAGAGTCTTCCAGAGATCAATTAAAAGAATTATTGAAAAACCATTCCAATTGGAAATTCCAGGCTTTTTACACCAGTCTTGATTGGGAAGAGTTATTTGACTGGAGTTTTAAACTATATGATACAAACGGTGAGTCGGAAATGTACTATGGTCGAAATTTACTTGAAGGAATTTCGACGATGAAGTATAACTCTGATAAAGATGTCTATGTTCATCCATCTTCTTGGTACTCTACAGAATCGCACCAGCATTATAACAATGATTATACTGCAATAGAATTCACTCCAGCGTTTAACTGGGCACATAATTCCTGGGTTGTCATCAGTTCTCCAAATTGGATTCAGGCATCTGAAGAAGCTGTACGCTATTGTGTGGATCCACGCAATTTTCTAGATGAGATACAAATATTCCAGTTTGAAGATGTTTTGCTTAGTAATAGCGATGTGAAACCATCCGAGAAAGAGGTTGAGGCGGTATTCAAAAATGTTAAAGGCAGTGACTTCTGGGTAAAAAGTGCAGAAGAAACGGGGATTGTTTCAACACTTCCGCAAAGTGCTGGGAGAAAAATGACGTATGCGCAGGCGATATATGCGATAGGATATGAGATAGGTGTAAATCCTGTTTTTCTTGCCAGCCGTATTGTGCAGGAGCAGGGAACCGGTTTGACCGATGATGGAAAAAGTGTGCGTGCTTTGATCTCTGGAAATGCTGAGTTTACTATAACATATGGCTCGGATAAAGATAAAAGGGCCAGAGGATACTATAACTATTTCAACATGGAGGCCACTGATGGCGCTGAGAATAATTATCAAATAATCATAAATAATGGTCTAACTGAGGCATATTATGCTGGATGGAACACTCCATTTAATGCACTTTTAGGTGGTGCTAGAAAGCTGACGGCAAATTATATCAGCAGTGGTCAGTCAACATACTATTTTCAGAAATTTAATGTTAATCCGGGTTATGAACCGCTGGCGGATTCAACAGACCCGCTGTACAAAGAAAAAACAAATAATAAAAGATGTCTTTGGGGACAATATATGGGTTCTCTGACGACTCCTCAACATGAGGCAGCTAAGGCCTATGCAGGTTATATTAGCGGAGGAGACCAGACGATTTTGAATGCTTCCCGTCTTTTTGTTATTCCAGTTTATGAAAATATGCCTGAGAAACCGGAACCAGAACCAACGAAAGATGGCAATCCAAATTATAAACTTGGGTCAATCTATGTAAACGGAAAATCATTGGATGATTTTGATGCAGATAAGCTTAATTACTCTATGGTTGTTGAATATGAAGTGACAAGTATGCATTTCAATATCCATCCTTATGCGGATACTTCTGCAGTGTGTATTGGTACATTAAACAGTAATGAGCCATCTTTGGGAGATCTAGTAGGCGATCAGACCGTATTATTAGGTGACAATAGGTTTGAAATCGTATGTACAGCCGAAAATGGTGATAAAAGAACTTATACTTTAATGGTCCATCGTGATGGAGACGTAATTTACGGAGATATTGATGCTAATAGTATAATTAATATCGCCGATTACGCAAGATTGACGGATTATTTACTTAAGAAAACTTCTCTAAATGGAGAAGCTCTTGAGGCTGCCGATATTGATGGAAATGGTATAGTCAATATTCGGGATTATGCTTTCTTAACGGATTTTCTTCTTAAGAAACTTGAAAAACTTCCGAGATAAATAAGGAACTGCAATGAAGAAAAAGATTATTGTAATTTTATCCTGTGTTATTTTTCTGCTTTCTATAGCTGACATTTTATTCTCAGTTGAAAGCAAAGCATTCTCTAGTCCGGGTTCTGTAGACGAAGGCGGTACAGGAACTGTGGCTACTGATTTGGCGTTTGGAGCTGAAGGATACTATCAGGGTTTTGCCAGCATTTCAAATGGTGAGATACTTGGCCTAACTGTCAATGGAGCGAATGCCGGAAAAGATACATTTATTGTCGGTGGCGTAACTGAAGGTTGGGTGAGTGGATGTCATATAGAAATCACTTTCAGATCGACCAATGGAAATCCGGTTTCTATTTCTGTATCCGGCACATTTGTTAAAGGTGGGGATTATACAGAATCAACTGTTGGTGACAGCATTGTGATTCCTGTGCGTAGTAAAGCTCAAATGGAAGCGGACGAAAAAGCTCGTAAGGAAGAGGAAGCCCGTCAGGCCAGTATTGCGCAGAGTATTGCAGAATCTCAGGCGGCGTCCGAAGCTGCAGAACGTGAGCGTACACGTGAAGAAGCGGAACGTCAGGCCTCTATTGACGCCTCCATCGCTGAAGAGCAGCGTAAAATCGCTGAATCCAAGGCTATAGAGGAATCCATCAAAAACTCCAGCATCGCCGAGAGTGTTTCGATCGAGGAATCCAGCCGTCAGGAATCGCTGTCTATTCAGGAATCTATTGAGGAATCCGAGGAAGAGGAATCCCGCTCGCTTGCGGAAGAATCTGAAAGCATTGCGGAATCCATCAGCGAATCGGAATCCGAAGATGCAAGAACGAGGGCCTACGAAGTCGGTCAGGATTATTTCGTTCCCTGGGAGTACAATTCCGACAGCGGCCGTTTCCTTTTCGCAGTCGATGACACCAATATCGAAGCGCCGGAAGGCTATGAAAAAACAGATCTAATCGTCAACAAGCAGTATGTCTGGGCGGCGCAGAGTGAAAAAACCGCTGCACGAACCTATCTCGTGTACGGAACTTATGATGAAGGAATTGAACCGGCTTTCTATTACTTTGACCTTGATACCGGGCGTCTGTTCCCCTATGACAACCTGAATTCCAGGACTGACAACCGCCCGGCGCGGATTGAAACTGAGGAAAGCACTACAGCAGCAGAAACAGTTCCCGGAAAAACAGATGGATTTCCGTTGGACCGTGCAATTCTCTTTGCGGTATCCGGTGCTGTGATCGGCGCTGCGCTCTTCGGTCTGTTGCTTCTCTTGCTGAAGATCGGAAGAAACAGGAATACTGCGGAACCGCGGATTTTCGCGGATGATCCGGAGGATCCGCTGATTCCTTCCGCTGGTGATATCGACGATCTGGAAGAGCTTCCGCTTCAGAAAGAAGATGTTTCGGATCCGGATGAAACGATGAAGATTCTGTTTGGGCAGGAAGCGGAAGAGAATCAGTTTGTCAACGAAAATGCCGAGGATGAGATCGAGCTTGCGATTGTGGAAGAAGATTCCGTCGCGAAAACGATCGAAGAGCCGGATCCTTCTACAATCGAAGACGAGTCGGAACTTGCTGTTGTCGAGGAAGAATCCGAACTTCCGGTTGAGGAAGCGGAAGCCGCAGTCAAACTTCCGAAGCCCGAAGATGAAATCAGCCTGACGGAAACGCCCGAAGCTGCAGCCTCGGAGACCATAGAGTCCGTTCCGGAGCCGGCAGCTGAACCTGCTGAAGAAGTGAGCCCGGAGACACCGGCGGCGGATGCGTCTTCTGATGCGATTCCCGTGATTCCTGCAGTTCCTGCCGAAACGGTTTCTGATTTCGATAAGCAGCCGGACGTACCGAAAGAACCGCCGATTCCGGATGAAGACCTGATTATTCCCGAAACGGAAGAGGAAGTGCCAAGTTCGGAAACGCTTTCTTCAGAGCCTGCTGCAGTCGGTGAACCGATCTTAGAAGACGATGATGTCGAGATCATTTCGGAGGATGAAGTCGAGCTGGATTCGGTTTTTGACAGGAAATCATAAAAAGTCCTTTACATTTCAAACGTTTCGTGCTATAGTATATCGGTGTGCGCCGGACGCTGAGTTTTCTGGAATTTCCGACCGATGACCCGGTCTCCGGTAAGAAAATATAAGGAGGAAATCTCTCATGATTTCAAAGGAAAAGAAAGCTGCAATTATCAAAGAGTACGGTTTGAAGGAAGGCGACACCGGTTCGCCCGAAGTACAGGTAGCAATCCTGACCGCAAGGATTCAGGAGCTTACAGAGCACCTCAAAGTCAACAAGAAGGATAATCATTCCCGCCGCGGCCTGTTCATGATGGTCGGTCAGAGAAGGGGCATGCTTGATTACCTCAAGAAGAAAGACATCAACCGTTATCGTGCTCTGATTGAGAAATTAGGCTTAAGAAGGTAATTCAAATTTTGAGGGACGGCTTTTTGGCGTCCCTCAACGTATGAATAAGGCGCGCTGGTAAAGCCGCAAAGCGGCGGCAGCGTGATGTTTATTCAGCTGATCAAAAGACGGACACCATCGTGTCAGAAGAGAAGAGAAGGAGAAAAAATGAGTAATTACAAGTCGTATTCCCTCAACCTCGGGGGAAGAACCCTGACAGTTGACATCGGACGTGTCGCTGCTCAGGCCAACGGCGCCGCTTTCATGCACTACGGTGACACCACCGTTCTGGTTACCGCGACTGCCAGCAAAGAGCCCCGGGAAGGCATTGATTTCTTCCCGCTTTCCATTGAGTACGAAGAGAAAATGTATGCTGTCGGCAAGATTCCCGGCGGCTTCAACAAGCGCGAAGGCCGTGCTTCGGAGCATGCGGTTCTGACGAGCCGTGTTATTGACCGCCCGATGCGCCCCCTGTTCCCCAAGGATTACCGCAATGACGTGACAATCGATGCACTCGTCATGTCAGTCGATCCCGACTGCGGCCCCGAAGTAACCGCAATGCTCGGTTCTTCGATCGCCGTATCCATTTCCGACATCCCCTTTGACGGCCCGATCGCGGCAACCCAGATCGGCCTTGTCGACGGTGAATTTGTCATCAACCCCACAAGCGCTCAGCGCAAAGTGTCGGATCTCGCCCTGACCGTTGCTTCAACCCGTGAAAAAGTCATCATGATTGAAGCCGGCGCGAACGAGATTCCTGAGGATCAGATGCTGGAAGCAATCTTCCTCGCACACGAAAAGAACGGCGAAATCATCCGTTTCATCGACCGGATCGTTGCTGAATGCGGCAAGGAAAAGCACAGCTATACGCAGCATGTGATTCCGGAAGACCTCTGGAACGATATGCTCACTGTGATTCCGTCCGAGCAGATGGAAAGTGCAGTATTCACCGATGAGAAGCAGGTTCGTGAGAACAACATTTATGCGCTGAAAGAGCAGCTCCGTGAGCGCTATGCCGGCGAGCATGATGAGTGGCTTCCGATCATCGATGAAGCACTTTACAACTACCAGAAGAAGACCGTCCGCAAGATGATCCTGAAGGATCACAAGCGTCCGGATGGAAGAGAACTTTCTCAGATTCGTCCGCTTGCTGCGGAAGTTGATATCGTTCCCCGTGTTCACGGCTCTGCGATGTTCACCCGCGGCCAGACCCAGATCTGCGACGTCTGCACGCTTGCTCCGCTTTCGGAAGGCCAGCGTCTCGACGGTCTTGATGAGAATGAGACCGGCAAGCGCTATATGCACCATTACAATTTCCCGTCCTATTCGGTCGGTGAAACCAAGGTCAGCCGCGGCCCCGGCCGCCGCGAGATCGGTCACGGCGCTCTGGCAGAGCGTGCGCTTCTGCCGGTTCTGCCCTCTGAGGAAGAATTCCCCTACGCGATCCGCTGCGTCTCCGAGACCTTCGAATCCAATGGTTCTACCTCCATGGCTTCGACCTGCGCAAGCTGCATGTCCCTGATGGCAGCAGGCGTTCCGATCAAGGCGATGGTAGGCGGCATCAGCTGCGGTCTTGTAACCGGCGATACGGATGACGATTATGTACTCCTTACTGACATCCAGGGCCTTGAGGACTTCTTCGGTGACATGGATTTCAAGGCAACCGGTACCCATAAAGGCATTACGGCCATTCAGATGGATATCAAAATCCACGGCCTGACCCCGGACATCATCCGCGGCGCAATCGCACGCTGCCGTGAAGCGCGCGTCTACATCATGGACGAAGTGATGGCAAAGGCGATCCCGGCTCCGCGTCCGGAACTCTCGAAATACGCCCCGAAGATCATTACGATCCAGATCGATCCCCAGAAAATCGGCGATGTTGTCGGCAAGCAGGGAAAAGTCATCAACCGCATCATCGACGAGTGCGGCGTGAAGATCGACATTTCGGAAGACGGTTCTGTCGCAATCTGCGGCACCGATCCGGAGATGATGGAAAAGGCCAAGAAGACCGTCGAGATCATCGTGACCGAGTTCTATGAAGGCCAGAAGCTGCATGGCAAGGTCGTTTCGATCCGCGAATTCGGCGCTTTCCTGGAGTTTGCTCCCGGCAAGGAGGGCATGGTTCATATCTCGAAGGTTGCGAAGGAACGCATCAACCGTGTGGAAGACGTGCTGAATATCGGTGACGAAGTTGATGTTGTCTGCCTCGGCAAGGACAAGATGGGCCGCTACAGCTTCTCGATCAAGGATGCCAACAAGCCTTATGTTCCGCAGGCGGAGCGCGAAGAGAAGAGCGACCGTTATGACCGGAATGACCGCAATAAGCGCGACCGGAACAACAACCGCAATTACAACCGCGGTAACAACTACCAGGATTACAGCAAGGATCCCGATTATACGGAAGACTGATTGCTGAATCGATGATCTTTCAGAACCTGTGCCGCGCAGCAGAAGACCTGCTGCGCGGCAGTTGGTATATCACGGGGAGGAAGGAAATTTGCGCCTTGATAAAGCCCTGTCGGATCAGGGCATCGGTACAAGAAAAGAAGTCCGGGAGCTGATCATAAGAGGCAGAATCAGAGTGAATGATGAGACTGTCCGGAAGGCTGATCGGCAGGTGTCAGAAGCCGATCAGGTTCTTTTCGACGGAAACCCGGTGGACCTTTCCCCTTATGAATACTGGATTCTGTATAAGACGGCCGGCTACCTGACAGCGACAGAAGACCGCAATAAACCCACTGTCATGGAGCTGATTCCTTCGAAAAGAAAGGATCTTGCGCCTGTCGGAAGGCTCGATCTTGATACGGAAGGACTGCTTCTTGTGACAAATGACGGGGATCTTTCACACAGGCTTCTGAGCCCGAAGTACCATGTGGAAAAGACCTATTATGCTGAGCTTCGTTCAGATCTTCCTGAAAATGCGGCTGAACTTTTTTCCCGGCCTATGTCGTTTTCGGATTTCACCGCAAAGCCGGCAGACGGATTTGAAAAGCTGTCAGCACGTTCTGCGCGCCTCACAATTTCCGAAGGAAAATACCATCAGGTGAAGAGGATGTTTGCGAAAATCGGCTGTGAGGTCCTGTATCTTCGGCGGGAGTGTTTCGGGCCCTTAAACCTTCAGGGGCTTGAACCCGGTGAGGCAAGAAAACTAACAGAAGAAGAGAGTAAAAACCTGAAAAAATCTGGAGATAAACCATGAGTAAACTTGCACTCTCCGACGATATTCTGCTTTCGGTGGAAAAACCGAGCCGCTATATCGGCGGAGAATACAATGCATACAATAAAAACCCGGATGATTACGACGTAAAGGTCGCTTTCTGCTTCCCGGATGTATACGAAATCGGTACGGCGAATCTCGGGATGCAGATCATTTACGAGCAGTTCAACCGCCGTACGGACGCGATGTGCGACCGCGTGTACAGTCCCTGGACTGATCTGGATCAGATCATGCGCAAACGGAACATTCCTTTGTTTGCGGTTGAGTCGCAGCGCCCGGTCCGGGACTTCGATTTTCTGCTGATCACGCTGCAGTACGAAATGTGCTATACAAATGTCCTGCAGGTACTGGATCTTTCGAGAATTCCATTACGGGCAAAGGATCGTACAGAATCCGATCCGATCGTAATCGGCGGCGGTGCCTGTGCTTACAATCCCGAGCCGATGTCTGCGTTTTTTGACGTGTTTTACATGGGTGAAGCCGAAACCGGATATGATACCATAGTAGAGGCCTACAAGGCCTGTAAGGCCCGAAATTCGTCACGTACAAAGGTGCTGCAGGCGCTTGCGGAGATCCCAGGGCTCTATGTGCCGCAGTTTTACGAAGTCCGATACCATGAGGACGGAACCATCGCGGATTTCCACAGCACAGACCCGCATGCGCCGGAAACCGTGCGCCGCGAAATCTGTGTACGGAAGGAAGCTTTGGGAGAAGATATGGGCGATGACCTTCCGTATCCGCTGCGTCCGATTGTCCCGCTGTCCCGCGGCATGATGGACCGCGCGACGCTGGAAGTGATGCGCGGCTGCATCCGCGGCTGCCGTTTCTGCCAGGCTGGGATGATTTACCGCCCGACGCGGAACCGTTCGCTGGAATTCCTGAAAAAGGCGGCTGTTGAGATGCTCGAATCCACAGGCTATGAGGAACTGAATATCAGCTCGCTCGCGACTTCCGACTATTCGGACTTCCAGGAATTTATGGAGTTCATTCTGCCGTATTGTGAGGAGCATAAGATCAATATCGGCGTACCATCTCTTCGGATTGACAGTTTTGAGCTTTCCATCATGGGCCGGATCCAGGATATTAAAAAGTCCAGTCTGACCTTTGCACCGGAAGCCGGTTCCCAGCGCCTCCGGGACATCATCAATAAAGGCCTGACGGAGGAAGAAATCCTGGAAGGCGCGCGGAAAGCCTTTGAAGGCGGCTGGAACAAGGTAAAATTGTATTTCATGCTCGGCCAGCCTTTCGAGACAGAGGAAGACGTACGGGAAATCCCGGTGCTGGCCAATAAAATCGCTGCGGTCTACTATGAAACCATTCCGAAGGAAAAGCGCCGCGGAAGAGTGGAGGTGCAGGCTTCCACCAGTTTCTTTGTGCCGAAGCCCTTCACACCGTTCCAGTGGGCTCCGATGCTCCGTGCGGAGGAGTTTTCCGAAAAAGCCTATCTTGTAAAGGATACGATGCGGGAACAGCTGAACCGAAAGTCTCTTGTGTATCACTATCACAGCGACACACAGACCGAGCTTGAGGGCCTGTTTGCCCGGGGAGACCGGAAACTCTGCGATCTGATTGAGCTTGCCTACCGGCGCGGCTGTATGTACGACGCCTGGGCAGAGCATATGAAGTATGACGTCTGGCTTGCGTGCATGGAGGAGCTTGGCATCACATTTGACTTCTACAATTATCGGGAAAGGAATCTTTCGGAAATCCTGCCATGGGATTTCATCGATATCGGCGTATCGAGACGGTATCTGGAGCGCGAATGGGAAAATGCGCGTCTCGGAAAAGTGACGCCGAACTGCCGTGAAAAATGCAGCGGATGCGGCATGAGGAAATCAGGAGGAGGTGTCTGCGTTGAAAATCAGACTGAAATTCAGTAAGCAGGGAAACCTCCGCTTTATCGGGCATCTTGATGTCATGCGGTACTTCCAGAAGCTGAACCGAAGGGCGAAACTGGATGTGAAGTATTCGAACGGCTTTTCTCCGCACCAGGAGATGAGTTTCGCGACGCCGCTCGGGCTCGGACTCACTTCGGACGGAGAATATGCGGACATCGAATTTAATTCGGTTCCGCCGAAACAGGAACTGATTGCCTGTATGAATGCGGTCAGCCTTTCGGACCTTCAGATCACGGACGCCTGCCTGCTGCCGGACGACGCGAAAAACGCAATGGCAAGTCTCGCTGCCGCGGATTACACGCTGAAGTTCCGGGAAGGATATGAGCCCTGGGAGAAAGGTCTGTTTTCGGACATGGAGGACTTTTTCACAAAACTTGAGAGTTTCCTGAACCAGCCCGAAATCCTGACT
>JAFYGJ010000074.1:0-58164 GCA_017543275.1 Lachnospiraceae bacterium | reverse complement strand
CGTCCGGATACTGCGGCGTACCCACGATGACCGGAACATTGTGATCTTCCGGCAGATATTTTGCGTAATTCAGTACGACATTTGCCACGCCGTCAATGACCGGCGGGAAAGAATCGTTCAGAAGACAGATTTTCATAAATACCTCATCCGTCACGCCAGCATTTCTGCGAATTCTGTCATGATATCCGGGATTGCGATGTTCTGCGGGCAGATCGCGGCACAGGAACCGCAGCCAACGCAGCGCCGCGGGTCAAGGGATGGATCAACTGCATCCGGATCATATTTTCTTCCGCGTTCGCCGTTCTTCACTGCATTGTATACTGCGATAATCTTCGGAATCTCCAGCTCCATCGGGCAGCCCTCGGTGCAGTAGCGGCAGGCCGTACAGGGTACCCAGGAAAGCATCGAATCCGCAACTTCCGAAAGCAGCGCCTTTTCCTCATCACTGACCGGGTTCGGCTCTTCAAAGGTTTCGACATTTTCGACGATCTGCTCAAAACTTGACATACCGGAAAGCACCACCGACACTTCCGGAAGCGTCTGAAGCCACCGAAGCGCCCAGCGCGCCGCCGAATCCTCCGGTCGTACCGCCCGGAGCTTTTTCATCTCCTCATCCGGCAGATTCGCAAGCCTTCCGCCGCGGATGCCTTCCATGACGACCACCTTAAGGCCGTGTTTCGCGATCACTTCATACTTCGATTTTGCGTCCTGGAGCTTCCAGTCGAGATAGTTCAGCTGGATCTGGACAAATTCGAAAACGCCCTCGTGTTTTGTCAGAAAATCATCGATTGTCCGGGCCGACTGCGCATGCGAACTGAAGCCGAGATGCCGGATTCTTCCCGCTGCTTTCTGCTTCTGAAGATAGCCGATGATATCAAGCTCCGGATCGTCATACATCGGAAGGCTGTTCTCGTTCATGTTGTGCAGGAGGTAGAAATCAAAATAATCCACCTGGCATTTCCTGAGCTGTTCCTCAAAAACGCCCGGGACCGTCGAATCCGGCCAGCCGGTGAGTCCTGAGGTGAAGCCGACGACGCCGTTTTCCTTTTTCACCATCATATGGCCCGGGAATTTACTCGCCAGACAGAAGCTTTCCCGCGGATACTTTTTCAGTGCTTCCCCGATGAAAAGCTCGGACTCACCGCCGTGGTAGCGATAAGCCGTGTCATAATAGTTGATGCCGTGGCTCATCGCATAGTCAATGATTTCCTGCGCTCTCTCGCGGTCGATTTTCTCGTTCTCGCCTTCGATCTTCGGAAGCCGCATGTTGCCCATGCCGAGGGCAGAAACCTTCAGGCCGCCCATTTCTTTGTAATACATCGTTCACCCTCTCTTTCGCTTGTTTGGTTGTATTGATTCCTGTCCGAGCCGCTTTTTTAGTGTGTACAGGAGGTTTTCATCCGGCTTTTCAAAGCCGTTTTTGTACTCGTAGCCCAATTTTCGATAGAAGTTCAGTCCTGTGATTGATGCGTGCAGCTCGATCCATCCCGAAACGGCTGCATACTCATCCGCTTCCAGCGCTTCCATGATCCTGCGGCCGACACCCTTCCCCTGGTACTCCGGCGCCGTGAAAATCGAATAAATCCCGCAGGGATCACCGCTCTTTTCACCAGGTCCCACAGCGCCGCAGCCGACTATAATTCCCTGATCCTCTGCGACATAAAAATGTGCCCGCCTGCCGAGACTGACCTGATCCTCCGGCCTCTCCCGCTGCATCAGATTCTCCAGCATCCACATCGGGTAGTCCTTCGAATTGGTGATCCGAAGCGTCCGGATGATCATTTCCGAGACAGCCGCTGCGTCTTCTTCCCGGAACCGTCTGATCCGTAAATCCATTTTCTGCCTTTCCGGTTCAAATGACCTGCGCGCATTCCTCTGTGTCAGAGTTTCCGCAAACCTTAAAAACCCTTCTGTCACTCCTGATTGTTCTGCTTCCGACAGCCCCGGTATTTATAACCCTTTTCCGTAATGGCTTTTTTCAGATCTTTCTCCGACACTTCCGAAGAAAAGCGCACTTCTACAGTTCCCTGATGGAAATCTGCTGCTGCTTCCTCCACACCCGGCAGCGCTTCGAGCGCTTTTTTCACGGTCATTTCGCAGTGTTCGCACATCATCCCCTTTACAAGAAGTGTTTTCGTTGTCAGGACTGCTTCAGAGCCCGTATTTGCCCCGTTTTCGGCTGTATCCGGTTTTGTGTAAGTATTTGTATCAACTTCTCTGCCGGCCTTTAAAACAGCCGTTTTTTCGCCTTCGGGAAGCGCCGGCTTTCGGAGCGGCCGGTCGTGTTTTGTGCTGTGCAGATCGAAAAGATTCAGTCTGAGCGCATTCATGCAGACTGTAAAGCTCGAAAGCGCCATTGCCGCAGCGCCGACCATCGGGCTCATCTCCAGACGGAACAGTCCCGCCGCGAGCGGAATGCACACAAGGTTGTAGAAGAATGCCCAGAACAGGTTTTCATGGATGTTGAGAAGCGTCCGCCGCGAAAGCCGTATCGCCGATGCGACATCTGACAGATTCGAATTCATCAGCACAATATCCGCCGAATCGATCGCGACATCCGTTCCCGCGCCGATCGCAAGCCCGATTTCCGCCGCTGTCAGCGCCGGCGCGTCGTTGATGCCGTCACCGACCATCGCGACTTTTCCGCGCTTCTGCAGGCTGCGGATGACTTCCTCCTTACCCTGCGGCAGCACACCCGCGACGACCTTTGAAACACCGGCTTCCCTGCCGATTGCCTGCGCAGTCCGTTCGTTGTCGCCGGTCAGCATGACGACCTCAATGCCCATGTTTCGAAGGCTCTTGATCGCGTCTTTTGAATCCGCTTTCAGGACATCCGCGACCGCAATCACGCCGAGAAGCTGTCCGTCCCGTTCAAAGAACAGCGGCGTCTTCCCGCCTTCGGAGAACTGATCTGCCTGATTCTGCAGTTCTTCCGGAATCTCCGAAAAGGCGCTGATATAGTTCCGGTTCCCGCCGTGCACGAGCGCGCCTTCGATCCGGGCCGAGAGCCCGTTTCCGACTGCCGCCTCAAAATCCGTACTCTCATCAAGGCGGATCTTCTTTGTTTCCGCGTATTCCGTAACGGCTTTTGACAGCGGATGCTCGGATTTCTGTTCAAGAGAAGCCGCGATGCGCAGAAGCTCTTCTTCTGTTACGCCGGATGCAGGCGAAAGATCCGTCAGGCGCGGCGCCCCTTCCGTAATCGTTCCGGTCTTGTCAAGCACCACGATCTGCGTCTTGCCGAGCTGTTCCAGCGATTCGCTTGTCTTGAACAGAATACCGTTCTTTGCGCCGAGGCCGTTTCCGACCATGATTGCAACCGGCGTTGCGAGTCCGAGTGCACAGGGGCAGGAAATCACGAGAACCGAGATTGCCCGCTCCAATGCAAAGGCGAGGTCCCGGTGTCCGAAAATGAGCCAGCCGAGAAGTACCAGCGCCGCAATTCCGATCACTGCCGGTACGAAAACGCCCGAAACCCGGTCCGCAATCCGCGCGATCGGCGCTTTGGTCGCCGCCGCATCCGAGACCATCTGGATAATTTTCTGGAGTGTCGTATCTTCGCCGATCCTCGTTGCCCGGCACTGAAGGTAACCGGACGTGTTGATGGTTGCGGCACTGACCGTGCTGCCCTCTGTTTTCTCCACTGGAATGGATTCGCCGGTCAGCGCGGATTCATTGACCGCGCTTGTTCCGGAGAGCACCACGCCGTCCACCGGAATCGATTCGCCGGGCCGGACGACAAAGATATCACCCGCAGCAACCGCATCGATCCCAACCTCCCGCTCTTCGCCGTCCACAAGAAGCACCGCGCTTTTCGGAGCCAGCTTCATGAGACCGCGAAGCGCATTCGTAGTGCGGCCTTTCGACATCGCCTCAAGCATCTTTCCGACCGTGATCAGCGCCGGGATCATCGCCGCAGACTCAAAATAAAGCTGCTTATGATAGACCTCCATGACTTCGGCGCCGGGCGCACCGGTACTCACCATTCCGATCAGCCGGTACAGCACAAAGAGGCTCCAGCCAAACGACACTGAAGAACCGAGTGCTACCAGCGTATCCATGTTCGGAGCGCCGTGAAGAAGCGATTTGAAGCCGCTCGTGAAAAACTTCTGGTTGATGATCATCACCACAAGCGCCAGGATCATCTGGGTCAGACCAAGCGCGATGTGGTTATGCTCAAAATAAGCCGGGAGGGGCCAGTTCCACATGTTGTGCCCCATTGAAATATACATCAACAGGATCAGGAAGCCCACTGACAGAATAAAGCGCTTCCTGAGGACCGGTGTTTCCCGGTCCCGAAGCGCCTCTTCCTCTGCCGCGAGTCTTGAGCTCCCGGCTGTATTTTTTTCAATGCCTTTTTTCGCGGCACCGTAGCCCGCGTCTTCTACAGCCCGGATAATATCCGAAGCCGAAGCCGTCCCCTCGACGCCCATGGAATTCGTGAGAAGAGAGACCGAGCATTCGGTCACGCCCGGCACTGATCTCACCGCTTTTTCCACGCGCGCCTGGCAGGCCGCGCAGCTCATTCCGCTGACTGTGTACTGTTCCATGAAATGTCCCTTACTGTCTGACAAAGTCTTCGGTATTCCATTCCTCCGCATCGGAGCGGACCCGGATCACATTGTTGTCCACGCCCGGATCGAGGTCTGCATAGATGATATAATCCGCAGCGCCGACGATCAGGAGCCTGTTTCCGACGATTCGCCATTCACAGTCCACGCCGTTATAAACCCGCTCGTTGTTGACGTTGTTGGGTTCCTGATAGAAACAGCTGTGGTCTTCGCGCATGGTGATTTCGGATGTCTGGTCGCCGATCCAGAAGCCGACCATCTGCCGTTCCAGCGCCGACAGGCCTTCTTCCTCAGTGGTCGTGGTCTCCTCTTCCGTAGTCGTCTCCTCTTCGGTCGTAGTCTCTTCCTCGGTTGTGGTTTCCTCCTCAGTCGTCGTTTCGGGCTCGGTTGTGGTTGTTTCTTCCTCTGTCGTCGTGGTTTCCGGCTCTTCCGTGCTTTCCTCTCCGGACTCCTCCGTCGATCCTTCCAGCATGTCGATCATGCTCTGTGAGGAAGGAAGCTCCTCGGTTTCGTCCGTCTCATCCGTTGATCCGTCCAACAGATCACTCATGCTGTTGGATGACGGAAAGGTCTCATCCGGCTCTTCCGTTGTATACTGGGCCGGTTCATTTCGGAACAGATCCGCAATCTCTTCCCGGAACACGATCCCGAGCACTACACCCGCCAGAAGAAGCACGCCGACCGCCGGCAGGATAATCAGAAGCGCGATCTTTCCGCCGGACTTCTTCTTCGGTTCCGGCTGAGGCGTATTATTCTGCTGCGGCTGCCGGTAAGCCTGCTGACTGTAATTCGGCTGCTGGACATTCTGCTGCGGCGCACTGTACTGCTGCTGATAGGTCTGCTGTGGTGCAGTATTGCCGCCGGCCTGGTTATAGCCCTGAGGTGTTGAATTCTGTGGCTGCGGAGGCGGCACAGGCGCACCCGTGCCGCTTCCCGGTGCCTGCATCCGCGGATTCGGTTTTCCGCAGTGCGTACAGAATTTCGCGTTTTCATTCATCTGGTTTCCGCAGCCGGTACAGAACATCGTTTTACCTCCGTACTTCTGTCAATCAAGTCAGCTGATCTGCTGAATAAATGATCTTGGATAATTCTTTTCTTTCTCACGCGCCGTGAACTGTCCGCGACGAAAGGCCGTCTCCTGCGACGTCGATTTCGATCACATCTCCCTCGGAGATATTCCCTTCGAGGATGATCCTTGCCGCTGCGGTTTCCACATATTTCTGCAGATATCGTTTCAGCGGCCGAGCGCCGAACTGCGGATCATAGCCGTGATCAATCACATACTGCGCCGCCTGATCTGTCAGCCGGATCGAGATCTCACGATCCTGAAGCCTCCGGTTCACGTCGGCAAGCATCAGCTTCACGATTGCGCTGATATTGTCTTTGGTAAGCGGTTTGAAGAGAATCGTCTCGTCAAGCCGGTTCAGGAACTCCGGACGGAAATGCAGCCGAAGTTCTGCCATCACAAGGTCTTCCGTTTCCTTCCTGATCCCGCCCTGTTCGTCGATACCGGAAAGCAGATACTGCGAGCCGATATTCGAAGTCATGATCAGAATCGTATTCTTGAAGTCCACAGTCCGGCCCTGTGAATCGGTGATCCGCCCGTCGTCAAGGACCTGCAGCAGTACGTTGAAGACATCCGGATGTGCCTTCTCCACCTCGTCGAAGAGCACGACGCTGTAGGGTTTGCGGCGCACCGCTTCCGTCAGCTGTCCGCCTTCGTCGTAACCAACGTATCCGGGAGGCGCTCCGATGAGCCGTGCGACACTGTGCTTCTCCATGTATTCGCTCATGTCGATCCGGACCATGTTGGATTCGTCGTCAAAAAGACTCTGGGCAAGCGCCTTGGCGAGCTCCGTCTTGCCGACGCCCGTCGGACCCAGGAACAGGAAGGAGCCGATCGGCCGCTTCGGGTCCTTGATCCCGGCTTTCGAGCGCAGGATAGCATCCGACACCTTTTCGACACCTTCATCCTGGCCGACGACCCGCTTATGCAGTTCGTCCGCAAGATGCAGGGTCTTCTCCCGTTCGGTCTCACTGAGCCGGGATACCGGAATACCGGTCCAGCGGCTGATAATCCGGGCGATTTCTTCCTCAGTCACGGCTTCGTGGACAAGATGCAGGTCTTCTTTGGAAAGCGCCCGCTCCTGCGTCTCCAGTTCCCGCTGCAGTTTCGGCAGTTCACCGTACTGCAGTTCCGCTGCCTTGTTCAGGTCGTAGCGCTGCTTCGCGGCATCGATTTCGCGGTTCAGCTGGTCGATCGATTCACGGAGTTTCTGCAGTTTCTCAATTGAAGCCTTTTCATTGTCCCACTGCGCTTTCTGTGCGCTGAAATTCTCCCGGAGCTCCGCAAGCTCTTTCTGCAGATCCAGAAGCCGCTCCTGCGAAAGCCGGTCGGTTTCCTTTTTCAGCGCCGCTTCCTCGATTTCGAGCTGCATGATTTTCCGCTGAAGAGAGTCGAGTTCCGAAGGCAGCGAGTCCAGTTCCGTCTTAATCAGCGCGCAGGCTTCGTCTACAAGGTCAATCGCCTTGTCCGGCAGGAAACGGTCCGAAATGTAGCGGTTCGACAGGACGGCCGCCGACACCAGTGCGCCGTCGGTAATCTTGACGCCGTGATAGACTTCGTAACGTTCCTTCAGACCCCTGAGGATCGAAATGGTATCTTCCACCGTCGGTTCGTCTACAAGAACCGGCTGGAATCTCCGCTCCAGCGCGGCATCTTTTTCAATGTATTTTCGGTACTCATCCAGCGTTGTCGCGCCGATGCAGTGCAGTTCGCCGCGGGCAAGCATGGGCTTTAACATGTTGCCGGCATCCATCGCGCCGTCGGTCTTCCCGGCGCCGACAATCAGGTGCAGCTCATCGACAAACATGATGATCCTGCCCTCAGATTTCCGTACCTCTTCAAGTACCGCTTTCAGCCGCTCTTCGAATTCGCCGCGGTATTTCGCACCGGCGACCAGCGCGCCCATATCCAGCGAGAACAGTTTCTTTTCCTTCAGGGAATCCGGCACATCACCGCGCACAATTCGCTGTGCAAGGCCTTCGACGACGGCGGTTTTTCCGACGCCGGGCTCACCGATCAGCACCGGATTGTTCTTGGTCTTTCTCGAAAGGATCCGGACGACGTTCCGGATTTCCTCATCCCTGCCGATGACCGGATCAAGCTTCTGGTTCCGCGCTTCCTCCACAAGGTCCCGGCCGTATTTTTCAAGCACCTCATAGGTATCCTCCGGCTGATCTGACGTGACGCGCTGGTTGCCGCGGACTTCCTGAAGCGCCGAGAGGAACCGGTCTCTCGTGATCCCGAACTCGCGGAAAAGTTCGCGAAGTGCCCGGTTCGGACGTTTCAGCATCACAAGGAACAGATGCTCGACAGAAACATATTCGTCACCGAAGGGCTTTGCCTCATCCTCCGCGAAATTCAATACATCATTGAGCTCCTGGCTGATATAAGCTTTTCCGCCCTGTACTTTCGGGAGCTTTTCAACAAGTGCCTGCACCGAATTGGTGAAATACGGCAGCTGAATCTCCATCTTGGTGATCAGCTTCGGAATCAGTCCCTCCTCCTGTACAAGAAGTGCATAAAGGAGGTGCTCCTGGTCAATTTTCTGATTGCCGTGCTCCACAGCTGCCTTCTCCGCACCCTGGATGGCCGCAATCGATTTCTGGGTAAATTTCTGTATATTCATGGCAATACCTCCTGTCTTTTTTTCTTCTTTGAGGATTGAGCACCGGTCAGATTCAATAAACCGGTGCCCAACTTCCCTACCCAACAGGCATTATACCATGAGTTGTTAGCACTGTCAAGCGTCGAGTGCTAATTCATGTTTTTTTCACAAATTGGATCAGTTGATTGGCTTGATTTCCCAGTTCTCGCCGTAGATACCGCCGAAGCAGCCCATTTCCGCCATACGGCTCTTTTCATGCGCGATCAGCCATTTGTTCTGCGCAAGAAGAAGCGGCGCCTTCTCCATATCCGGGTCGAGACGCTCGTTGGTTCCGCGCTGCAGGCCGACGACACACCAGAAACCGTCCTTCGAAACCTCACAGGGTGCGAAATGCAGCGTATCGGAGAAAACTTCGATCATAACGCCCTCCGGCAGGTAGAAAGCCTTGACTTTATTCGCATCCAGCTTGCCTTCCTTGTCGATTTCGCCGCGCTTTGCAAGAAGCAGAACGAGATCCGACACACCGATATTGAATTCGTTGCAGGTATGCCACTCCAGGGCATTCAGGAAACTGTTGTGGCCCCAGCAGAGACCCCACTGCTCGTCGAGCTGTCCGCAGTACAGTTCATTATACTTCTTCGCTTCCGGCATCTCGTCGATTTCCTTCAAGGCTGTCACATAACGGCTGCCCTGCTCCGGGATCGGCGCTGCCTTTTTGACCATCTCGGCCATTGCTGCGACATCCGCATCGATCACTGCACCATAACCACGGAATTCATCATCCAGCACACTGTAAATCTTAATCTGCGGGTTTTTTGCCTGTAATTCTTCAAGTCTTGACATGATCATTCTCCTTTTCCTTATTCCATCCCAATTCGTCCCGGATGGTTTCTGACTGTGTTTATCATAGCACGTTTTCCGGCTGTTGAAAAGAGAAATCCATATCTTTCACCTAAGTTTCTCTTTCCTCCCAGAATGTGCGGATTTCTCGTCCCGCCGAGCTGCTGTCCGTGTATCGGAAATCTGCCCATTCTCTGGGGAACAGCGCCAGGTTTTCGCGGTAGCGGAAGCGTTCGTCCAAAAGAAGGATAATGCCCTCATCCTGCACCGTACGGATCAGGCGTCCGGCTGCCTGCATGACCTTGTTGAAGCCGGGAAAGCGGTAAGCGTAGTCAAAACCGTTCTCCCCATGCTCATCGTAGTAGTTTCTGATCAGGTCACGTTCGACACAGACCTGCGGCAGGCCGGTTCCGATAACCGCAACGCCGATCAGCTGTTCATGCACGAGATCGATGCCTTCCGAAAACACGCCGCCCATGACCGAAAGCCCAAGAAGTGAACGCGGCCGAAGCGTTTCCGAAAATTCGGCAAGAAAGTCCGCCCGGTCCTGCTCGCTCATCACGCGCTTCTGGGAAATCAGTTCCACTACAGGAAGTCCCTCTTCTGCCTGTTCTGAAAGCATGGCCCGAAGTTCCCCCGCCGCATCCTGCAGAAACTGATGCGAAGGGAAAAACGCCAGATAATTTCCCCGTCGGCTTCTGGAAAGCGTGAGAAGGTAAGCTGCAATCTTCCGGTACTCCGAAGCGCTGCGGCGGGTATAGCGCGAACTCACATCGCCGCAGAGAAGAAGTTTCCGTTTCTGCGGATCGAAAGGCGAATCCACATACATCGCCGGGTCTTCCCGCTCCCCCGTGAGGAGTTCCTTGTAATAGTTGATCGGCAGGAAGGTTGCCGAAAAGAACACTGAAGCCTTCACTGCATCGAGTGTTTCTTTGAGCCGCACCGCAGGATTAATGCAGTAAAGCCGGATGAAAAAGTGTCCCTGGTCGTCAAAGGAAGCGTAATTTACATAGCCTTCATCCGAGCATGCACTCGTGTCCAGAAAATCGCTGATTTCAAAGTAAAAGTCTGTGATTTCCTGCGATTCCGCCAAATTCGGATGCCGGTCCATGAAGCGGCTCAGCTGCTCCCGCAAGTTTTCGAGGGTATAGAGAAGTGCATTCGGGAAACTGTCATCCGGGAACACCGTCACACTGCTGCATTCCCGCTTCAGTTCCAGCATCTGCTTGTTCGCACGGTCCAGCCATTTTGTAATGGTCTTCTGACCGGTAAACAGCTTTTTCGCCGCAAGAATATCCTCTTTGACAACCGCTGCACTGAACATGTCCCGTCCCCGGTCCACGAGGTTGTGCGCCTCGTCAAGAAGCAGGATATAAGGCAGGTTCGATCCGCCCGAAAAGTAACGCTGCAGCTTGCTGTGCGGCGCAAATGCATAGTTGTAGTCACAGATCACGACATCAGTGTAGTATGAAACATCAAGACTGAATTCATAGGGACAGACCTGATGCTTTTCGGCATAAGCCTCAATAATCTCGCGCGTTACCATCTGCTCATGTGTCACAAGATCATAAACAGCTTCATTCACGCGGTCAAAATGCCCCTTCGCCCGCGGACAGTGCACCGGATCGCAGTGACGTTCCGGGAGAACACAGACTTTGTCCTTCGCCGTAATCCGGACAAAGGAAAACCGAAGCCCCCGCTCCGCCATAAGCGTCATGCCCTCTTCCGCGACGCCGGCTGCCACGGTTTTCGCACTCAGGTAGAAGATCCGGTCTGCCTCACCCTGGCCGACCGCCTGCACCGATGGGTACAGCATCGCGAGCGTCTTTCCGATCCCGGTCGGCGCCTGCACAAAAAGCCGCGTGCCGTCCGCAATCGTATGATAAACCTGGCGTACGATTTTCTTCTGGCCAGGCCGGTATTCATAGGGGAAAGGGAAACCCTTCGCAGATGCATCCCGCGCTTTCTTGTGGCGTACCGTAAACAGCACCCACTTCCGGTAAGAATTGATATAGGATTCGAAGCGTTCCCGGATTTCTTCAAAGCTGTAGCGGAACCGGAAATAACGCATGCGGTCGGTCACAAGCGTCTGCTTTTTCCCATCCTCCTGAAGTTCCAGCTGGACATAACTCATCCGGACTCCGACCGATTCAAGCTCCCGCTCCTTCGCAATGATATAGGCATAGACTTCCGCCTGCGCAAGGTGTACCGGCTCCGGCCCCTCCATCGCGAAAATATCCCGGTAAACCCCTTTGATTTCATCCACGATAACAGGCGGCTCTTCCGGATCCTCCGGCGTGATCACGCCGTCCGCACGCCCCTCAATCAGGAGCACCGCCTCCGGCTCTTCCGTGCCTTCCTCCCGGATCTCCACCTCAATCTTCAGGCTCTGCTCCGCCTGATACCGCTCCGATTCAGCACTCTGAATCCGCCGGTGCGCTGCCGCCCCGACGAGCATTGCCTCCTGAATCGCCGGCCCTGTCCGCCTCGTATCGATGTCCCCGGACCGGCACACAAACTCCACTAAATCACGCACAGAGAGGCGGATCATGGCATCGTCGCTTTTTCCCATCAATCCGCCCCTCCTTTTCTCTGTTGCTGCCGCCGTAAATTCCGGCAATACGGCGCCGGCAGTATCGTGAAACTCGCCTGCGGGATCGTATCTCCCCTTCGGTGACGGTTCCAGGTCACCGAAGGGGAGACACGATTATCCTCGGCTCGCGTGTATGAAATACCTGTGTATATCTCCGGATGCGCCGGCGCCTCACAAATCCCATCGGCTTTCAACAAATCCGAGCCGAGGGTTATGGGTGTCCTTCCGAGGCGTATTGGAACCTACGCCGAGGGGGGACATCCATCTCGCAGGCGAGTTCTGCGACAATCCGAATGCGACGGCGCCTGGGTCCTCCGGGAAGGCTTCAGTACTGCCGGATGCCGTCGGAATTATCATCCGGGAGGATCTCGATGCGCCGGATGATTGCTTCGTAGCTGCAGCTGTCATTGACGGCGACGGTGATGGTGTCGCCGACATGATGACCCATCAGGGCGCGCCCGAGGGGAGACTGGTCACTGATGCGGCCCTGCATCGAATCGCCGCGGATCGAGGTGACGATCTTATAGGTTTCCTCTTCGTCATCCTCGGGGATGTAGATCGTCACAGACTTGCCGAGCCCGACTTCATCGGCGGCGGATCGGTCCTCGATGACCTGTGCGGTCCTGATCATGTTCTCAAGATAGCGGACACGGCTGTTGTTCTGGTTGTTCTGGCGCTTTGCCATGGTGTATTCGAAATTCTCCGAAAGATCTCCCTGCGCCCGTGCCTCCCGAAGATGGGTAAGAAGCTCCTGCCGGAGCGTGCCTTTTCGGTAATCGATCTCTTCCTGGATTTTCAGGATGTCTTCTCTGGTCAGCTTCATAATCAATATCTCAGCTTCACGCGCTGATGGTTTTCGTCAAATTCATAAGTCGGGAAATAAGGCGCCTTCTCCGGTACGAGGAAGGTTCCGTCCGGTACATTCATCGAGAAGCCCTTCCCGGATTTGATCAGCTTTACATAGTCCTGCTCGGTGTTCAGCGGCTCGTCGGTAAACATGCCGAAAACGCAGCCGTAAGAGGTCGAGCCAACGCGATGAATGTCGGAACCTGCGGTCATCGTAATACCGTGTTCCTTCGCGTAATCATAGGCGAGCCGGTTCTGGTAGGGCTCGTTACCGGCGTTTGCGGCCTCCCAGGCATCGCAGTGATGCGGGTGGAGCTTGATTTCCGTCATATAGTCGCGCTCACGGAAGGGATGCGCCTGTACGACAAGTCCGCCTGCCTCATGGATCTTTGCATACTGCTCTGCCTGGTCCCATTTGATCACATCCGGGTGATCCACAAGCCACTGTTCCGGAAGCCCGTAGATCAGGAAATCCTCGGCATCATAGCTGATCTCCCAGCCGAAAAAGACCTTCAGGCCCTGGCGGTCGCCTTCCGCTTTCGCCTCCCGATAGGCTTCGCAGTAGCCGTGAACCCATTCAGGCCAGGGAAGGCTTCGGTCCACGCAGGTATTTCCATGGTAAAAATGATCTGTCACAAAGATTCCGTCATAGCCCATGGCCTTGTAGTAGGCTATGTATTCACTGCCCTTCGAACGGCCGCAGGCGGAAGCAACACAGGTATGCAGGTGGGTCTCGTATTTGTAGCTCATAATCACTCCAAAAGAAGAAAAGTCAGGGCCGAAAAAGCCCTGACATCATTCTACTCTATCCGTCTGGATTCGTCAATCCGAAATATCCTTCACCGACTTCCGCTCTACGAAAGTACAGGGGAAAGCGTGGACCTCGGAATTCGCACGCCTTTCATCCGCAAGAATGTCCACTAAGAGCTCCGCCGCCTTCCAGCCCATCTGGCGGAGCGGCAGCTCCATCGTTGTGAGACCCGGGCGAAAATACTGGGCGATCGATGCGTTATCGAAACCGACGACAGAAATATCTTCGCCGACCCGAAGGCCCGCCTCCTCGATCACATCGTAGGCAGCGGCCGCCATCTCGTCATTCATCGAGAAGACCGCCGTGACGCCCTGTTCCGCGATCCGAAGTCTCTCCAGACCAGGGTATGCATCCGCGCGATTCCAGTTTCCTTCCGTCACGAGATAGGGGTTGAAGGCGCAGTTGTATTCATACATCGCCCGCGTCACCCCCTTCATACGAAGCTGCGTGTGAATGTTGTCGCCGCGGCCGGTGATGATCGCAATCCGGCGGTGTCCCTTCTCAAGGAGATATTTCATCACCTCATAAGCGCCCTGTTCATCATCGATCACAACAGAGGGAATGTGCTCCGAGGTGGAATAGGCATAGGTCATGACGACCGGGATGTCCAGGTCGTCGGGGATGCAGTGAATCTTCCGCGCATGGCCGGCGACGTAAATAATTCCGTCCACATTGATGGCCTTGCACTCCTGAAGTGCCGGATTCAGCATCGATGAGAGGGCGTTGTCACTGTCGTACCAGGTATCCTGCCAGCGTTCGTACAGCCGAAGGTTCTGCAGGACTGTACGATAGCCGTGCGCTTCGAGGCCGGCCATAATCGAGCCGATCACCTCAGGCGTCGTAAACTGGTTGATGTCCTCAGCGATAATCGCGACCGTATTGGTGCGCTGGGTCCGAAGTCCCTTCGCCATGTAGTTCGGGTAATAGCCGAGCTTTTCCACCGTCTCTAAAACCCGGCGGGTCGTTTCCTCTCCCGCTTTTGATTTGCCGTTTAAAATGTTGGAAACTGTTGCGGGCGATACGCCGCTCGCCGCCGCCACTTCCTTCAGGGTTACCATCTGTTTTCCACCTTTCAGCCGCTTATCCTGTCCCAAAAAGCAGCTTCATTCTGTCATTACTTTGTATTCGAAAGCGCCTGTTCCACGACGCGTACCACCTGTTCTGCCGCAAGCCGGAAGCCTTCCTTCGTCAGGTGCAGCCGGTCCGGACAGACGTACTGTTCTTCCTTTCCGACGAAAAGGCCATAAAGATCGTCAAGGAGAATTCCCTGCTCCTGCGCCACGTCCGTAAGCACCGCGTTGTAGTCCCGGATCACCTGCTGATCCCGGTCCAGAGTCGGCGTCGTCGTTGCGAGGATCAGCACAGCCCCCGGGATAATGCTCCCGAAGCACACGGAGAATCAGTTCGAGGTTTTCCCGGTAATCCGGAAGTCTCGTAAAGGAGCGTCCGAATCCGTAGTCATCCCCGGTATCCCAGAGTCCGACGTTCAGGTGAATGACGTCGGCTCCCGGCCATTCGGGCATCCAGAAGCGCAGCGAATTCAGCGTATAGCCGGACCAGCGGCCGTTCTCATTCGGCCCGAAGACCTCCATCCGGTCCCGCAGGATTTCTTCGACTTCCCGCTGATAACCCATACGGATCGAATCTCCTATAAGTATCAGTTTTTTCATGAAAATTCTCCGATCAGTCGATTATTCGTATGAATTTTCCCGGTTCTGCATGTTATAATGAATGCAGAATATCACAGAAACAAGGAGGTTTCCATGAGCAGCATCACCGTTAAAACCGCAAAGAAACGCTTTGATACGGCTCCGGATCTGTACGGGTTATTTTTTGAAGATATCAGCCACGTCGGCGACGGCGGTCTCTACCCGGAAATGCTCCGAAACCGCTCTTTTGAGGATTCCATCATACCGGAAGGCTGTACCAGCACGGACGGCGGAAAAACCTTTGTCTCTCCGACCGGCTGGGTTGACGAATTCAACAACGGCGAGGGCATGAATTCCTGGGTCCGGGATAATCGGGTTGTGCCGACTCCCGTTCCCGCCTGGTATGGGGAAGGCTGTGAATACAGTCTTGATTATGAGGATACACTCAACCCCGTGAGAAAAGCCGCGCTGAAACTGCAATTTGACCGGGGCGGCTCCATCCGGAATATCGGCTATATGGGCGTTCCGCAGGAAAACGGGAAGTCTTACCTGTTTTACTGCTTCGCAAAGGCAGCATCCCCGGTCCGGCTTAGGCTCTCTGTTGTCGATGGGGATCAGGTTTTCTCATCTTCCGAAATCACAGTGGATTCCGCAGAATACACTCGCTATGATGCAGAACTTCTGTCAAACGGAACAACCGGATCCGGAAGCTTTGTGATCGAGGCGCCGGAAGGCGGTGATCTCATGATCGGCTTCAGTTCCCTGATGCCGAAGGATACCTTCTGCGGCCACGGTCTCAGATCGGACCTCGGAGAAAAGCTTCGGGACATGCATCCCGGCTTCATGCGCTTCCCCGGCGGCTGTATTGTCGAGGGTTTCACGATGGAAACCGCGATGTTCTTCCGGAAGACCATCGGCCCCGTCTGGGAGCGGCCCTCCTTCTGGCTCCTGTGGCACTACCGTTCGACAAACGGCCTCGGCTTCCACGAATACCTGCAGCTCTGTGAAGACATCGGCGCCGAGCCCCTATATGTCTGCAACTGCGGAATGACCTGCCAGGGACGGCAGCCCTATTATTTCAACGATGAAGAAGTCGATGACATGCTGCAGGACACGCTGAATGCGCTGGAGTATGCACTTGGGCCGGCTGATTCCGTCTGGGGATCGTACCGCGCGAAAATGGGGCATTCCGAACCCTTCCGTCTCAAATACCTTGAGATCGGCAATGAAAACCACGGGCCGGAGTACAACCGCCGCTTCCTGTATTTCAAGAAGCATGTGCTTGCAAAGTACCCAGAGCTTCTGATTGTTGCCAATACCGGGGATCCGGAGCTTGAACCGGATATCGTAGATGACCACTACTATAACATGCCCGAATTTTACGCAGAAAACGTCGGTCTCTACGACAATTACGACCGTACGAAGCCCGATATCTTTGTCGGAGAATTCTCCGTCAACCAGACCTACGAAGGCGAACTTCGGGGCGCGGTTTCGGAAGCGATGTTCATGGTTGGCTTTGAACGGAACCAGGACAAGGTCCGGCTCTGCTCCTATGCGCCGCTCTTCGAACATGTACACTACCATTCCTGGTATCCGAACCTGATCATTTTCGATAATCTCAGAAGCCATGTGATTCCGTCGTATTATGCTTTCAAGGTGTTCAGCCGGAACCGCGGCGATTATGTGCTGCAGTCCGAAGAAGAAGCCGAACCGATCTACCGGGCGCTTCGGGGTCTGCCTTTTGTCTCAGGCGCAGACGGAACCGAATTCAAAAATGCAGTCCTGAACAAAAAGCCCGCGTTTCCCGAAAAACAGGTCTACGGGACATATGAAATGCTCAATGACGGTTATATTCTGCGGGAAAGCCCCGAAGAGGCCGAAAAGGAACCGCCCTTCTATCGCGCTGTTCCGTCGATTACAGCCCTGGCTTCCGACCCTTCCGATATTGATCTGAACTGCGGAGAGTTCGAAGCGGAAGTCCTGATCCGCAAAGACAAACCTTCCGGAATCGGTGTGCTAATGGCGCCGAAGCCGCTGTCTTTCTACGACCGGACGCTTCCGGTGCCGACAGACCCCTGGAAAATGTTCAACCTGGAGCCGATCCAACTCGTGATTGAAAACGGAAAAGCTTCTGTCGTCCGGGGACTGGTGCGCGCAAAAACAATGCTTTCTGACATTCCGGTGACCGTTTCGGACGGAGAATTCCACAAGCTCTCCGCGCGTTATGATACAAAGACAGCGGAATTCTTCCTTGACGACAGTAAGATCGCAGAGGTCACGCTCCCGAATTATCCGTCCATGTGCAGTGTCGCGACAGCGTCGGACAATGAAATTTACATCAAAATCGTCAATTTCCGCGAGGAATCGGATGAGGTCCGGATCACGCTGGACACTGACGTCGAAAGTTCCTATTCAGCGGACCGCTTCTACGGGGAGCCGCACGCGAAAAACACGATCGACTGCCCCGATGCGGTCACGGATGAAACAGTAAGCCTGAACGGTGCCGCAAAAGAATTCGTCTATACGGCGCCGGGCATGTCGGTAAATGCTCTTCGTCTCACGAAGAAGAGCTGACTGGAAGGATATCTTTGAACCGGTCAGGAAGCCGCCCCAAGCCGGACGCCTTCCCGGCAGGTTCCCCTCTGTCTGAATTCAGAGAGGCTCCGATTTGTCACATTCTTGAAGGAGGCGGACAGGCTGGATACTGATGCGTAACCCAGAAGGTCCGCCAGTTCCTGCAGTTTCCGCCCTTCCCGCGCACGACTGGCCGCGTAATCCGCCTTTACAAGCGCAATATACTTGTGCGGCGTCATGCCCGTGTCCCGACGGAAGGAGCGGATCATATAGTCAATGTTCCAGCTTCTGTCCTTCGCGATCTCCGAAAGGGAAAGCGGGCCGGGGCAGTTTTCCCGGACATAACTCAGGATGTCCCGGGTCGCCTGCGAATAGCTCTGCTCCTCTTCCGGATCAATTAAAAACGCTGCATTTCGAAACAGTCTTTCCATCTCAGTTTCTCCTTGGATCAATGCAATAACTCTTTCCGATCTCAAGTGCGTTGAAAGGTCCTGCGACGACTGCCGCCGGGTCTTTCTCTTCTTCATAGAAATCGGAGATACAGCAGGGATCTTCCATGACAGGCCGAAGAGCCTTCGGATCCTTCACAAAGTTTGCAAGGGAAGCATTCCGGCGGAATCCGGGCACGTCCTTCTTCGCCGCTGTGACCGTGAGCTCCAGCTTCTCCTCATCCAGTTCGAGGTCGAACCAGCCGCTCTGGCTCGAAAGATCAAGGCCGTAGAATTCCTGCCAGGTTTTAAGATCCAGCACCACTTCCGGTTCCGGATACATGATCCGAAGGAATCCGCCCGAAAGGCCGAGGAAGAGGTTGCCGTCGGACTTGTTGTCCGAAGTCGGGAAGGTGATCGCCGACTCGCCGCATTCGTAGAAGATGTTGTTCGTAAGAAGCGCCTTTCTGGAGGTGCCGCCGCGGTCCATCTTCGATGCGCGGAAGCCGACCGGCTTTGCGTAATACCCGCCATAACGGCAGTTTGCAATCAGGTTGTGGGTGACATGCAGGCGGTCGGTGCCTTCGCCGTAGACCGCGTAGCCATTCACAACATCGTGTTCTCTCGTCTTGTACCATCCGGAGGAGCCGGGCTCGACCGGGATCTTCTTCGGGTCGAAGCGGCCTTCGATGTTCCAGAAAATGTTGTTGTCGATCAGGTTGACGCCCTCTCTCGTACACTCGATGAAGATCGCCTCCCGCTGCTCAATGCCGTTCAGGAACAGGTTTCCGGTGATGCGGTTGTTGACGTTTCCGCAGTCGTACCAGATATGGTCGGCGCGGAGCGTGTTTTTGAAAATGTTCCGCCGGGTCAGGCCGTTCACACTGTTGTGCAGCTTGATTCCGCCCGCTTCCCAGGAAAGTTCCATCTTTTGCCAGCCGGTGCCCTCGATCAGGTTGTCCTCGATCAGCATGCCTTCGGCGAAAAGTCCCGCAATGCCGCAGACGCCGACGTCTCTGATCGTACAGCCGCGGATTACGGAATAACCGATCAGCTGCTCTGCGTTCGGTTCATGGTGCCAGCATTCGTTGCCGACGTCAATGCCAACGCAGTTCGACCAGTCGATCGTACAGTTTTCAATGACCCAGTGATGGCCGCGGTAAGCGGAGATTGCACCCCGCTGCGGAACCGGGGCACCGGTTGCCGCATGCTTCATTGTAATGCCCTTCACTTTAATGTAGGAAAGGAAGGGGATCTTCGGTGCGAAGCATTGTTCGCGGACGGTGATTTCGATTTTATGGTTTTTGGGGTCGTCGTCATTTTTCAGGCGGAAGTGTACTTTCTGGCCGTTTGCCTCGACCCAGTAGGTATCTTCTTCTGCCGCCAACAGGTTATATAATGCCACCTGCTTCAATGCTTTTCCGTCGCAGAAAATGCAGCCGCGGCGGTTCAGGTAGGTCGTCATGTCCGTTTTGTCATATTCAATGAACAGACGGTCGTGGAGAATGTTCACGGCATTGAAGGGATTGTAGCCGCGGAACATATCGGGATCGAGGTCATGTTCATAGATTCGGATATTCGAAATATCCTGCGTTGAATTGTAGTTTCTTAAGCGCCAGTCCGTACTTCTTGTGAAGTCCGTCACCTCTTCGGATGCCGCGATCACAACGTCCGCGCCTTCTGCAGCTTCATAGGAGATCATCTCCTCCGGGCTGTTTCCGCCCTTCATCGGGGAAACCGTTTCATGGTAGACGCCCGATGCGATCAGAACAAGTGTCCCCGGTTCTGCGATATCCGCAGCCTTTTGAATTGTTCTGAACGGGTTCTCTTTCGAACCGTCTTCAGAATCGCTTTTACTGTTCTGGTCCACATACAGTGTGTTTTTGTATTTCTGGGGTTTTTCCCAGAAGTTGAAGCCCGTGCCATCCGGCAGAATCGCTGATAAATCTTTCATTTCCTGTCTCGTCCTTTCAGTCTTTTTTCTAAACAGAGCCTTCATTTTTTTATGGTGCAGGCTCTGTTTTGTGTCATCGATTTCCTGTCAGGGCTTTTAACTTACTTTCTAACAGCAGCCTTGGCAGCTTCCTTGGCATCGACTTCCTTCTGATAGTCCGCGGTATCGAGCTCATACAGTTTTTCGTAATCATAGCCGTTCAGCATTTCGATCATTTCGTCCCAGAGGGCTTCGAACTGGTCGCCGCTCCCGGCGAAGATCAGCTTCCGGCTGTAGTCACAAAGCTGGGTGCTGCAGTTATTGTGAATAACCGAAAGTTCAGCCGGATAGGTATCAAACGGAACCTGTATGAGCATCTTCGGTCTCCATTAGTAAATCGTTTTACTATGTTGGCTTTGTTTTACTATAAAAATGACGGTTTTGTCAACAGAAAGCAGGGAAAAAATTGAAGTTTGTACAATTTCAACATTCAGAAAAAGTCAGATTTGTGCAGAATGTATAAATATGTTTACAAATGCTCTGTGTGTTAATCCTTAAACCAAAGCGGCGGTTTTCATTCGGATTACCCGCGAAAACCGCCGCTTTTTTTTGTTTTTTCGATTTTATAAAATCGATTTACCGAAGTGACTGCAGCATCACTTCGGAATATGGAGCGAAGGCTCAGTGAAATCCGAAGCCTGCAAACTGCATATGGCCCATGCCCTGATACTCAAAGTACAGCGAAGAGACGCCGTCCGGGATGCTGATTTTCTCTGTTGTCAGATGCCAGACATTCGCGTACGCAATCGGAATCGAGCCGATCACCGGGCCGTCCCATCTGAGCTTCAGATTCAGCTGCCCTTTCGCATAGCCCTTGGTGCAGACGGTCACTTCCGTCACGCCCCTGAAATCGAAGTACTTGTAGCCGGCATTCGCACCCTGGCGCATGTTCGCAACATAAGCGTAAGTCTCGTCGCCGTCTCCGCCCTCCTGCGTGATCTTCGGGAAGCGGTCGTCCATCCAGCCCGACCAGGGCACATAAGTGACAAACTCGTCCGTGAAAAGCTGGCAGGCAATGTACGCGGGATAGAAGCCTTCGCCCCGAAGCGGGATCATCCCGCAGCAGGAACTCATTTCCGCCTGTTCTGCCTTTCCGTTCACATCGAAACGGAGCTTCTCAAAACAGCCCTGACGGCTGTAATTCGTACCGTTCGTGTGCCGGTGATAGAAAATGTACCACTCGCCGTTGATTTCCTCCATCGAACCGTGGTTGTTCGCTGTGTAGTACATGCACTGCTCCGCAGGCTTGTAGGAAGAAACGCCGAGATCCCCGCCGCTGACGAGGCACCCGGCGTAACGGAAGCCGCTCCGGGGATTCCGGCTCAGGGCATAGCAGAGCTCGTGGTTCCGTTCCGAGGAATAGATAAAGTAATACAGCCCGTTCCGTTTCCGGATCGACGGGCCCTCAAAGAAGGCATGTCCTTCAAAGGAGGTCCCTTTGCTGTACATCTGCCCCGGCGCGACAAAAACCGGTTCCTCGACGATGGTCAGCATATCCGGGCCGAGCGTGGTGCACATCGCACCGTGACGGGATTTATCGCCAATACCGCAGAAGCCGGTGTAGAGATAGGTTTTCTCGCCTTCCCGCAGGACACCCGGGTCAAACTGCGGCTCATCGGATGCGCGTTCCCCAAGCCGCGTGCCGTCCGCATAATGCACATAGCCGTAGAATTCGTACTTCCCTGCCGGCTCATCGCAGACCGCCACGGAAACGATGCCCCAGTGCGACAGCACATAGTAAAGATAATACCGCCCGTCCGGTCCGATCGCGACGTCCGGCGCATAGAGATTGCCCTGGAGCTCCGGGTTACCGGGGTCCTGGTCCTTCCGGTAAATGACGCCTTCATATCTCCAGTCCCCAAGATCCGTGACAGGCGCCGACCATGAGACGTAGTCGCCCATACAGTAGACATCGCCGCCGAAACGGTCATGCGAGCCGTAGACATAGACACGGTCGCCGAAGACATAGGGTTCTCCGTCCGGAACATATTCCCAGGAGGGGAGATAGGGGTTATGCGCCTGCTTCAGGTTCTCCCGGATGCCGGACAGAAAAGCCTTCATTTCAGGCGTCCGCGCCCCGGAAAGGGACGCGGACAGTTCATATGGAATTCCTGTTGTATTTTCAGTCATAAAGATACCTCAATGGTAGAAAACCGTTGTCAGTCAGTCAAGATTTTTCGGTGTAAAACTCTCCGGCAGCAGTTCCGACAGCCGGTATTCGCGGTATGCGCCGGGTTTTCCGAGAATCACGATGAAATCCGGGCCGCAGAATTCCGCCATTACCTGCCGGCAGACGCCGCAGGGCGGACAGCAATCCGCCGTCTCTCCTTCCTTTCCGCCGACAATTGCAATCTTTGCAAACTTCTGCTCACCTTCGCTGACCGCCTTGAAAATGGCTGTCCGTTCGGCGCAGTTTGTCGGCGTATAGGCCGCATTCTCAATATTGCAGCCGGTATAGACCTTTCCGCTCTGCGTGAGAAGCGCTGCGCCCACCGTGAAGCCCGAATAAGGGGTATAAGAGCGTTTCCGCTGATCCTGTGCAATTTCTATCAGCTCTTCCGAAGAAGGCGACGATTTGGGCGCTTTTTCGGCTTCTGAGAGGCATTCGGGAAGGAAGCTCGTCCCTGCCGTGTCCTCCTGGTCCACGCCGAAATACTGCAGGACTGTCGCCGAGATATCCGCGAATGTGCTGCGGATCCCAAGGTCCGTCCCCGCCTTGATATGCTTCCCGTAGAGGATCATCGGCACGCACTCTCTCGAGTGGTCCGTCGAAGGCGTCGCCGGGTCGCAGCCATGGTCCGCAGTGATCACAAGCAGATCTTCGTCCCGCATTTTCGGAAGGAACTTCCGAAGCGCCCGGTCGAATTTGGTCATAGCCTTTGCGTAGCCCGCGACATCATTCCGGTGGCCGTAGGTCATGTCGAAATCCACAAGATTGACAAAGCAGATGCCGTTGAAATCCCGGTCCGCCATCTCAAGCGTTTTGATCATACCCTCATCATTATTCTTCGTCCGGTTCAGCTCCGATACGCTCTTCCCTCCGTAGAGATCATAGATTTTCCCGACTGAAAGGGTATCGTAACCCGCTTTCTGAAGAAGGTCCAGCATCGTCGTTTTCGGCGGCTGAAGCGAATAGTCATGACGATTCGCAGTTCTTGTAAAGGGATATTCTCCGGTAAAGGGACGCGCGATGACACGTCCGACCCCGTGCTTTCCCTGCAGCATTTCACGCGCCGTTTCGCAGATCTTATAGAGCTCCGGCACCGGAACGATGTCCTCGTGCGCCGCAATCTGGAACACGCTGTCTGCAGAGGTGTAGACAATCAGGTCGCCCGTCTCCACATGCTGCTGCCCGTAGTCACGGATGACTTCCGTCCCGGAGTAGGGTTTGTTGCATAAAACCTTCCGGCCGGTGCGCGCTTCAAACTCGCCGATTACTTCCTCCGGGAATCCGTCCGGATAGGTCGGCAGCGGTTCCGGGGATATCACGCCTGCGATCTCCCAGTGGCCGATCGTCGAATCCTTGCCCATGCTGGTTTCCCGAAGCCGTGCGAAACTGGCCTTCGGATGCGCCACGCCTCCGCCGACGCCCTGGATGTTGAAAAGTCCCAGCTCTTCCAGTGTCGGGCAGTAGAAACTCTCATGATTCCGGATCGCCGCGAGCGTATCCGATCCCTCATCCGAGAACAGTGCCGCATCCGGCGCCTGTCCGATGCCCATGCTGTCCAGTACAATAATAAATACCCGTTTGCTCATGCGATCTCCAGTGCAATTTCCATCATGTCGGTAAAACTGTTCTGCCGCTCTTCCGCTGTCGTCTCCTCCTCCGGATAGATGAAGGAATCGCTGACCGTACAGATGCAGAGGGCTTTTTTGCCGGCGCGCGCCGCGTTGCAGTAAAGGGCCGCCGATTCCATTTCGACGCCGAGGACACCCATCTTGGCCCAGGTCATGCCCGAGTTGTCATCCTCATAGAAGGTGTCGGAAGAATAGATGTTTCCGACCGCATAGCGTACGCCCTTCTTCTCGCAGACATCCACGGCCTTCTTAAGAAGACCGAAATCCGCAATCGGCGCGAATGTTCCCGGAAGCCGGTACTGCGCTGCATAGTTGCCGTTCGTACAGGCAGCCTGTGCCAGGATGATGTCCCGCACATGCAGATCTTTGGAATAGGATCCCGCGGAGCCGACTCGGATAATGTTCTGCACGTCATAGAAATTGAAAAGTTCATAGGAATAGATGCCGATTGCGGGCTGTCCCATTCCGGAAGCCATGACGGACACGCGCTTTCCCTTGTAATAGCCGGTAAAACCGTTCACACCGCGTACATTGTTCACCAAAACCGGGTTCGTGAGAAAGTTCTCCGCGATGAATTTCGAGCGCAGCGGATCTCCGGGCATCAGCACGGTTTCGGCGAAATCGCCCAGCTTTGCCTCAATATGTGGTGTCGGTACTGCCATCGTTCTTTCCCTCCTCTGCTTTTACAATTTTCACAATCCGGGATGTTCCGAGCCGGGATGCGCCGAGTTCAATGAACTTCTCCGCGTCTTCGATGCTCGAAATGCCTCCGGCCGCTTTCATTTTTACATCAGGGCCGATATTTTCCGCAAACAGTTCAATGTCCGCGAATGTCGCCCCTGCCTTCGAAAAACCGGTCGAAGTCTTGATATAGTCTGCGCCTGCTTCCGTCACAAGCCGGCACATCGTCACCTTTTCCTCTTCCGTAAGAAGGCAGGTTTCGATGATGACCTTGAGGATTTTCTCCCCGCAGGCTTTTTTCAGCGTCCGGATTTCCTCGCGGACAAAGTCCTCGTTTCCGGCCTTGAGTTCGCCGATATTGATGACCATGTCGATCTCATCGGCGCCGTTTCGAAGCGCGTCCTCGGTCTCGAAAAGCTTCACGGCCGTCGTGTTCGACCCGTTCGGGAAGCCGATGACGGTGCAGATCGGAAGCCGGTCCCCCACGTATTCTTTTGCCTTTTTCACATAGTACGGGGGAATGCAGGCGGATGCGGTATGATATTTCATGCCGTCATCAAGAATGCCCCGGATATCCTCCCAGGTTGATGTCTGCGTTAACAGCGTATGGTCGCATTTCGAAAGGATTTCACTGATATTCATTGAATTCCGATTGCCTCCTGTTCTTTCTTCTTTCTGAGCCAGCACTTGCGGCACATGGCCTCATAGCGGTCGTTTCCGCCGATCATGATCTGGCTCCCGGAAAAGAGCACATGACCCTGTTCGTCAAAACGGGCATTCACGGTTGCCTTCGCACCGCAGCGGCAGACCGACTTGATTTCCGTAACGGACTCTGCGATCTCGAAGAGCCGCTGCGAGCCCGGGAAGAGATGCGTCAGAAAATCCGTCGCAAGCCCGAAACACAGGACCGGGATGTCGTATTCCATGGAGATGATCCCCAGCTGGTCCACCTGCTCCGGTGCGAGGAACTGGCACTCGTCCACAATAATCACATCGATGTCCCGGTGTTCCTCGAGATACAGCCTGAGAAGGTTCCGGTCAGATGGAACCATGATGCAGGGCGCAGAAAGCCCGATCCGCGAGCGGACGACAGACTCTCCTTCCCGGGTGTCGATTGCGGGCTTCAGAAGAAGCACCTTCATGTCCCGCTCTTCGTAATTGAATTTGGTAATCAGCGCCTGGGCGGTCTTGGAGGAGCCCATAGTGCCGTATTTAAAATATAACTTTGCCATAACTGTTATTTCCAAACTTAACTGATCCGGTCCAGAACCAGCGGTTTCTTCCGCGGTGCCTTCTCCGTAAAAGTCAGGGACTGCAGCAGAAGTTCCTTTGCCGCCGGGATTTTTGCGGGACTGCTGGTTAAAAGTTTCGCGATCGGATCGCCTGTCTTCACCCGGTCTCCGGTCTTTCGGAGAAGCAGGATGCCGGCTGTATTGTCGATCACATCCTCCAGCGTATTCCGGCCGGCGCCGAGAAGAAGGCTTGCCCTTCCGATGCCCTCGGTATCCATGCCCGAAATAAATCCGTCCCGATCTGAACACACCTCCAGGGTTTCCGCTGCCGTCCCGAAGAGGCTGTAATCCGAAATCACATCCGGATTTCCGCCCTGGGAGCGGATCATTTCCGACAGAACCTCAAGCGCGCTCCCGGACCGGATCGATTCCCTTGCCATCCGGTCGCATTCCTCGAGGCTCTCTCCCTTCCCTGAAAGGTACAGGATTTCCGCGGAAAGCGCCATACAGAGGTCCGTCAGATCCTTCGGGCCGGAGCCCTTCAGTGTCTCAATGGACTCGATGACTTCGAGCGCGTTTCCGATTGCAGAGCCCAATGGCCGGTCCATATCGGTAATCAGTGCCGTGATCTTCTTCCCGGCCGCCTTCCCGATTTCCACCATGGTCTGCGCGAGCCGCCTGCTGTCCCGGACTGTCTTCATAAAGGCGCCGGATCCCGTCTTGACGTCGAGTACGATCACGTCATCGTCTGCTGCAAGCTTCTTGCCCATGATGGATGATACGATCAATGGCAGGCTGTCAACAGTTGCCGTCACGTCCCGAAGCGCATAGAGTTTCTTGTCGGCCGGTGCGATTTCATGTGTCTGGCCGATAATCGCAGCTCCGATCCGGTTCACCTGGGCGATGAAATCCTCTTCCGGGATGTCCGTCCGGAAGCCCGGGATCGACTCTAACTTGTCAATTGTCCCGCCGGTATGCCCGAGCCCGCGGCCGCTGATTTTCGCGACCTTGACCCCGAGACTTGCCACGACCGGAACCACAACAAGGCTTGTCTTGTCGCCGACGCCGCCCGTCGAATGTTTATCCGCCCGGATGCCCTCGACTGAAGAAAAGTCCAGCTTTTCACCGGAATCCCGGATCGCAAAGGTCAGTTCCTTCGTCTCCTCTAAGTTCATCCCCTGATAGTAAATCGCCATCAGCAGGGCGGAAATCTGGTAATCCGGGATTGAACCGTCTGTTACACCTTCAATAAACCACCGGATTTCGGCGGGACGAAGAGTGCCTCCGTCCCGCTTCTTCCGTATCAGATCATACATCCGCACGGTGTCTACCTCATACCTTTATCGTAAGGAATACCCTCTGCCTTCGGTACGCCGGACTTCTTGGCGGTAATCGCCAGCACCACAAGCACCACAAGGTAGGGAATAATGTTGTAGAAAAACATCGGAAGGCCCAGCCTGTCCAAAAATCCGATCGAGGAGGAAACCGGTCCGATACATTTCAGGAAACCGAACAGAAGCGCACCAAGGGCAATTCCGAGCGGCTTCCAGTTGCCGAAGATCATGATCGCCAAAGCCAAGAAGCCCATGCCGCCGACGGAGGATTCCGCCGTGCCGTCCGCGATGGTTGCGATATAGGCATAGCCGCCGACACCTGCCAGGAAGCCGGAAATCGTCGTGCCGAGATACCGCATCTTGAAGACGTTGATACCGACGGAAGCCGCTGCCTGCGGATGCTCGCCGCAGGAACGGAGCCGCATGCCGGTCCGGGTCTTGTAGATCCAGATGGACAGCACAATGAACATGATCACAATGATATAGGTTGAAAGATACGCCTTGTCGCCGAAGATCTGCACCAGAGCCGGAAGATTGGGGTTCTTGATGACGTAGCCTGCGAAATTCGCGGGCATCTGAATCTTCTCACTGTTGAACAGCGAAAGCGCAAAGGCGTTTACGATTGCGGGAGCCAGCATGTTGAGCGCTGTACCGCCGATCGTCTGGTCTGCTTTCAGCGTAACTGCTGAAAGGGACAGAAGGAGCGAGAAGATTGCTGCCGCTGCGCCGGAAATCATCAGCACCAAGAAGAACATCAGCTGGATATTTCCGGTCAGGATATCCGCCATGGAGAAAAAGCGGGCAACAATGGCTCCGATAAAGGCGCCGAAGATCATTTCGCCTTCGAGTGCCAGGTTGATGACGCCGGAACGCTCTGCAAACATACCTGCCAGCGCAACGATCAAAAGGGGCGCCGCGTAAACCAGTGTTTTCTGAAGTAAGAATACCATTACAGATCCGCCTCCTTTCCGTTATCTTCCGGATCATCCGGTTCTTTCTGTTCCTCCTCCGGTTCCGGTTCGTCTTCGGGAATCAGCTCCACGTCGCTGTCCGCGTCTTCCGCCGTATCATCCGGTTCCTTCAGCACCTCTTCCGTTCCGCCTCCGGCAAGAGCTGCCGCAGCACTGATGCCGCCTTCGGCAACCGGAGCCGCCGCAGTCGTCTTCTTCCTTCTGGACAGGATGTCATTAAAGAGCCGCGAGAAGCCTGCAAAGTAAATGATCAGCGCGATGATGATATCCGCGATGTACTTGTTGAAGCCCGCGCTCGGCAGGTTGTCGCCGCCGATCGAAAGATACCGGATAAAGAGACTGACAAAGATGACCGCGATCGGATTGCTGGACCCAAGAAGCGCTGCCGGGATGCCGTTGAAACCGTAGTCCGGAAGCTTGCCGTAGGCGCTGTCGAATTTGAATTCGATGCCGGGGTTCAGGTAGTAGATCGCACCGCCGATTGCCGCAAGACCGCCCGCAATCGCCATGGAAAGAATAATGTTGCGTTTTTCGTTCATGCCTGCATAGCGAGCGCCGTATTTGTTGGCGCCGCAGGCACGAAGTTCATAACCGAAAGTGGTCTTTGTGAGCATGATATAGATGATGATCGCAAGAAGCACCGCCACCACAATTCCGAGGTCGAGATACGACCCGGAGAACAGCTTGTTCAGGCCGATTTTCGGTGTTCCGTTTCCGGTAACCGCAGTCGTGATCAGGTATCCGGATTTGCCGGATCCGCTGTTGACAAGATGCGGCATCGCGCCGAAAACCCAGCTGACGATGTTCGCGGCAATCCAGTTCGTCATAATGCAGACGATAACTTCATTGACGTTGAAGACAGCCTTGAAGAAGCCGGGGATCGCGCCCCAGAGCATGCCGAAGACGGCGCCAACTACGAGAGCGAGAATCCAGACCAGGACGCCGAGCGCCGGCTTTCCGGTCGTGTTGATATTGAGCGCCACAAGAAGCGAGCCCATCGTGCCCATCAAAAACTGTCCGGCTGCACCGATGTTGAACAGACCGGTTTTATAAGCGATCGCGACCGAAACACCGGTCATAATCAGCGGCGTCGCGTAGAACATCATATCGCCGATATTGGTCCGGATATACTGTGCGGTTCCGCTCGAGAAGGGACCTCCCAAAAGAATCGTGAGTCCGTAAAATGCGTCGCCGACGGTGATCCAGTCGTTGAAGAAGCTCAGGATCACCATGACGATAAATCCTACGACAAGTCCCGCCAGAATACAGAGAATTGAGGCGCGGACTGATTTAAAGCCCTGTTTTTCTGTCAGTTTTTTCATGATTTACGCCTCCTTTCCCTGATCTCGTTTCGCGCCGGCCATGTACAGGCCGAGTTCCTGGACCGTGGTCTTCTTGGGATCCAGTTCGCCGACGATTTCTCCCTCATAGATTACAAGGATCCGGTCGGAAAGACTCATCACCTCATCCAGTTCGAGGGAAATCAGGAGAACTGCCGCGCCCTCATCGCGCTTCTTTACGATTTCGCTGTGAATGAATTCAATCGCGCCGACGTCGAGACCGCGGGTCGGCTGGATTGCGATCAGAAGCTTGTGTTCGTGATCGAGCTCTCTTGCGACGATGGCTTTCTGCTGGTTGCCGCCGGACATGGAACGCGCTGTCGACTCGGCGCCGGCAGCGGACCGGACGTCGAATTCCTCAATCAGCTGATCGGCGTATTTACGGACTTCGTCGAATTTGATCAGCCCGTGATTCTGGAAACGGGGCTCGCGGTAACGCCGGAGCACGATATTCTCCTGCAGGGAGAAATCCAGGATCAGGCCGTGTTTGTGCCGGTCTTCCGGAATATTGCTCATGCCGTGTTCCGCGCGGTAGAGAATACTCTTTTTGGTGATATCCTCCCCGTCCAAAATAATGCTGCCGTGTTCCGCCTTCGCAAGGCCTGTCAGCGCGTAGCCGAGCTCCGTCTGTCCGTTGCCGTCGATACCGGCGATACAGGTAATCTCACCTGCCCGAACCGTGAAGCTGACATTCCGGACTGCGTCCTTCGGATGGGAAATGCTGTGAACGCTCAGGTTTTTCACCTCGAGCACTGCCTGCTTCGGTTCTGCAGGCTTCTTCTCAACCTCGAAATTCACGGAACGTCCGACCATCATTTCGGAAAGCTCTTCCTTGGTGGTGTTTTTGACATCCACCGTGCCGATGTAGCGGCCTTTTCGAAGCACTGAGCAGCGGTCCGCAACTTCCATGATTTCATTCAGTTTATGGGTAATAAAGAGAATGGATTTTCCTTCTGCAGCCAGGTTTTTCATGATCTGCATCAGCTCGTCGATTTCCTGCGGCGTCAGCACTGCGGTCGGTTCGTCGAAGATCAGGATCTCATTGTCCCGGTACAGCATCTTGAGGATTTCGGTACGCTGCTGCATGCCGACGGTGATGTCCTCAATCAGCGCATCCGGGTCGACCGCAAGGCCGTACTTTTTGCTGAGCTCCTCAACTTTTTTCCGGGCCGTACTCTTTTTCAGGAAGCCGAAGACCGTATCTTCATTGCCGAGGATAATGTTGTCGAGCACGCTGAAGTTCTCGACGAGTTTGAAATGCTGGTGCACCATGCCGATCCCGAGAGCCGTCGCGTCATTGGGGTCGGAGATCTTTACGGGCTTCCCGTCCTTTAAGATTTCGCCCTCATCGGGATCGTACAGGCCGAAAAGCACGCTCATCAGCGTCGACTTGCCCGCGCCGTTTTCGCCGAGAAGCGCATGGATTTCGCCCCGGCGAAGCTGAAGCGTGATATCATCGTTTGCCTTGAGTGTCCCGAAAATCTTGGTGATATGCCGCATTTCGATTACATACGGTTGTTCACTCATAAACGTTTTCCTCCCTGTGGGAATAATAAAAGAAGGAGCCTACATGTGAGGTAAGCTCCTTTTTTGCCGTGAAAGGGAAAGAACAGCTTTCCGCAATCGCGCCGGTGTTATTTAGTTTTCATACACAACCGTTGCATGAGAACCGGCAGTTGCCTTGTTCCAGAAATCAGCGGTATCGCAGCCGTCAACATTGGCATCCGGGGTAACCGCGCCGCTCTTGATCTTGCCGAAGATATCGTCGTAATCCGCCTGGCTGAACTTGCTGAACTTGGAGGTGCTCATCGGAAGGCCGGTCGCATCGTCCGCAGCACCGAGGTTGGAAGCCTGTCCGCCAAGCTTCGCATCCCACTCGCCGTTGTACATCTCGGTGAGGATCTTCTGAACAGAAGCAGACAGTCCCTTCATTGCAGAGGTGATGACACGGTCGGAAAGGGTTGACTGGTCGGTATCAACGCCGATGATCTTGCCGTCAGCAGTTTCCTTCGCCGCAGCGATAACGCTCTGAATCATAGAGCCGCCGCAGGAGAAGATAACCTGTGTGCCGTCATTGTACCAGCTGGACATCTGGGTCGCAAGCTCTGTGGAAGCAGAGAACGAGGAACCGTACTTGAAGCTGATCTTGATCTCGATATCAACGCCCAGTTCATCCGCAGCATCACGCGCGCCCTGGACAAAGCCATAAGCGAAACGGTTGCAGGCCGGGTTGGATCCGCCGCCGCCGAAGGTTCCGCCGAGCTTGGTGTAGCCGTCCTTGACTGCCGCATAGCCTGCAAGGTAGCCGGATTCCTGCTCCTTGTAGACGATCGCGGTGACGTTGTTGAGCATGTTGCCGTTGCCGTCATCGAGTGCCCAGCCGTCGACGAAGATGAACTTCACATCCTTCGATTCCATTGCAACAGTCGTCATAGCGCCTGCCTGCAGGAAGCCGGGTGCAACGATAACCTTGGCACCGTTCTTGATTGCCTGGCGCATGGCAGCAACACGGTCATTGTCGGTTGCGTCAGAGCCGTTGGCGGGCTGATAGTAAGCGTAGGTCTTGCTGTTGGCCTTGGCGTAAGCTTCAGCACCTTCGTAGGTACCCTGGTTGAAGCCGCCGTCCTTCAGCTGGCCGACGTCTGTGACAACTGCGATCTCAGCAGTCTTGCCGCCGGTGCAGGCGGAAAGTCCGAGAACCGACAGAAGCATTGCCGAGGCAAGCAGTACTGCTAATAACTTTCTCATAATCCTTCTCTCCTTTTATAGAAAAAGTGTTCCGACGGGTTTTTCCCATCGTTCTCTATTCTACTCCAAAGTTCCGTTTTCGTCAATCTGCTTTTCGGTAAATTTGCACAGAAAAAGGCCCGTTCTTTTAACAGAACGGACCAGGCTTTTTCAGCAGGGGTAGAAGGATTCGAACCCTCATTTACGGTTTTGGAGACCGTTGCTCTACCCTTGAACTATACCCCTATGAAACATCGAGGTGACAGGATTTGAACCTGCGACCTCTGCGTCCCGAACGCAGCGCTCTACCAAACTGAGCCACACCTCGATACGCGCCCTCTTTGGAGGCACGACAAACAGTATAAGGGATTCACGAAGAAAAGTCAAGCGTTTTTTTCGCAATCAGCCGCAATCAGCCGCCCTCAGTCATCCAGAAGAAAAGCCGCCGCATCAATCCGGTATTCTGACAGATCGACGCGGTTGTCCCTGACTTCCACCCCCTCCGCTCTCAGCCGTTTTGCCTGAACGTCCGGCCCGCCGAAGGCAAAGGCTCCGGAGAGTTTTCCCGCCGAACTGACAACCCTGTGGCAGGGAATGGCAGACGGATCCGGGTTCTTATGAAGTGCGTTTCCGACCGCGCGCGACATCCGCGGATTGCCGGCAAGCGCCGCGATATCGCCGTAGGTGGCGACTTTTCCCTTTGGAACCTTTTTCACGGCTTCGTAAATCCGTTTCGCCGGGCTGTCGGTCACAAGATCGTAGCTTTCCTGGATCATCCGGATCACAACATCTTCCGGGACACTTCCGTCAAGCGCGATATTCGACCAGTGTTCCTTATTCATGTGATAAGCTGCCGTAACCGCCGGATAGAGATCCCGATAGAAATCCCGCCAGGAAGGATCCACCTTGACGGTTGCGTTCATCAGCCCGTCCTTCTCATAGGTCCACAAAAAAGCCTTCTTTGAGCCCTTTACCCGCACCAGCACCCAGTTCGGATCGTGAAAAGGAATGTCGGTATAGGTGTCCGGCAGCAAGAGTGCCGCCGACAGCGCTTCTTCTCTTGTAGTCATAGAGAGCTTCCTCACAGTTCATGAAAGACGCGGGGCTCCGCCTTCAGGCGAATCCCCGCGCAGTCATGGGTATATCGAATCTTACAGATTTCCCTTTGCGGTATCGCAGAGTGCTGCAAAGCCTTCTGCATCGTTGACAGCCATGTCGGCGAGGACCTTGCGGTTCAGCTCGATGCCGGCATTCTTCAGACCGAACATAAAACGGGAATATGAAAGTCCGTTCATGCGGGCCGCTGCGTTGATACGCGCGATCCAGAGCTGACGGAACTGACGCTTCCGCTCTTTTCTTCCCGAATAAGCGCTTGTCAGGGCACGCATCACGGCCTGCTTCGCTGCTCTGTACTGTTTGGATCTTGCTCCTCTGTATCCTTTCGCCAGCTTCAGCACACGGTTGTGCTTTTTCTTGGCGCCCATACCACCTTTAACTCTTGCCATTTTATATTTCCTCCAAATCTTTTATACTAACTATGCTTGATACGGCTTTCTCCGTGCTGCGCACTCCCGAAAGCCTGCAAACACTCACAATCCGCTCGTTTTTTCAAAACGGCTTCTTGTTCGTGTTTGTTCGGGTCCCAACGTCAGAACTGCGTATGCAGGCATCCGCATTCTGACCTTTGTCCCCTTGTATCAATCAGATGTACGGCAGAACCTTCTTCATGTTGCGGTTAGCCGGATCAATGATCGTGGACTTACGGAGATTCCTTTTCCGCTTGGTGGACTTCTTCGTTAAAATGTGGCTCTTGTACGCCTTCATTCTCTTTAACTGGCCGGATCCGGTCTTTGTGAAGCGCTTCGCTGCTGCGCGTTTGGTCTTTACCTTTGGCATGTGTACTTTCCTCCTGATTCTTTATTTTGCCGGCTTCGGTGCCAGCACAATGCTCATGTTCCTGCCTTCCATCTTGGCCGGCTTGTCGACGTTTGCGATGTCCGCAAGTGTCGCTGCAAACTCATCCAGCACACCCTTGGTCTGGTTGATGTGGGCCATCTCACGGCCACGGAAACGAAGCGTCACCTTGACGCGGTTCCCCTTCTCCAGGAACTTTCTTGCATTGTTGGATTTTGTGTTCAGATCGTTGGTGTCAATATTCGGAGAGAAACGGATCTCCTTCACCTCAACGATTTTCTGTTTCTTTTTCGCATCCTTCTCGCGGCGTGCCTGCTCATAACGGTATTTGTTGTAGTCGACGATTCTGCAGACGGGCGGCTTCGCCGTCGGTGCGATCAGAATGAGATCCAGCTCCTGCTCTTCGGCCTTCTGAAGTGCTTCTTCAATGCCCATGATGCCGAGCTGTTCACCGGTACTGCTGATAACACGAACTTCGGGTACTCTGATCTGTTCGTTAATCAATACTTCGCTAATGGTCTTACCTCCCAAATATAAATCCATGCGTCTGAACAATGGTTTCGGACAAACAGTGCGGGTTTTTCCTGCTTCAGAACAATAAATGAAGCGGATTTCCCGTGACGAGAGAATCCGCTTCATTTCTGAAACAGGCATACAGTATACACCCGATATCTTTTTCAGAAACCTTGTCGCTGCCAGATTACCGGCGCTTGAGGTGAGAGGAATCTCTGCTTGTCCATGTTTGCAACATGTGAATACTATCACAGCCTGAGTACTTTGTCAAGCTGTTTTTAAATTAATATAAAATATCGCTCCAGTCAGCATTTCCGAGTGCTGCCATAACGATCAGCACAATGATAATGATGAACCAGAGGATGGTCATCAGGATACCGACGATCACGCCGGCCTTTGCGAGGCCGTTGCCGACTTTCGCCTTGCCGAACAGCTCGCCGAACTGCGCGCGGTAATTCTTCGCTTTGCCCTTGCCGATCGCGGAAACGATGATGCCGACGATACTTGCCATATACGGAAGGAATGCAGTGGCAAGACCGATGATGCCGAGGATCAGGATCGGGGTGGAAGCGCCGCCGTCATCCACAGCTGCTCTCACGGGCTGCGGAGCCGGTTCCTGGTAAACATTGTTATAGACCGGTGCCGTATTCTGGTAAACCGGGGTCGGATCCTGGTAAACAGGCTGCGGATTTACGACCGGAGTCGGATCCTGGTAAACGGGCTGCGGGGCCGGTTCCTGATAGACAGGCTGCGGAGCCGGTTCCTGATAGACGGGCTGCGGAGCCGGAGCTGCAGCCTGCATCGGATTACCGCAGGTAGGGCAGAACTTGATGCCGTCCGGCACCTGAGAACCACATTTGGGACAGAACATATTCGTACTTCCTTTCTTCCGCCGGTTTCAGGCGAAAATGATATAGATAGATATGATACGGCGCCGGGCACTCAGACTGAGGTCCTGCGTTCCTAAAAATTTATTTTACTACAGACCGACCACTTCCGTCAAGTATGATTTGATGCTCGCATCGTAATATTCCGGATCGACGATCCGAAGTTTACTGTGATACCCGTGCTCGAACCAGACAAAGCGCTTCGGCGCGGTACAGTCCGCTGCAATTTTGACCGTCTTCTCGGGGAGCGAGAAGCAGTCCTCCTTGCTGTGAATAAAAAGAATCGGTTTTTTCAGGTCATGAATCCGCTTGAAGGGACCGTCAAATACGACATCCGCGCCGGAAAAGATCCGAAGAAGCAGGGCTTCCTCCTGCGGGACGGGGAATTCCATTTTGTGGCCGAGTTCCTTCATATGCGTGATAAAGGTATCGTAAAAGCGCGTGTACATGCCGTCCGCTACCATACATTTCACATAATCCGGGCATTCCGGCGCGGTGATCGCAAACAGTGCGCAGGAACTGCCGATACAGATGCCGTGCAGCACAATTTCTTCGATGCCGTAGCTTTCGTGAAGGAAGCGGCACCAGGCAAGGACATCCCGGTATTCCCGGTACCCGAGAGAATTCACATGCCCGTCGGAAAGTCCGTGGGCGCGGTTGTCATAGGTCAGGATGTTGTAGCCTGCGTCCCGGTAGGGTTCGGCAAAGTAACAGCCGTAGAGGCAGGTCTCCATGCGCCCGGGCAGGATCAGGACGGCTCTTTTGTGGCCGAAATCATAGTACTCGCCGTAGAGGTTCAGGCGCTCATTGATAATATGAACGTCCTTTTTGACATCGAGGTGCTGCGCTCTCCACTCCTGTCCCTGACGGAACATTTCCATATAAATCGGTTCGTCCATCGAAGGCCCGCGCTGCCATTTTTTCTTGGTCGCACGGGTCAGCGTGACGAAATAGACCCCGTTTGCAATGACTAAAGTCGGCGCCACAAAGAAGACCACCACAGCAGCCAGAATCATCAGCAGTATAAAGAGCCATAGCGGCATTCCGCCCATGCAGTCCTCCGTTTCGTTCAGCTGATGCCGACAAGCCAGCTGTATACCGGCTGTCCGCCGTCCATAAAGGTCACTTCCGCGAAGGGACAAAGATCGCTGATCCTGGCCTCAATCTCATCCTTCAGCGATTCATCCACGTCGCAGCCGACGAAAATCAGGCAGTTTTCCTTGTCTTCAATCCCTTCGATCTGCTGCATGGCTTCCATAATCGCATCGGGGAAGTCTCCGCCGGCCGTCACAACTTCTCCGTTCAGAAGGCCGATCACTTCGCCCTCCCGGCAGGAGATTCCGTTTGCCTGGTAATCGCGGGTCGCACGGGTCACAGCGACGGTCTGCAGTGCTTCCATTCCGTTCTGCATCGAACGGATCCGTTTCTGGATATCCGCCGAATCCTGAATATCCATTGCGATCGTATAGTAGCCCTGCACAGTGCTGACTGTCGGGAGCACCGTCACCGGAACGCCCTTGTACAGCTTGGTTGCCTGTTCCGCTGCGAGACGGATGTTTTTGTTATTGGGAAGCACGACAATGTGGTCGCAGTCCAGTTTTGAGAAGGCGTCCAGGAATTCCTTCGAGGAGGTATTCATGGTCGCGCCGCCCTCTAAAACGCAGTCGCAGCCGAGCTCCTCATAGGTCTTCCGCATTCCGGCTCCGTTCGTGACCGCGACAATCGAAAGCACCTTGTGCTCGGTCTTTTTCACGACAACCGTATCATGCTCATTGTGCTGGATCTGCATATTGTCGATCTTCATACTGATGAATTCGCCGTATTCCTGCGCCGCGCGGATGATCCGGTGCGGTTTCATGGAGTGCACGTGCACCTTGACCCGGCGGTCATTCTGTACAGCCACGATCGAATTTCCGAGCGCGGACAGGTCGTCAATGAACTGGTCCAGCTTGAATTTCTGGTTGTACTGCGCGCCTTTCATGAGCTGCAGCAAAAATGTCAGGCAGTAGCCGTCCTCAAAGACACTGTTTTCATTGAAAAGGGAATCGTCCACGTTGTCGACGGGAAGCTCCTCTTCGCCTTCGGAAAGCGCCGGCTTAAACTCCAGTTCCTCGCCGAACAGGTACTTGATCATGCCTTCGACGATCAGGATGTAGCCTAAGGCGCCGGAATCGACGACGCCGGCTTCCTTTAAGACCGGCAGCAGCTCCGGCGTATTCATGAGGCTTTTCCGCATCTCCGCCGCATACATGCTGAGGAAAGTGTCGACGGTCGTCTGGCGCGTAATCTGCGTGCGGATATTTTCCACACCCTCGCGGGATACGGTCAGGATCGTGCCCTCTACCGGCTTCAGGACAGCCGCATAGCCTTCCCGATAGCCGCGGATCATCGCATTCCGCATATCTCCGGCATTAATCGAACTGCCTCTGGCGAGCGCAAGATAAATGCCCCGGAAAATCTGGGACAGGATGACGCCCGAGTTTCCGCGCGCCCCAAGAAGCATGCCGTCGCTGATCCCTTTCAGGTAGGCTCCGACATGCGGGTCGGATTTTGCGGAACGGATCCCATGTTCCAGCGTCATGCGCATATTGGTACCGGTGTCGCCGTCCGGCACCGGAAATACATTCAGTTTGTTGACCTCTTCCTCATGCATCTTCAGATTGGCATGGCCGTTCTTCAGCATTTTCTCGAAATCGGTCCCGTTGATTCTTTTGGCTCTCATACTTTTTACACTTTATATAAAAATATATCCGGATCGTTTCGCACTTCGTAACCGTACGCCCACCGCTGACGCGGCAGGTTCCCTCGCGCGCACCGTGTTCCCACGATCCTCCCACATTCCGCACTCTCGTGGGCATAAATTCCCACTCCGTGCTCCATGTTGGGCGGGTCATTAAGCCATTCTCCCACCAGCAAGCAAGCTTGCGGTGTGAGAAAGCTTTTGACCCTGATATTACAACTTCTCTTTGCCCATTTTCACAATCGATCTCGGAAGGATATATGTCAGCAGAAAACCGACAAGCATCGCGATCGCCGAAATCAGCGTCATATATACGATTGCGCCGGAATTCTGGCCTTCCTTACCCTTCAGCGCCGTCAGCACAACGCCTGTGCCAATGCCGGCCGCAACGCCCGAGAACAGGCCCTGCACCGCGAAATACATCGCGGAGTTCGAGATGCCGGTTTTCTTCTCTTCCTCAGCTGCAAGCTCCGCCGGAACGGAGTAGGCAACCGCAAAGAGAGAACCGATCGCAAAGGAGGATAAAAGCCCTGCCACAATCGAAAGCACGGTTTTTAAGGTCCCCTGCGGCAGGAAGGAAACGCCGAACATCGAGAGCATCCCGAGTGCAAACATCAGAAGCGTATAGCGGAAGGAGAAGCCGAAGCCGTGCTTCTTCATCAGCCGGTTGTAAATCAGGAGCGTAAACGGTACCGGCGCGAAAGCGGACATCATGACAAAGATCATGTTCATGCCGACATAGCTGAAGTATTCGTTGATGCCGCCCAGGAAAAGCTGCACGCCGAAAGTCATCAGGGAATATACGAACATCCAGATGATGAAAGCCCGGTTTTTGAAGGTCGCGATCAGGGATTTTACAAGACCGACCGTGCGGAGCGGTTCTTCGGAATCCGCTTCTTCTTCACCCGCTGCGCGTCTCTTCTCAATATCCTCGGGAAGCGATGACTTCTCCTTGATCATGAAAAGCGGGATCAGCATGGTGAGAACAATCGGAAGCACCATCAGCGCAACCGGCCGGATATTGATGCCGTTTAAGAGCGCGCGGACCGCTACGTAGCCGAGGATGAAGTAAACGATGTCGCAGACCGACTTGACATTGCTGATAAAAGTACGGTCCTGCACATTGTCGACGATCTCCGTGAAGGTTGCGTAGTAGGTAACCATCGTCAGCGTGTAGAAGCTGTAGAAAATGCAGAGCATCACGCCGTAGTAGATCGTATTCACGAGGCTCGCGCCGGACTTGTCCGGGATCAGCATGAACAGAAGATACGCAGCGATCATCGGCACAAGGCCGATCACAAGAGAGGGTCTTCTGCGTCCGAACCGGGATTTCAGCCGGTCGGTAAAACTCGCCATCGGAATATCGATGATGCCGTCCAGAATCTTCGCGACCAGTACGAAGACCGCCCAGACACCGGCGATAACGAGGTCGTGCCCGGTATAGGTCTGGTAGGGAATCGCCTTTTCGCCGAAGCCGCCTACAAGCAGTGCGCTGCAGATGTAGGAACCCATCATCAGGTTGAGCATGTTGACGCCCATACCGGAGATGGCATACAGAAGCATCTGCGGCCGTTTTGTCAGTTTTTTCATATTTCTCCCCTTATTTCTGGTTCAGCGCGGCTTCGATGATCGCCTTCTCCTCCGCCAAATCCTTGCTGATCGGTTTTCCGATGTAGTATGCTGCCATGAGGCCCGGGCCGACGTTGACGCCGCAGGACACATGCACATCCATGATCCGGACGTCTCTCGGATGGAAGCGCTCCTCAATCATCTGTTTGAAAATGACTGCCTGTTTCATGCGGTCGGTCTGGGCAATGAAAATCACCTGCTCTTCCGCGTTCTCGATAGTTTTCTCGATATAGGTCAGAAGCGCCGCATAGGCAGCCTTCGCGCCGGATGCCTTCCCGATTACGGTGGTCATGCCGTTGTAGTCAAATTCGCCGAGCGGCTTGACGCCTGCAAGTGTTCCGAAGAAAGCCTTCGCATGCGTGAGACGGCCTTTCTTCGCGACAAAACTGAGGTCATCCAGCCAGCCAGCCTGATGGAAGCGGCCTTTATTCTCTTCGAGCCATTCAACGACTTCCTCGAGGCTCTTTCCTTCCTGCTGCAGCGCGCCTGCACAGCAGCACATCAGGCCGAAGCCCGGTCCGAAACGAAGCGAATCCACCATGACGATTTTCGCGTCCGGATATTTTTCCAGCACGATATTTGCGCCGCTCTGGGCAAAATTGTAGCAGCCGCTCATGGTCCCCGAGATCGTCATCATGATAATATCTTTTCCGGCTTTCACGGCTTCTTCCATCGCCTGCGCTGACTCATAAACGCTCGGCGGTGCGGTCTGGAATCCGGCCGGGTTCTTCTTCAGCGCCGAATAGAAGCTTTCCTGGGTGAAGTTCTCGTCCCAGTCAGGCATCACATCGTATTCCCTGCCGTCCGGCGCATTCACATGGCCTGCCAGGACCGTAATTCCGTACTCCTCCCGCAGATCCTTTGAGAGATCGCAGGTAGAATCAGCCATAATTACATACTCTTTACTCATGTTTTTCCTCCTCTTTTTATGAGAAATATAGATTCAAAATCTGACGGAGTTTTTCTTTTCCGTCATCTCCCGATGCAATGTAAGCGACCGCATGGCCGGCTTCTTCAATCACAAGCTGCTCTTTTTCGGAGCCGCATGCAGCATAGTTTCGGTTGCCCCACTCAAGAGGCACCGCCTCGTCCGCCGCCCCGTGGATAAAGAAAAACGGGACTTTTGCGTTCCGAAGCGACTCCTCCGTAGACTGGCGGATGTTGATCCCGAGGAACCATTTCGTGAAATGCTCCACATAGGGCATCATGACCTTTCCGGGAACCCGGAAGATCTTTGCGGTCAGCATCTGCAGTTCATAAATACTGGTGAACGCACAGTCGTTCACGGCGAGTTTCACCTTCGGGTTGTCAATCTTGTCCGACGCAAAGGAAACCGTCGCACCGCCCATCGAAACGCCGAACAGAAGGATTTCCTCGGGACGGAACTCTTTCTCTGCAAAATCAATCCAGGACAGGACGTCGTACTGTTCCTTCAGCCCATAGCAGCAGAAATGTCCCTCAGAGCTTCCGAAACAGCGCTGGTCCACAAACAGCAGATTCCAGCCGAATTCCACAAGGTCCTGCGCAATCACGCCGAAATTGTTGCCGACCGTCGTATGGAATCCGTGTACGAGGATCGCCAATTTCTTTGCTCCCTGGTCAAGGTAATGCGCCGCAAGCTTCAGTCCGTCAAAGGACTGAATCGTATAGACGGGCATTTTCTCCGCCTGTTCGCGGTACCAGCGGTTTCCCTGAAAAATACGATCCAGGTGGTCCCGGTACTGGGTCTTCTGAAGCCATTTTACGGGAAGCGTGTCAAGGTCCTTTCCTTCGCGGCGGGAATAGCTGTACAGGAAGGAAAAGACGGAAGGCGCAAGGACAAATACGAGATACAGAAACAGAAGCACGAGGAATATCCACAAAACGATTTTCACAGAATTTCCTCCATCTCTTCCGCAGGGATCTTTTTCAGGCTTCCGTTCTCTTCCGTATATACCATCAGCTGATCGATCTGATCACCGGACACGGAAAGAATGAGTTCGGGAAGTTCCAAAACGCGGAAAGTCTTTGTCCTGTAGTCTGAAAGTTCAATCCCATCCGGGATGAATTTCTTCCCGTCGTAGGCCTTGAAAACACTTTCTTTTTTCGTCCAGATGCGAAGAAAATCCAGAAGCGATGCCGATTCCGGGACGATGGTTTCCTTCTCTTTTTCGCTCAGGATCCTTGAAATCAGCTTCGGAAGCTTCTCCGGATGTTTCCCGTAATATTCACCTCTTCTTTCGCTGTCTTCCACATCAATCCCGCAGGGGGCGTTCGATACGACAACCGCAACCGCCGTCTCCGTATGCGAGAGCGAAAACTGGAATTCATCTGCCGACCACTTCCCCTCGCGGCTCTTATGAAAATGCAGATCTGTAAAACTGTAGCCGAAGCACCGCGAAACCGCCCGCTCCAGAAGCTTCCACACTGCATAGCGCTGCTTCTTCACTTCTTTGTTTCCGGACAGGAATATTTCCCGGCTGCGCTCCCTCGGATACAGCTTTTCTATTTCCAGGTCCTCCGGAAGCTTCATAACGAATACCGCAAAAAGCGGACGCTTGTTCCAGCGCGCGCGGGCTTCATCCTCCTGGGAGGAGCGCCGCACACCGAACACACACTCGTTGACAAAATGCTCGCAGTTATTGTGCAGCAGGCTGTATCCGCCCTCGCCGAGACGTGCCCTTGCGGCCGATACGATCTCTTCCGGCGTTTTCGCACGCTTTTTCTCCGCGGAGTCCAGGATCGCACGCTCGACAAAGTTCCCGGCGGAAAAGGTCTCGATATCGGTCGAAACCACCCGTACCTCGCTGTCTTTGATCTCCCGGATCCGAAGCGGCGGATAGCCGAAGGCGATAACCTCCTGCTCCGAGCAGAATATTCCATAATGGTAGACAGAGCCGATCTTCACACGCGCGATATCGCCGAAGAAAAGCTCCTCAGGGCTCCATTTCATCCAAGCTGTTCCTCGATATAGTCCACAACCTCGCCGAGGGTTTCAAAATCATTGATGCCGACGTTCTCAAAACGGATGCCGAAGCTCTCCTCAATATCGATAACCATGTAAAGAAGGGCAACGGAATTGAAGCCCAGATCTTCCGCAAGGCTCATGTCTTCCGTGCAGTTCTCAATCAGATCGGCCTTACGGTCGTCTTCCGAAAGCAGGATCTCCTTCAGTCTCTCGATGATTTCTTCTCTTTCCATATCAGTCCCCCAAAAGTTCCTGCAGTTCTTCTGCTCTCTGCTGCAGGTAATCCGTAATTTCATCAATCTGTGCGACAGTCGGCCGCTTTCCGTAGAAGGAAGTAACGTCCACCGGCTCACCGATTGCAGCCTGAAGTCGGCTGAATATATTTTTCCGTTTCTTCATGACCATCGGAACGATCGGCTTTCCAGCCATCAGCGCCATCAGCACCATACCCGATTTGAACTGCTTGATCTCCAGGTGTTCCGTCCCGTCCGTGTTGACGCGGCCTTCCGGGAACATACAGACAAGCTCGTCGTTTTTCAGGTGTTTGCTGATCTCGCGCATGGTTGCCGTCCCCGTATTTTCCCGGTCCACCGGGATGCACTGGAAACACCGGAACAAAAAGGCGCGGGCGGGTTTTGCATAAAACTCCTTCAGGCAGATGAAGTGATGGTTCCGGTACCACACCAAATACTGCATATAGTAGGGATCGAGCATTGTGATGTGGTTCGAAATCAAAAGTGCCCCGCCTTTGATCCTGATCTTCTTCCCGCCCGGATAGATCACCTTCGGCCTGAACCACAAAAGCCCCGGCGCGGCAGTGATCTTGATGAACCAGAAGCCGATTTTATAAATGATGTTCAGGATTTTTTCTTTCATACTTCCTTTTCCTGCTTCTCCATCATCTCAGCAATCCGGGCCCTCAGCCCGTCGCTTACGCGCTGAATGTTTTCCCGCTCCGACAGTGTTTCATCCGTAAAATCCTGCACATTAATCGGCGTTCCGATCAAGACGCGGGCACGTTTTTTGTTGAAATAGGAACCGTTCGTCACGGCCGGGATGACCGGGACTTCCGAACGAAGCGCGATGTAGGCTGCGGAAGTTTTGAACTCCAGCGGACGTTTTTCATCCGGCAGCGGAATCCGCGACTCCGGGAAAATCCCGACGACGCCGCCCTCTTTCAGGATGTCGCAGCTCTTTTCGATAAAGCCGAAATTGTGGCTGTTCCGGTCGACCTTGATGCCTCCGAGAAGCTTCAGCAGGATGTTCAGCGGTTTCATGTCAAACAGAAGCTCCGCCATCTGCACCCGGAGCGTCCGGCTCCAGAATACGAACAGGTACACCGCATAATCAAAGACCGATGTGTGGTTCGAGATGATGATCGCCGGTCCCTTGATGAATCTGTTCTGAATATTTTTGTCTTCGTAAGTGATTTTGGTCCGGAAGGCAAAAAACTGGACCACACAGCCGGTCACCTTTACAAAACAATTCCAGAAACGAATCCAGAACATCCTACATCCCCGCCTTGATAAACTCATAGATTCCCCGAAGCGTATTCAGGCTCTGCTCCCCGTTTGCAGGGAAGCTGACGCCGAATTCGTTCTGAAGCTCCGAAACCATCGCGAAATAATCGAGACTTGTCCCGGAAAGGTCCGCGAAAAAGTCCGCGGTATACGGAATCTCCGACTCGTCCTTCTGAAGCACCGCGGCAAAAATCCCGCGGATTCTGAGAAGAAGCGGATCTTCCGGAAGCTTTTCCTCATGCACTGTGTCCGGATCGAGCAAAGGAATCACCCCCGACTGCAGTTCCCGTGAGAGACGGATGCGGTTCAGCTTGAACTCGCTCCCCTGCAGAAGCTCGTCTCCGGTGAAATAAATCTTCCGGATTTCGGACTGCAGTTTCAGCTCCTGCAGTTTCGAAAGCACCTGCTCCCGGATCGCCTGAAGCTTCTCCTTCGTGCTGAAACGGTTCACCGAGAGAAGAAGTGCCGGCTGAACCTGGCCGTTTTCCTCGGTTTTCAGGAGGCACAACTCCCGGACGCCCGTTACCTGCAGCTTCGGCTCTAAAAGGTTCGGGTTCAGGTTTTCGCCGGAAGGCCCAATGAGAAGATCGTCTTTCCGGCCGAGGATATAGAAGTTTCCGTTCTTTTCTTCCGCAAGGTCATGCGAATTGAACCATTCCGGGCGATCGATCCGCTGTCCGTCGACAATCACAAAACGGGCGAGGCTATTCCCGGAAATCAGGAGTTCCCCGTCTTCGTTGATCTGATAACGGACGGAACTGAAAGTCTTCCCGACCGAACCCGAATTCAGCACCGCAGGCGCATCGGTCTGCTCCACGGATGTGATACCGATCTCGGTCATCCCGTAGCCGTTCGAAAGATGGTAGCCGATCCCGTTGAAGAAGCGAAGCACTTCTTCCCGGATGGCACCACCGCCGGAAATCAGGAAGGAAATGCTCTCCCCGAACAGGTTCTCCCGGACCTCGGCAAAGGCCTTTTTACTGAAGGCACGCGAGAGTTTCGGCATCTTTTCCAATTTGTCGCAGATTGAAAGCCCGCGCTCAAATTTCTCAAAGGTTTTGTCGCCGCGCTTTCGGATCGTGCTGATTGCCTGGCTGTAAACCTTTTCCCAGAAGAGCGGCACCGCAAAGATATGCGTCACCTTGTGGCGCCGGATTGTGTTGACAATCGTATCGGGCGCCATGTCGCGAAGCTCCACGAAGGTCCGTGAGAAAAAGGCGAACCAGGTGTAGACGGCGACAAGCCCGAAAATATGATAAAAAGGCAGGAAGCAGAGCTGCTTCAGTTCGCCTTCGTAATGCTTTTTCATGAGCGCACAGTCGCGGACGACCTCGCGCGCATTCCGGATGATATGGTAGAATTCCTCGCCCGTATAGGCGCAGATCTTGACATGCTCTGAGGTCCCGGAGGACATGACGTAAATCGTATCGCCGAAACTGTCAGAAGCCGCTGCCGCCGCTACAGCCGAAGCCCCTTCCGCAGGAATGATATCGGAAAGCAGAATTGTCGGCAGTTCAAATTCCTTCTCATTTGAGATCACAGCTTTCGCCCCGGCGGAACGCATGGCCTCCGAAAGCGTCTCATCGTCGAGCCGCATGTTCAGGAAGAAGGGATTGTATCCCGCATGAAGAACCGACCAGAACATCTCAATCCATTCGACCGAGTTTTCCAGATAAACGGCAATGACCGATCCCTTCGAAACCTCTGCATCCGAGAGCAGTTTCCGGAGCATAATGGATTTCTTTTCGATCTTTTCCCGGCATTCGCCGTAGGTGATCTTCTCGATCCGGTAGCCGCGGCCCCGCTCGTAAAGCACATTCTCACTCTCTGAAAAGAACAGCGGATAGATTCCGCGGAAGCTGTGTTCCGTCTGCTCCAGCTTCTGAATTTTCCCTTCGACAAAGGCATTGATCGACGGATATCCGCCGATATTCTGAAGTTCCATAAGTTCCTCTTTCACATGTGCCGGGTTTTCCGGGCCATATTCCGAAATATTATAGCACAGTTCTTTTGCAGAATCAATTCTTTTTATCGGCCTGTAAAAAGCCCCAAAAGGGTATACAAAAGGGCAAAAAGAGGGACCGGCTGAACCACTGACGGTTCATCCGGCCCCCAATAACGGTTTCTCTTTTACTCCGCTTTCTTTTCGGAAATTGCTTTCGTGCGGATTTCCTCCTGAAGTGCGGCAAGGAAGTCCGCAAGACTCTTCTGGCCCTCATCACCGTTCACGCGGGAGCGGACGGATACGAGTCCTGCTTCTTCTTCCTTCTGGCCGACAATCAGCATGTACGGTACCTTCTGGAGCTGGGCTTCACGAATCTTGTAGCCGATCTTCTCGGAGCGGAGGTCCGCTTCAACACGGATATCCGCCGCTTCCAGTGCTTCTTCCACCTGCTTTGCATAGGCCTCATACTTGTCGGAGATCGGGAGCACCTTCACCTGCACCGGAGCGAGCCAGGTCGGGAAAGCGCCTGCGAAATGTTCCGTCAGAATGCCGATGAAGCGCTCGATCGAGCCGAAAACGACCCGGTGAATCATGATCGGGCGATGCTTCTTTCCGTCTTCGCCCATGTACTCAAGTTCAAAGCGCTGCGGCAGCTGGAAATCAAGCTGGATTGTCGCGCACTGCCATTCATGGCCGAGGCAGTCCACAAGATGGAAGTCAATCTTCGGGCCGTAGAACGCGCCGTCTCCTTCATTGATCGTATAGGGAAGGCCGAGGGCTTCGAGCGCATCCCGAAGTCCGTTCTCCGCAGCTTCCCATTCTTCGTTCGATCCCATGGAATCTTCCGGTCTCGTCGAAAGTTCAACGCCGTAGGTGAAGCCGAAAAGCTTATACATATTGTCGATGATTTCGACAATATTCCGAACCTCATCCTTGATCTGGTCCTGCGTAATATAGGTATGCGCATCGTCCTGCGTGAAGCAGCGCACACGCATCAGGCCGTGCAGCTGCCCGGACTTTTCATTGCGGTGAACAATGCCCGGCTCCGCAAGGCGAAGCGGCAGATCCCGGTAGGAACGCGGCTGATTCTGGTAAACAAGGATACTGCCGGGACAGTTCATCGGTTTGATTGCGAATTCGCCGTCCTCCGTCGAGAGCGTGAACATATCGTCATGGTAATGCTCCCAGTGGCCGGAGGTCTCCCACAGCACGCGGTTTAAGATAATCGGCGTCGAGATCTCGACATAACCCGCTTTCTTATGCACCCTGCGCCAGTAGTCCATCAGCGTATTTTTCAGGATTACGCCGTGCGGCAGGAAGAAGGGCATGCCGGGGCCGTAGTCCGAGAGCATGAAGAGGTCCAGTTCCCTGCCGAGCTTCCGGTGGTCGCGCTTCTTCGCTTCCTCGAGCATCGTCAGGTAGTTTTCCAGCTCTTCCTTCTTGCCGAATGCCGTCGCATAGATTCTTGTCAGCATCTTGTTCTTTTCAGAGCCGCGCCAGTATGCGCCGGCAATGCTCTGAAGCTTGTATGCCTTTCCGACTGCCTTTGTATTCATGAGGTGCGGGCCGGCGCAGAGGTCCACCCAATCACCCTGCTTGTAGAAGCTGATGACGGCATCTTCCGGAAGGTCTTCGATCAGTTCGACCTTGTAAGGCTCTTCCTTTTCTTTCATCAAAGCAAGCGCCTCTTCGCGGGGAAGTTCAAAACGCTCCAGAGGCAGTGCTTCCTTGACGATTTTCTTCATCTCGTCCTCGATCTTCGGCAGGTCCTCGGCCGTGATCGGTTCCTCAAAATCGATATCGTAATAGAATCCGTTGTCAATACTCGGGCCGATCGCAAGCTTCGCCGACGGATACAGGCGCTTGATCGCCTGAGCCATAACATGGGAACAGGTATGCCGCAGTGTCGAGAGGCCGCCCTCCGGATCGGAAGCGGTCAGGATCTGAAGCTCCGCGTCCTCGGAAATAACGGTGCGAAGATCCACGACTTCGCCGTTCACGAGTCCTGCGCAGGCAACGCGCGCCAGGCCTTCGGAAAGGTCGGCTGCGATTTCAAATACGGACTTCGGCTCGGAATATTCCTTTACAGAGCCGTCTTTCAGTGTGATTTTCATGATGTTCTCCTCTCTATGATATATTTCTGTATCTTCCTATTCTTCCCCGATTGCCTCTTCACAAAGCGGCCCGAAAATCTCTTTCAGTTTTGCTTTGAATTCCTTGTATCTCTCCGGGAAAACATTCTCCCCTCTCGCGCTCATGTCCTTTCCGTCGGCAAAAGAAATGGAAAGCGCAAAGCTGTAACCGTCCCGCTCCAGTGTATTATAGCGGCTGAAACCGTCCCATTCGGCGAGCCTGAGGGATTTGTATAAGTCCGTCAGATCCTGGAGAAGCTGATCTGTCACGGGAATCTTCATCTCGCCCCGGTCCCGGTATTCGATGTTCTCATAGAGAAAGACCATCTGCCCGTCTTCGGTTTTGACCTGATAGGAATAGTTTTCGCCGCGCGGACTTTCAGCGTAGTAATAGGAAAAGCCAGTCACGCCGCTTTCATTGTCGACGGCTTTTTCCCCGAGACCGACGGAGCCCTTTACACCGTCCTGTTCACCGGCCGGTTTCCGCGTGCAGCCGAAAAGGCTGCTCAGAGAAGCCAGAATTCCCATAATGACAATTACCTCCAAGCATTTCCGTTTCACCATCCAACAGTACCTCATAATCATGCTCCGGCAGGGACATACAGCCATAGAACTCGCCTGCGGAACTGAAAAACGCCCCCTGCCAGGATTGAAATCCTCAAGCAAGGGGCGTGAAATACACGCGGTTCCACCCTTATTTACGAAAGCCTGTATCGCTTCCGCCTTCATTTCTGCACTGACGCGGCAGGGACGGGCCGGATTGGGGCCGCTCCGAGGTGGTTTTCACAGGACCTTTTCATCGGGGCGCTTCCACCGTCCGCCCTTCGCTTTCATGAAAAATCCGGTCTGCTACTGTCCTCATCAACGCTGTAGGTATTAGTATAACTGTTTTTCAGGATTTGTCAAGAGCCGAAAAGATACTTCGGCATCGGTATAATTACTCCGACAGGTCTCATCAGGCGTTCCGGTTCGGCTGTCCGGCTTCCGGATTACCCTGCACCTGTACCTGCGGCTCCGGATCATGTCCGAAGTCCCGGATATCAATATAATTCGGCTGGCCCGGATGCGTACGGCGTACCTGGTTGAAGCGGTCCACGAGGATCTGTGCCCGTGCCTTTGCAACTTCGTCCCCGTTCTCTGCAACAATCGCGAGTGCGTCCAGCGCAAGCTTCACTTCTTGTCTGCGTACCGGATCACGGCTGACAGATTTCTTGCCCTTCAGGAAGTCTTCCACAGCGCTGAAAACCTTGCGGCTGTTCTGCATGCCGCCGTTTTCAAGCGCGGCTTTCAGACCGGTCCATTCCTTGCTGCGGTTGTTGGCGTTCATTTTCGCGGCCAGCTGCTGAAGCCTTGTCTTTGACTCATTCGAAACCGCATAGCGCCGCGGACCGCCGTTGACGATCTGTGCAATTCTCTGCCGGTCGCCGGTGCGGAGCACCTCACGCACAGTCTCGGGGCCCGCCGCCCGCATCGCCGCCTTGAAGTCCGGCATTTCCTGAAGTTTTGCCGCATACTTTCTGGGAATATCAACACTGAACTTTTTGTTCGGATCATCAAAGAAAAACATGGCCGCTGCAGACTTTGCCAGATACTCACCAAGCCTGTTGTCGGGCAGGTTCTGAACGGCGTTTCCGGTGTGCAGCTCGTAATAGCGGATGAAATTGGGTTTTTCAAATGTCATCTGACGGATTTCATTCCAGCTCAGTTCCCGGCCGAATACCGGAGCGGCATTCTTCCGCATCTCCTCCGCCTTTTGGGGGTCCATCAGGCGCATGATCCCGAGAGTACCCGCAAAACGCTGGCGTGTGCAATCGAGCCGTCTCCGGTCTGTAATCGGCAGCGAGGACAGCACATCGTACATATAGGCTGTACCCTTCTCCACGGCATTGCGGCAGCTTTCCCCGAGCCCGAGATCACAGGCCGCATCACGGTTTCTGAGCCGGGACATCCGCATGGCATCGGAAACAGCATCCATCATCGCCCTGTAATCAATATTTTCTTTACTGTCCCTGTTGCCGAGATATCCGGTTTTCGTGCCGAGAGGCTGTGTAATGCAAGGATTCACTTCGACACGGTCCGCCCACTTCCAGGTTTTCGCCCTGTCACGGAAATTCAGACGGTCCCGCATTTCACCGGAACGATGGAAGATGCTTTCCGAAAGCTCCGTTTCATTCAGCATCTGCATGCAGAACATGCCTGAAGACTGTATGGCCTTCTGAAGCTCCGGCGACCTCTGATCTTCCGGAATATCCGGTTTTTGATAATTCTTAACAGCCGTTCCCAGTTCTTCATAAGCCGTACCGAGATTTCGGAAAAATTCCTCTTTTTCCTCCGGGGACGCAAAACCGTTCCGGTACTTTTCCTGTGCAGTATCGGAAAGCTCCGTCACCCGCTTCCATTTGCTTTTAAGCGGTTCCAGTATACAGTCGATATCGAAGCCGCCGAGACCGTTGACCTCTTTCTTCGTGTATCTGGTGAAATTAAACGTGTCCCAGAGCAGCCTTGCCTCCTCCAGCGTCACGCCCTGTTCGAGCAGTTTTTTATAGCCTGAAAGCTGGGCGATCCCGGGCGTAATTCCGGTGCGTTTGCTGTTCTTGCTGTAGATCACATCCTCAAACCTGGCAAAGTTCCGGCTGTCTTCCGTGCCGGTCGCAAGATAGAAAGATTTTACATCATCGTAAGAAAGTTCCGAAAAGGCCTGCGCCGACTGCTGCAGTTTATTCAGTCTTCTAAGCCGCTCCTGTTCAAGCGCCGCCCTGTCCTTCTGGTCGGCCTTCTGATAGTCCACGAGCATTTCCGGCGCGTTAAAGTCCACGTAGTCATTCATCAGGTTCATGATCTTCGTGCCGACTTCATACAGATGGGGATTCTCAGTCCTGAGCCTTTCCATCTCCGCCTGTGTGGGGACATGCTCAAAATTATTGAACAGGCCGCTGACCGTGTTGTAAATCACATCGGAAGCATAGCCGTTCCGGTCGGGATGATCCATGCTGCCGCGCTGCATAATCATCTTCGCAAAGCCGAGATAGGATTTCAGCACCGGCTGCCTACGCATCAGGTTTTCATCGTTCGCCATCTGCTCAACATCTTCGATACAGACCCTGAAGCCGCCCTTCAGACCCCGGTATCCGGGTCTTTCGAAATCCAGGCTTCGAAGCACGCCTTCGCTTCCGATATAGGCCTTCTTGGACGTCGATCCCAGAAGCTGGGCCATATCATAGTTATTTTCATCCACATGATTGTACATGTAATCCGATACGGATTTTAAATGGTCAAAATCATTCCGGCGGGATCTTAAGAGCGGATAATTGTTCAGTGTCTGGGAGAGTGTCAGAATCATCTCAAGCTGGTGTCCTGTATAGTTCGGCATAGAAAAAACCTCCATTTTCCGGTTCGGATTCAATATCTCAGAACTTTATGAAACCGATTATATTTCCTTCTGTCCAACAGATGTCCAACACTGAGGGGCAAATATATTTTTTCGGTTTCCTCACTTCTTCCGCAGGAAAAAAACCCGGATGATGCAGACCATCATCCGGGCTTTTTTCTTACAGGAAGGGCTTCGTTTTATTTCTTCCCTTTTTTCTTTTTGCTTCTCATTGCCGCGACAACGATTACAATCACAAGGATCAGGATGATGCCGAGGATAATCGCGATCCAGATGAAGATGCATAAGCCGAGAGGCTGGCTGCAGAAATGGCAGATCGGGCAGCGCTTCTTCGCCGGCGTTTCAGGATTATCCGGTTCGTCCGCTTCGGTTTTTTCCTCAACGGTCTCATTGGCGCCCTGGGTGATGTCGTCGGTACCAAAAGTGATGACCTTGGACCAGTCGGAGTAGATATCGTCCTGATCCGGCTGCCTCATGCAGTAGCGGCAGCGGAGCTCGACTTCGGCGTCTTTCGGAACCGTCGGCCGGTCGTCGTTTACGAGGCTGAAGAGGGCGGACTCCATCTCTCCGGCCTTGATGATCCAGTCGCCCTGCAGGCCCACAAATTCCGGATCGCCTTTGACGCGGCCTTCGACCTCGATCACAATCGTGCCGCCGTGGGCTTCAAGCTCCGTCGCATTTTTCGCGAGCGAGTCCGGAACGGTAAGCGTGAAGGCAACGACCGGATTGTCGTTGAAATCATGATCCGTCATGCGGAGGCCGGTGATTTCCGGCGCGGGAAGATCTGCCTTTGTCAGAGGCTCGAACTTCTCGGCATCCTTTCCGACAGACGCAATGTTGGACCAGTCGGAATAATAATTCTCGACAATCATTTCGTCGTCGGTCCATTTGGTGGTTGTGACGACAAAACGCATGCGGAAGTAAACCGTGTGCTTTTCATAATCGATATAAAGATTTCCATCGCCGTCCTCGTACTTGTATTCGTACTGATCCGGGTTCATCTGATCCTTGAGACCGGGTCTTCCTTCGTCGGGATTTCCGTTGAAAGCGTCCTCGGAAACATATCTCGTGACCCAGTGGTCATTGACGGTCTCCGTCACGTTTCCGATCCAGCCGTCCACAATGTCCCATTCGCCGACGCGGCAGCGGCCTTCGCTGTCGTATCCGAAGCCCATTCCTTCTTCCGGGACGCCTTTCCAGAAATCGTTGCAGTGCCAGCCGGAGACCGGATCGTTCACATCGTCAACTGCCCAGTCGACCTGCGTCGTCATGCTGATTTCGCTGAATTTGTATTTCGACATGAACTCTTCGTAATTATCGTCGAGATGCGCATTCTCGAGCTGCTTGAAAAAGTCAGTCATCTCGTTACTGAGACTGTAGGTGATCTTGGTGGTGGTCGGTGAGTCATTTGATTCAAGCCACTCCGCGGTTACATAGGCAGGCGCGGCAAGCGGGAAAGGCAGGTCCGATTCGTCTGCCGCGGCGAAGCAGGTCAGTGCGGAAACCAAAAGAATCAGCACCAGTATTACAGATAAATGTTTTTTCATAATCTGATCACTCCTGAAAACATTTAATGTTTGTGTCTTCAAAACACACTTTGATTATACCTGAAACCGCAAAAAAAGAAAGTGCCGAAAGTCATTCCATTTGGCAGTACTTCATGTTATTTCGCTGAGCCCCGAAGGGCTGAGTGTGAGTACCCTTGTACAGACTTCCGAAATGAATTTCCGGTCGTGGGAAATCGAGAGAATCGCTCCGGGAAAGGCGGAAAGCAGCGTTCGGATCACCGGCCCCGAGAGTGGTGAAAAGTTCCGCGTCGGTTCATCCAGAATCAGCAGGTTTGCATCCGAAAGGCTCATCCGCAAAAGGAAAACCTTGGCTTTCTGCCCGCCCGAAAGCTCCGAGATCGGATGATCCATCTCCTCGGCCGTGAATTTCATTGCGCCGAGATAGGTGCGGATCCGGGTGCGCTCCGCCTTGTCTCCCGTGCAGTCCAGAAAATCCACCGGTGTCGCAAAAAAATCCAGCAGTTCCTCATAATTCTGCGGCATGTACTCATAGCGAAGGTCCGTCCGGTCCGCAAGACTTTCCACGATTTTCCGAAGAAGCGTCGTCTTGCCGCAGCCGTTGTCGCCGATGATGCAGACTTTTTCCGGCCCGCGGATCCGAAGGAAAATATCCTTTGAGAGGAGCTTATCTCCCGCAGCACCGTTTCCAGCGTACAGTTTCTCCAGCTCGTATTCCAGCACTGTTTTCCCCTGCGGCATAATGGACTTTTCCATACCGAGCTTGAAGAAAATTGCTTCCTCCGTCTCGGGGAATTCTGTCATGTCCTGGTCTTCCCGCTCAAAGCGCCTGCCCATCGACTTCACGGCATGCATCTTCTTTTTCGCAAGCCGTCCCAGTGCGTCGTGCATGGAATGCGAAGGATCCGTCAGGTTCGCTTCGACCTTCTCCTGAATCCGGCGGAACTTTTCATCGCGGATCTTCTTCTCGCGCCGGTCGGATCGGGCCATTTCCTCCTGATGCTCCATTTTCTGGAGGCGCTCCGAGACATACTGCCGGTAGGGAAGCCTTGATACGGTAAATCGCGGCATGGTCTTTCTGCGAAGCTGCTCCAGGTGAACAACCATGTTCGCGGTGTTTTCGATCAGCGTCTCGTCGTGGGAAATGTAGAGTACAATTCCGGTAAAGCTGTTAATCAGTTTTTCCAGAAACTCGAGCGTCCGGATATCAAGATCGTTTGATGGTTCATCCAGCAAAAGGACGCTCGGTTCTGTGAGCAGCGCCTTCAAAAGCGCCGCGCGGACACGTTCTCCGCCCGAGAGCGTGTCCATCCGCTGCTCCCTGTAGAAGAAATCCTGCGGCATCGATAGCTGTGCCGAAACAGCTGCAAGTTCGCGCGGGCTTTTTTCTAAGAAAAGCGGATCCGAAGCAAAGTATTCATAGACGCTTTTTTCAGCATCGGTTACCGGAAGTTCTTGTGGGAGATAAGAAAGCCGCTCCCCTGCGAGGATGCGTTCGCCTTCTGCCTCAATGTAGTTCTCAACCAACTCCGGATTATAGAGCCACTTTAATAGCGTCGACTTTCCGTTCCCCTCCTCCCCGATCAGCACCGCCTTATCGCCCGGATTCAGGGTCAGCGAAAAGTTCTCCACCAGCGTGTGGAGGTCCTTTTTGTGTGTCAGGGTGAGGTTTCTGATTTGCAGCATATATTCTCTGTTATTTCGTATCGTTCACCCGGTTTATTGCCATTTGCAGTACAGGGATATCATTCTTCAGTGTATCATATACTACTGAGAAATCAACACTGCCGTAATCATGCACAATGCGATTTCTCAAGCCATACCATGGGAAAGATAGGTTCTTTAGGATTCTGGCAACAAAGTACTGGTCATTCTTCGGATTATCCATAGATTTTAATACCGTCCTTCAGTACTTCTTTCAGCAGCATTTCGTTGTTCAGCAGCTGGTTCAGATCAAGAAGATCGACTCTCTTATGCAGTTTCTCGCGAAGCGTTTCCGCAAGGCCAAAAAATGCGAGACCCGCGAGCGACGTAGAAATCAACAAATCTATATCGCTCTTCTCTCCTGCCGTTCCTTCATCCGGTCGAAAATGATTGCAGGTGCGTCTTCGGGAAGCAGGTATCCGTCGGAAATCATTTTCATCGTCGAAAGGATGACTTTCTTCAGATAGTCCTCGCGGCTCGGATAGAGGCGCTTCAGCTTCTCATCAGAGAAAGGCGTTTTTACATTGAACGGATTGAAATCGTCAATCCAGGTGTATGTTTTGGTCGGTACGTCGACATAGGGCGAACGGACGCCGCCTTTCGGATTGCCGTGTTCGTCCAGCACGAAATCCGCATCCGGATACTCGCCCTGCATTTCAAGATAAGCCGATTTCGGTGCCGGAACGCCGTCGCGGATCCATTTCTTCAGCGCATCCAGGACAGCCCGGAGCACATAGAAGAACTGCGGTTCGCCGTCTTCTGCGGGCTCATCCCGCTTCTCTACCGGCTTTCCGGTATAGCGTTCAACATCCTCGTCGCAGGATCCGCAGCGCCGGTCATAATAGACTCCCAAAGGCGCCGCTGCGATCTCATACTGGCGGTGCTGCCGCCCCGGAAGGTCGCTGTCCGGCCAGCGGTACATATAGGAGTAGCTCGGATGGATTCCGCCTCCCCGCATATCGCCCATGGTCTGTGTCCACACCAGGGGCACGTTCGTCATGATCTTGCAGCGGTCGTCGGAAGCCTCAAAACGTGTCTCGCCGTTTGAGATGCTGCCGGGATATCCTGTCATGTGAATATGGAAGCCGTCAAAGCAGGGATGCACGCCGTCCGTCGTATGGAAGGGCTGCAGGGCCGCCGCATACAGCGACAGATCACAGCCGGAAGCCCCCATACCGATCACATATTTCGCAGGCTTCCGGCTGATTCCGGTCCGGAAAAGCGGATTTCTCGGGTCGCGCGCCTTCAGAAGCGCCGCTGCCTGCCCCATTGCATCATAGGCAAGGCCGCTTTCATATTCTCCTGCCTCCGGTCCGGCCGGCGTTCCCATGATCGTAAGGACCTGGCGACGTTTCTCCTTCGGTACCGGATTCGGGAATCCGAGCGAGCCATAGCGTTCCGGGTTGAAGCGCTTCAGACCTTCCGCAGAATTCTGCTTGATCGTGATGCCGACCCAGACATCGCCGCGGGAAAGCATGTATTCGCCGCAGAAGCCCCAGCCCGCAAAAGCCTTGTCCGGACCGGCGTAATTAAAGATCTCCAGGATCGCAAAATCACTCTGCCGGAGCGGATCCTTCGGCCGGCGCACAAGAATTCTCGTCGTATAGCAGCCGTTCTCGCAGCGGATCTTCGGATAGAGACCAACATCGTGGTATTCGTAGACATTCGCATAGCCGCTGATAATGAACTCCTCTTCCACATAGCCGTATTTTTCAAGATCCACGGGACAGTTCTGGCGGCGCGCCGCATTGAAGGAGTATGATTCGTCCGTGTCCGGAAGCGGCCCTCTGACCTCCGGAAGCTCCACCGCATAAGGTTTCAGTTCCTGCAGCTCTTCATAATAAATGATTTCTCTCATCCTCTTCTCCTCCTTTTGGCCGAACTGACGTTTCTCAGTACACATACCAGGAATGGATCACATCGCCGTCCATGCTGTACTCCAGAATGTATGAATCGCCGTCATCCGCGTCCAGGCGGATTTTGAGCGCCGGGAAGCCGGCCATGTTAAACCGTTCCGTTTTTGTGATTTTCCCGTACAGTCCAACCACATCTTCAAGGGTCTCCGCGCGGTCTCCGACTCTGATTCCGCATAAAACAATATCGCAGACACCGTCGCAGGACGCATAGAATCCGGGCTCGGATGTAAATTGTCCGATGTGCATCAGCGACTGGCCCTCGGGATCATCCGGATCCAAGATGCCGTAGAGATCAGTATCTGCCTGAACAGGAAGCAGTTCCAGACCGTTTTTCTCGATGAATTTCTGAACCGCCTCGGCGTCTTTGATCACATAGAGGATCTCGTTCGGGGCGCTCCTGAATCCCGCCCGGGCATCTTCTTCCGAAAGGCCTGCTCGCAGCCGGAAAAGCTCGGGATTCCAGCGCTCATCATCCGCATAGACCCGAAACGCCCGGTTTTCTCCTGAAGGCTGCATATACAGGCTGTAATCCAGATCCGGACCAGAAAGCACCGGATAGCCGACCGACCGGTCCCAGCTGCATTCGATGCCGGCCCGAAGCTCCGGCCGGTTCTCGTTATAGGGCTCGCAGTACAGTGCGGAATAATCATTCCGAAGCACAATCACAGATCCTTCTTCGCCAATCCAGCAGCCGACGAGCGGGTCTTCCTGCTCCTCTTCCTCGGACGAAGATTCTGCTTCTGTTTCAGAAGACTTCATTTCTGTTTCGGATTCTGTCGTTTCCGGTTCCGTTTCGGAAGCTGTTTCTGACTCTGTTTCCTCTGATGAAGCTGCTTCCGCGTCTGTCTCCTCCTCCGAAGTCGTTTCCGGCTCCGTTGTTTTTGCCTCGGTCTCGGCAGAGGTTTCCGGTTCTGTGGTCTCCGGATCCGTTTCAGCTGTCGTTTCCGGTTTTGTCTTCTCAGAGGAAGTACCCGTTTCAGATGAAGTCCGAAGCACTTCGGGAGCATGGCCGATGCATGCCGACAAGAGAAGCAGCAGGCACAAAAGGAAGCTGATGATCATGAATTTTCTGCGCATATTGAAATCTCCTCCAAGAAAACAGGTATTTCAGGTCCGGCAGTCCGGGACATATAAAAGACAAAGGGGCTGTCGCACTAAGAAAAGAGTGCGGCGGCCTTTTTCGATGAAATTATTCACAAAATTAAAAAAACGGACGCCGGGTGTTTTTGCAGCCCGGCGTCTGTGGTATAATAGTTTTATGCTCCAAAACATACTAATACCGGTTACTGATTATACTACATTTAACCGGAATTATCAAATCAAACTTCCGCTGAATTTAGAACT
>JAFYGJ010000073.1:0-54444 GCA_017543275.1 Lachnospiraceae bacterium | reverse complement strand
ATGGGAACTTGTTCCCAGTTCGGTCTGCCCCTGATCCGGCTCGACAGAATATATGCTGAATTCGGGCTTCACCGCCCGATGTACCCTGAAATGCGCGGGAAGAAAAGCTCTTCCGATATGCGCTCTGGCCGCCGGCAAAATCAAGCAGGGAGGGAAGAAGCCGGCGGGGCGTACGAGCTTGTCTGAAGCGAAGTCCGCGACAATAAAAAGGCAAGCCTTTTTACAGAGCGGACGAGTGAGTCTGAGGGAGCCCCGCCATAGGCTTCGTCACCCTCCGCGCAGATCTTGGCGGAAGAAGGCCAGCTGCGCGTTGAGGGAGAGTTTTCTTCCCGAAGCGCATTTTCGAAACACTTCCGCGGTGAAGCCCGGAATTCAGCTCTCAACCTCCCCCGCAGGAAACGGCGGCGTCAGGAAAGCAGGATTCGGCACCTCTGCGGGGACAAAACCGACGGCATCCGGGATCACCCCGGATCAGAATCCTTCGGCGCGGCGGAGGAGTTCCGCCTCATCCATGAGAAGGTCGCCGACAACGTAGCCGCTGCGGGTGACGCCGACGACATCGGCGCCGTCCGCGGAGAAGACAGTTTCGGTGAAAATCTGCGATGACTGCATGGAGAACAGGAGGTCGCCGGTAGCGGTTTCGTAGACATCAATCATGGTCGTGTCGTCCCGGAGGCCGGCAAATATGCTGCCGTCGGGATTCATTGCAAAGGAGATGTAGACATAGTCACCGTTGATGATCATGTCGGTGTCCTGCTTTTCCAGGTCATAGATCAGGATCCGGCCCGAATAAAGATCGCTCGCGATCAGTTTGCCATGCGAAATCAGGATCGTGGAGATCTTGTTGTCCAGCTGCGCAATCATCTGCAAAAGTTCGCCGTCACTGCCCTCGGAGGTGTCGAAAACCTCGATCACGCCGTCCGGATAGCCGAGCGCCGCGGTCTTTCCGTCGGAGGAAATGTGCAGGGAAGTCGCGAGCTCCGCGCCCTGATAGATCGTGGAGGCCAGGAAGCCCTCTGTCAGCTCGTGCCGGCTCTGGAGAATCACACTGCCTTCGGTTACGGTCCCGGGCTGTCCGTCGCGGTACAGTTCTTTATCGTAGTCGTCACATCTCTTTACGGTTGCACTTGCTTCCGTACTGTAAAGCCACGCGGAGCCATCGTTTCTGGAAATAAAAATCTTGTCCGAAAGCGGAACGACATTGTCATAGGGAACTGTGCCTTCCGACTCGTCATAGCGGATCACGGCACCGGTTTTTGCATCAATCAGTATAAGGTCCTTATCCGTAACCAAAAGGCATTTTCCGTCTGCTGAATAGGTCACCTCCGGCACATACATCGAATCCGCGAAATTTCCGGAATAGTGCAGTTCCGCAGTTCGGGAGTCCATCACATAGAGCACATGGTTGTCGACAAAAGCCATCTCCGATCCGTCCGGTGAGAAGGCAATATTGCTGAAACTGTGGCCCTGATCGCTTTCGATCGTGTAGAAATACAGGAGCTTGCCGCTGTCCGTATCCCAGGCAGCGAAAAAACCGAAATACGAAACGCAGGCGGCGATCGATGCATCCGGCGACAGGTAGAAGGTTTCCGAAAAAGCTGCCGGCATATCCTCTAAAAGGCAGATACGATTGCCGGCGGAGTCGATGATGATCACGCCGGTGCTGCCGTCGCGGCCGCCGATCAGGATCTTATTGCCATCCCTGGAAACAGCTGCCGAAGTACCGGTGTAATCATCGGTACTGAGCGTCATCATTTCCGAAATCGGCCGTCCGGAAAGCATCGTCAGAATATTGTTGTCCGGATCATAGCCCGCCTGCTGGTCGCCGATCGTATAAATCACCTTCTTTGTGCCGTCCGGGCGGATGCGGATGAATTCCGCCATATCCTGGATCAGCAGGTCATCGGATTTCCCGAGGAAGAAGGCATTCGCGATCATATAGTCCTGATCATCTTTACTGGTATATCGGAAAGCCTCCGAACCGTCTTCCGTGTTCCAGACCGTCACAGAACGGGCATTCTCGGTCTGCGCCATGAACTTCGAGCCGTCTGACGAAAAGCTGAGGCCATTGATCATCTTGTCGCTTACCGAAACCTGATAAAGAATCCGGTTATTCTCTATGTCGGCGACTACCGCAGAATTGTTGTTCGCAGCGCCGGCGGCCAGCTTTCCGTCGGGGGAGGGCACCATATTGAGCATGCGGATATTCTGGTTGTGGAAACTGGAGACCGGCGTGTAGGGTGCTGTGTAGAGGGCCTTCCGCATCAGGGAAAGGATCTCTTCCCGCCGCATATCCCCATTGCTGCTGCTGATTTCAAGTGCTTTTAGAAGCTCCTTTACCGCATCCGGCTTCTCGCCGGAACGAACAGATGCTTCGGCTTTCTTGAGGAGCTCACCGATATTGTTTTCAGCAGCTTCAAGGCGTTTTTCTTCGGCAATGCTTTCCTGTTCCGCCGCAATACTCTCCTGCTCGGCAGCGATGCTTTCCTGCTCGGAGGCGCGGATCCGCTCTTCCTCCGCACGGCTCGCTTCAGCCGCCGCCTGCGCCTTGAAAGCCTCATTCCGCTTGTAGCTTGCATAGAGGAATGCTGATGCGGCGCCAAGAACAGCGAGCCCCGCAGCCGATGCGATCAGCGCAGTCCGGATCTTCCGCTGGCGGGCGCGGCGCCGGAGGTCGTCGTAGCTCACCGAAAGCATCGGCGCCAGGATCCGAAGCTTCTCGCCATTCAGTTTCTTTACGGCAGCCGAGTGGCTTTCAGAGACAATATTCGCGGCGAGTGGTTCCACCTGCATGATGCCCTGCGCTGTCTGAAGCGTCCGAAGCTGCGGCGGAAAACTTGTGTCCGGCGTTCCGTCTGCGAGTACTGCCAGAATCCGGTCGCGCCGCCCGAGAGAGATATAGTAATCGATCTCGCGCATGCACCAGTTGGACTGCAGAAGCGCCGGCGTGCAGATCACAATCAGCCACTCGGAACCCCGGAGGGCTGTTTCGATATTCTCCGAAAGGCTGACCGCAAGCGGCAGTTCTTCCTCATCGCGGAAGACCTTGCCCATCTTCTTTTTGCCGCTCACTTTCTGCACGGCCGCCGGGATATGGTAGGTCTCAATCAGCGTGTGCAGTTTTTTGGCAACCGCCTTGTCCAAAGGCAGGTGACGGTAGCTGATAAACGCATCGTACATATATTCCGCCATGGTTCTGTCCTCCAAAAAGCCGAAGTGACGGGCAGGAGCATACTGCCCTGTGAGTCACAGCCGGGATCAATCCTCTTCTTCCCAGTCGAGCCGGTAGATCCGCAGTCCGTCAAATTTCTTGATCAGCCGGAGCATGCAGACCATCGGCTTCCAGTCCTTGTCCTGCTCTTCTTCCGGAAGGATCTGGTAATGCGCAAAGACTTCCTCCTCCGAGGGGTCGCCGTTCATCGCGAGCTTGTGTGTCCGAAGCTGCTCCCGGAGCGCCTTTCTCATGGACTTTTCCTCTTCTTCGGAAAGGCCTTCGGGAAGCGGAAGCGTCTCGTAGTCATCTGCGGCGATCCAGCCCATGGCCCGGTGCTCCCGCACCCAGCGCTCATGCTCCATCGGGGCGATGGTCTCTATTTCCTCAAGCGTAAAGCTCCGGATCATCTCGTAATCCACCGGACGGTCCGTGTAGAAGCAGCCGAGCACATTCAGGTATCGGCCGAAATTCTTGGCCTGGTTGATATTGGAAAGCTTGTACTCGAGCGACATCCGCTCAAAATCCTCCTCAAGCGTCTTCGCATCCACTTCATCCTCGCGGTCCATGTAGTTGTAGCGGCCGTTTAACGCCACTGCGAAGTCATAGAGGTGGAGGAAGTTGCTTTCGGAAAGATAGACATGCTTTTTCGCGCGGTCGTATCTGCGGGTGTCCGGCCGGACCGTAAGCGGGCACAGGGAAGTATCCACGATCTTCTCGATATCCCGCGTGAAGCGCTGCTCCTTCTCCGCCATATCCGAATAGGCTTTCAGCCGCGGTGCCGGACCCTCTTCGCCGCCCTGTTCCCAGGCGCTATAACGTTTTTTGAAGCGGTCGATTTTTTCCTGCTCTTCGCTGTCATAATAGTAGACGGCGCGGATCCGGTTGCCTGAGAAATCAAAATCCGCCGCCATTGGATGCAGCTCTGTTCTGGAATTCCGCCCGTAGGCGATACGGTCCCAGCACTGCAGCTCGTCACAGAGCATCAGAAGCCAGGCCAGAGGATGCCGGTCCATCCGAAGCGGTTCCTTCCGCTTTTCGGGGTCTTTGTAGAAGGAAACCGAAAACTTGTACAGGCTGTTGTGCAGAAGGATCGCCGAGAGCGCGTCGATATGCACTGTGGTCAGCGCAGACACCCCGAGGGCAGACACGAGCTCCCGGTAGAGGCGTGCGGCGCTGAAGTACGCATGGTCCATGTAATAGCCGAAATGCTCCGGCGACACGGGCTTGTCCGAAATCACATGCTGGATATAGTCCTCCGAAAAGCCGTAGGCTGTGCCCAGTTTCAGCCGGATATCATGTGCCAGGATCTCCTCGACGCTGTCAAAATCCTGGCCGTACAGATCCAGGAAATGCGCCTTTTCCTCCGCGCTGAGCCGGATCAGGCCCTGGAGGTCATGATAGGCAAGATACAGGCTGCCCTTTCCGCGTTCCTTCCGGTCCACTTCGAAATATGAAATCACCTGCTCGAACGGAAGCTCGAAGGGATAGCCGATATCGTGGAACAGCGAGGTCACACCCCAATAAGCGAGGAACATGTTCGCAGCCCTTCTCTCCTCTTCCTTCCCACCGTCCGGGTTGTAGCCGTAGTACCACATGAAGGCACGGCGGTAGTTTTCGTTGCATTCGTACAGTGCGAGGCCGAGCGTGAACACATAGACCGAATGTGAATAATGGTCCCGGTGCTTCATGAGAAGCGAGGAACCGTTCGACTCAAATTCGGACAGAAGCTCCACCATCCGCTTGGACTTCCCATAGCGCCCGAAAAACATCTCCAGGAAACAGAAATACACATTGTAGGCGTCCTCTGCCGTCCCGGAGTCGATAAATCGCCCGAGTTCCAGCTCAAGGCACAGGCGGTTCGTATCCATCTCCATGTTGTAGGGAACCTGGTTGTCTGAAGCACTTGCTCCGAGAAGCTTTCCTGTAACGTGCTCTTCTTCGGTCTTCTGTGAATCAAACAGCAGCTCTTCACAGCGTTCCCGAAGGAAGCGAAGCGCCGAATTTTTCAGCGTAAAACCGTCTGAAAGGCCCGGTTCCGCAGGGGGCTGCATCGGTCCGAGTTCCCGCCCGAAACGGATCCTGTTTTTCTCCTGCATTTCCAAAAAAGCTGTATAAGCCATCTCCTGTGCTCCTTTTCCTTACTTGATTTCACTATAACAGAAAAAGAGCCGCTTTTCAACCGGCTCCCTCAAAACTTATCAATAAAACCGTGCGCGGCCCTTCGAACAGACACTTCCAAGCGTTACCGTTCCAGTTAACTCAACCAAGGCACCCTCGCGTCACATGAAAAAATCTGCTTAGTGCTGCTTTGTCCCCAACCTGACACGGTTCACAGCATCCCATTGCGCAAGACCCGGACATCAACGCCACTTAAAACGGGCAGCCTCACAAATGTTGCCCTCCGATTCGCATCACCCCTGCTATGGCGGACTTCAGGTACAGGGACCCGCCACCTCCCCGGCTGCACGGTACCTGCTATTATACAGGCACATTGCATTTTTGTCAAACACATTCCAAAAACGGGCCCCTACTCCGCTTCAATCTCTTTGATCGAGAATTCGTTTCCCTGCAGAAGCCAGGTTTCCTTACTGCCGCAGAACGGACAGGTTTTCCCGTACTCAACGGTCGGATACTGCCTCCCGCAGCTTGAACAGTAGGTCAGCGCGGGAATCGTTTCGAGCTGAAGAACCGCGTCCTTCATCAGTTCATCTCTCTTTTTGAACCAGTCCCAGCAGTCGAGCATCTGCTCCCTGACAATGCCCGATACTTCCCCGACAGAAAGCGTCACCGAGCCGATTGCATGAAGATGGTTTTCCTCCGCCACTTCCCGGAGTGTTTTCATGACATGCGTGACAATACTGAGCTCATGCATGGAGAAAGGCCTCCCACTCCGAAAGAAGCCATTCCTCAAAGGCTTCCATTCCCTCGCCGGTTTTCGCGCTCAGGGGGAAAATCCGGATCGCGGGGTTCAGCGCTTCTGCGCGGCGGGAAGCCGCAGAAAGATTAAAATCAAAATACGGCAGCGCATCGGTCTTCGTAATCAGAAGAACGTCGCTCTCCTGGAACATCAGCGGGTATTTCAGCGGTTTGTCATCCCCTTCGGGAACGCTCAGAATCATGACTTTTTTATGCGCGCCGGTATCGAATTCCGCGGGACAGATCAGATTTCCGACGTTTTCGAGGAAAATAATCCCCGGTCCTTCCAAGGAAAAAGCCCGAAGCGCCTCCCTGGTCATTTCCGCGTCCATATGGCAGCAGCCGCCCGTATGGACCTGGATGCTTTTCGCGCCGAGATTCTCTATCGTTACCGCATCCACATCTGAGGCAAGATCCGCTTCCATGACGCCCAGAGGAACCCGGTCCCGAAGGTCCGAAATCACGCGGGACAGAAGGGTTGTTTTTCCGGATCCCGCTGCGCTCATCAGGTTCAGCAGGAAGATGCCCCGGTCCCGAAGTTCCGCCCGAAGAAGTTCGGCGTCTTTGTCATTTGCGGCCGTCGCCGCCCGGTTCACTTCAATGATCTTCATGCTGTCCTCCCTTTGAGCCAGGAAAGGAAAGGCTCCATTCCCTCGCCGGTTTTTGCGGAAAGCGGGAAAACCGGGGCAGACGGATTCAGCGGCCGAAGGTTTTTCGCAAACGCTGTCAGGTCAAAGTCAAAAATCTCCGCCGTATCGATCTTGTTGATTACAATGCATTCCGCGACAGTAAACATCAGCGGGTATTTCAGCGGCTTGTCGTCTCCCTCCGGAACACTCAGAATCATCAGCGCGAGATCGGCTCCGACGTCGAATTCCGCAGGGCAGACCAGGTTTCCGACGTTCTCTAAAAACACAAGCTTCGGCGGGTCATCGCCGAAAGCCTGAAGCCCCTGCAGCGTCATCCGCCCGTCCATATGGCAGGAGCCGCCGGTATGAAGCTGCACCGCCCGCGCACCGTGTGCTGTGACCGTCTGGGCATCCACATCCGAGTCCACATCCGCTTCCAGTATTCCGATCTCAACATCCTTCCCGAGTACATCCAGAATCCGGCACAGGAGCGTTGTCTTTCCGGCGCCCGGCGAGGCCATCAGGTGGACAAGAAATATTCCTTTTTCAGCGCAGTACGCGCGGACCACAGAGGCGTACTTTTCGTTTTCCTCCTCCAGGCCTGCGCGTACCGAAATGATGTCAAACAGTTTTTCCGGCATCGTTTATTTATCCTCTGTCTTCTTCAGGAGAATCTTCATCCCGCGCTTCATGACATACGGCAGAAGCGCACCGACCTTGTCCTCCGCGCGGACCATTCTGCTCGCCTCCGGGAAATCCCGTGAGAGGTGGATCGCGTCAAATTCGCACTTCGTCGTGCAGAGCCCGCAGCCGATGCAGCGGTTCGGATCGACGACAGACCTGCCGCAGCCGAGGCAGCGCGCGGCTTCTGTCTTCACCTGCTCCTCCGTGAGCACGAGCCTGAGATCATCAAAGGTATCTTTCGCAATGCCTTTCTTCTTTCCGGGAATCTGGCGCGGCGCATTGTCGAAGCTTTCCATTGCCGTCGGATCCTGGATATCCGTCTTGTCAAGTTCAACGAATTCCCTGCGGTCCCGCGCAAGATCCAGCCGGTTTCCGGGATGAACAAAACGGTTGATCGAGACTGCGTCTTCCCGTCCGCCTGCAATCGCATCGATTGCGAAACGAGCGCCGGTAAAGACGTCGCCGCCGGCGAAGATATCCGGCTCCGCAGTCTGGCGGGTCAGAGGATCCGCAATGACCGTCCCGTTCGGCCGAAGCTCCACCTTCGTTCCGTGAAGAAGCTTTCCCCACTGCACGCTCTGTCCGATCGACAGGAGCAGGTTTTCGCAGGGAACGGTCATGGTATCGTTTTCATCATACTGCGGAGAGAACCGGTGGTTTTCGTCATAGACACGGGTGCAGCGCTTGAAGACAACGGCGCTGACCCGGCCATCTTCTGCAAGTACTTCCTTCGGGCCCCAGCCATTCTCAAGCAGGATGCCGTCCTCCAGGGCTTCCGCGACCTCGTCCTTTGCTGCGGGCATTTCGTCACGCTGCTCGAGACAGATCATCGTCACGCGCTCGGAACCTGCGCGAAGCGCCGATCCCGCAACGTCGATTGCGACATTTCCGCCGCCGACTACGACGGTTTTCCCGGAAAGCCGGATGCTGTGGTCCTGGTTGATCCGCCGCAGGAAATCCATGCCGGTTTCAACGCCCGCCGCATCTTCGCCGGGCACGCCCGCAAGCCGTCCGCCCTGCATGCCGATCGCGAGGAAAAAGGCCTTGTAACCCTGATTCCGCAGGTCCTGAATGCTCAGGTCTTCGCCGATATTCATGCCGCAGCGAATCTCGACACCCATCTCCCGAAGCACATCAATTTCCGCTTCGATGATGTTCTTTTCGAGGCGGTAGGAAGGAATCCCGTTCATCAGCATGCCGCCCGGACGCGCTTCTTTTTCAAACACCGTAACAGGATACCCGTCCCGGCGCAGGAAATACGCTGCCGAAAGGCCCGCAGGGCCGGAACCGATAACTGCGACTTTGTAGTCGTCGCTCCACATGCCCCCGTCGTGCTTTTCGCAGAGCGGAACATAGCGCTGTTCTTTATCAAGATCCAGCGACGCAATGAACTTCTTGATTTCATCAATCGCAAGAGGCTGGTCAACGGTGCCTCTTGTGCAGGCGTCTTCGCAGCGTCGGTTGCAGACCGCGCCGCAGACCATCGGGAAAGGATTGTCCTGCTTGATCAGCCGGAGTGCATCTTCGTAGCGGCCTTCGGCTGCCATCTTAATATAGCCCTGAACCGCAAGATGCACCGGACAGGCCGTTTTGCACGGCGCGGTACCGGTCGGATAGACGTTGATCTTCGCATCGTCACGATAGTTGTAATTCCACTTTTCCGCGGGCCATTTCCGGCCGTTCGGGAGCTCGGTTTTCGGGTACTGAACCTCCGACCCGTCCTTTCTGCAGAGTTTCTGGCCGAGCTTTGCCGCACCGACCGGGCAGACCTCGACGCACTTGCCGCAGGCCACACACTTCACGCTGTCCACATGCGCACGGTAGGCGGAGGCGGACATGTTCGGGGTATTGAAGAGCTGGGATGTCCGGATCGCGTTGCAGACACCGGGCGCGCAGTTGCAGATCGCAACGATTTTGTCCTCGCCGTCGATATTGGTGATCTGGTGCACATAGCCGTGGCGCTCTGCCCGTTCAAGGATTTCCAGTACTTCTTCCTTTGTGACATAATGTCCGATGCCCCGGTCATCCATGTATTCGGCCATATCGCCGACGCCGATGCAGTAATCGCCCCGGATCTCGCCGGAACCCTCGCCGCGCATGGTCTGCTGCTTCCGGCAGGAGCATTCACTGATACCGAACTTGTCGTACATGTCAAGCCATCTGGAAATGTGCTCAACCGGAACCGATTTCGACTCCATTGAGATGGCCTTCTCGACCGGGATGACATGCATGCCGACGCCTGCGCCGCCCGGTGGCACCATCTGCGTAATGCCCGCAAGGGGAAGCTGGGTCATCAGATTGAAAAAGGTCGCGAGCTGCGGGAATTCGTCCGTCAGCTTTTCCTGCATCATCATGAATTCCGCCGATCCGGGTACAAAAATCGGCAGCTCATACTGCAGATGTTTATCCGGCGTTTTCGCGCGGTTCTGCTCGATGATGCCGATCCAGCGGAGCCGTTCGACCATCTTCTGCGTGTCCTCAAGACTCATTTTGTTCTTTTCCGCGAGCTCCGGCACCGAATAGGGCACGCGGGTCTTTTTGAAGTTCAAAAGAAACCGGACCTGCTCCTTTGTGAGGATCATATCAAGCATCCAGTATTCCGGATCGCGGTTGTTGATTTTTCCCGTAAATTTCTTGACATAACGGTCCGTAATCAGCGTCGCAAGCTTCAGAACCAGTTTCTCCTTCTCCGGATCCTCGGCTACGTAATTCGGGTCCTGCCAGTAGTCCCATTCGTTGATCATCGGATCGCCGGTTTTCCAATCCTCAAGACTTTTTCCCATAACGGCTTTTCCTTTCATTTTCAGGGAATTCCTCTTTCTCAGGCCGCGTCACAGAAGTCGTCTTTATCTTAGCATATGCCGGACAGCCGGTCAAGCACGTCCGGAAAAAATGAACCGTGACAACTGCGCCACGGTTCTGTTTCTGTTTTTTAATTCTCCCACTCTTCTTGTTTTTTCAGGACCGGCGCCTCCTGCTCTTTCTGCAGATCCTTTTCCGGCTCCTTTTTCTCGGGAAGACGGTCAAAATCTTCCGGCTTCCTCTGGAAACTGTGTCCGGGCTGCTCGTTCAGATGCTCCACAAACTGCCTGAACTGCCGCTCCGACACGAGGTTTTTCATCCCGTACATCGCGGTCTGCAGCGCTTCCTGGTCCTGTTCCCGGTTTGACGGGGCGGATTCCTTGAGCACATAGTTTCCGATTGTCGTCGCAAGCTTTTCCTTTTCTGCCTTCGTCGGCTCTTCCTTCTTCCCCAAAAGAAGGGAGAGACCGTTCATCATCTGGTAATAATCCTTATTTTGGCCGGACTTGATCTCCTTCAGCCGGACCAGCGTCGCGGAAAGCTTCTTTTTCTGGATATCCCAGACGGTAAGCCCGGTCAGTGCACTCGGGTTAATGGCCATCCCGAGGCCTTCGATGTCCTTCAGGAAACCGTTGAATTCCGTCCGGCCCATTGTCTTTTTCATGACATTCATCTTGACCGCGAGCCGGTGTTCGAATTCCTGCGCCTTCTCGTCATCGACAGGTTTGCCCTTTTCTTCCAGCTCCTTACGGCGTGCGAGTTCGGCCCGGATCTCGTGCAGGATTTCTGCCTGCGCTTCACGGACAAATTCAGCCATCGCCTTCTCTGCCTTTTCGCCGGTCGGATGACTTTTCAGCTTTTCGCTGAACTTCCGGAAAGACGCACCCGCGCCTTCCATGCCCGCGACTTCATCAACCATTTCGGCGACGCTTAATTTTCCATCCTGTTTGCCGTAGAGCGTCTTCTCAATCTCGGTCTCCGGTTCCTTATGCTTCTTTTCTTTCTTCGCTTTTTCCTGGGCTTCCTCAATGTCAAAGAGGCTGATTGCTTCTTCTCCGATTGCCTTTCCGAGCTTTTCGCCTTCCAGAAGCCCTTCTTTCATCTCTTTCTCTTTTTTCTTCCGGATCTGTTCCTGAATGTAGATCTCCATCATCCGCTGGTTCGGCGCTTCCTCGCGGAGCTTCCGTTCCTCTTCAGCCCGTCTTTTCTTCCGTTCTTCTTCTGCCTGTTTCTGTTTTTCTTTTTCGGTCGGCATTTTAATTCCTTCTTTCCTTATGTCCTTAAAAGGTCAGAGTTCCCAGGGATTCGCGGGCCGAAGCACCGGTCCCTCCATTTCGTTCTCAAGATCCCGATCCGGTTTTTTCGCTTCGGGAAGTGAAGCAAAGTCATCCTTATCGAAGGTCAGGTGACGGCCCGGCATCGTGTTCAGTGTGTCAATAAAGAGCTCGAACGCCTCCGGCTCAATGAGCTGTTTCAGTCCGAACATCGCAGCTTTCACCGCAACCATATCCGGGTTCTTGTTTGCCGGGGAAACTTCTTTCAGAACAAATTCCTTGATTTTGGAAGCAAGGTCTGTTTTTTCTTCCGGCGCCGGCTCTTCCTCTTCGCCTTCCTTTTCCGATTCTCTCTTTTTGCATAAAAATGCGGAAAGTCCGTTCAGCATCTGGAAGAAGCCCTTTGACTGCCCGGACTTCTCCTGCTCTAAAAGCGTCAGGGTCGCGGAAAGATTTTTCTTCTGGATTTCCCAGAAAGACAAGCCGTTCAGCCCGGCCGGATCGATATACATGCCAAGCCCTTCGATGTCATCGCAAAGGTCGTCGAATTCCGACTCGCCCATTACCTTTTTCATGATGTTCATCTTGATCGCAAATTTCCGGTCAAAGCGCCGGGCGGTCTCGTCATCCGGATCCTTGCCCTTCGCAATCAGCTCTTTTCTGCGGTCGAGTTCCTCTTTGATCTCTTTCAGAATCTCGGTACGGGCGTCTTCGACAAAATCCTCCAGCGATTTCGCCGTCATTTTTTCAGCCGACCCGTCCTTCACCTTTTCGGCAAGTTTTTTGAACGGACTGCTCGGATCGTCCTCGATGCCGGAGAGCACCTCCAGCATTTCCGCAGCGCTCATTTTTCCGTTTTCCTTGCCGAAGAGTTTGTCCTTTACTTCGCTGTCCTTATTGCCTGCGGCCTCACCGGTAAAGAAATTGATCACCGTATCAAACGTTTTTTCAAAAAGATTTTCTTCCTCCGGTTCATTATCCAATTCATCTTCCAGCGGATCCTCGTCCCACCATGAAGCGCCGCGTTTCTTTTTCCCTGTTTTTTTCGGTGTCGAAAGTGAAAACGGCTGATCGAATAAGCTCTGCATTTCCCGTGGCATGATAAAAATCCCTTTCTTTCTAATGATTTACCGCTATTATAATGCCGCCTGTCCAACAGATGTCCAACAGGTTTGAATACTTTTTGATGAAAACAAAAATTTCCCGCGCTGTCAGTCCTCTTCTTCTCCCTCATAGTAGAAGAAATTCTCCTGAAATTCCAGGAGTTCTTCCAGACAGACGGGGCTTTCGGGGTTCCAGTATTCTTCTGTCCGCGCCTGTATGCCAAGCTCGGAGAAGATCGGAAAGAGCTTCCGGATACGGTCTGTAAAATCCGCATAATCCGGCCTTCTGTCCCCGCACCAGGCGGCTTCGGCAATCGCTGCGTATCTCGGCCAGGCCATGCCCTCCAGATGCGGCTCGGTCCGGACAAGCTCGGTCCAGAGAAGCGCCTCTGTTCCGATAACGGTTTCCCGAAGGCGCATTTTGTCTTCTTCTGAGAGGGAAGGTTTCTGCAGTTTCGGCGCATCTCCGTTCCGGTTCGGCATCGGGAAGCCGGGGCCTTTTCCGATCAAATCTGCCGGCAAAAGATTGATATCATGGAGCTTCTGCATCGTGATGAATCCATAGGGATAATCACAATAGCAGGAAGGCATCGGTGAATACAGTACCTTTCCGCCCTTTCCGACGTGGACCGCAAGGGACTGGTCCCGGTCGCTTACCCAGTACTGAACCACAATCCGCGGATCCAGGTTTTTGCCCCAGGCCGCTTCGTTCCAGACAATCGGTGTTTTTCCGTGCGCCAGCAGAAATTCGACAACGCGATTCGTAAAATAGCCCTGCAGCGCGTCATAATCCGCTTCTGATGCTGTTTCCGGATCTGCAATCCCGAGCTCCCGAAGCTTCTTCCGGCAGTCAGGGCACTTTGCCCACTCCCGTTTCGGCGCCTCATCGCCGCCGATGTGGAAGTACTTCGAAGGGAAGAGTTCCATCACATCTGTAAGAAGCGCTTCGACAAAATCAAAGGTGGATTCCCTGCCGGCACAGAGAATATAATTTGTGATACCCTGACGCATACGGACCTTCATCGGTTTTTTCGAGCAGGAATACCCGGGATAAGCTGCAAGAATCGCCGTTACATGGCCCGGAAGATCGATCTCGGGGATCACGTCGATCCCGCGCTCTGCCGCATAATCCACGAATTCCTTTATTTCTTTCCGGGTATAAAAGCCGCCCTCGCGCTCATCGCTTCGATATGCGCCGAAATAGTCCCCATCCCGAAAGGCGCTGATTTCCTGCAGTTTCGGGAAGGCCTTTGACTCCAGCCGCCAGCCCTGATCGTCCGACAGGTGCCAGTGCAGCGTATTCAGCCGGAACAGCGCCGCGGCATCGATGAATTTCTTCATTTCCGCAACGGAAAAGAAATGCCGCGAGACATCTACATGGAAGGAGCGGAATGGATAAGCCGGGGCATCTTCGATCTGAAGAGCCGGGTATTCCCCTTTCCCCCTGCATTGAAAACGGATCTGCCGGAGTGTGTTTTCCGCGTGAACCAAACCTTTTTCAGATCCGCCCGTAAGCCGGACCGAAGCATCCGCGATCCGGATACGGTATGCTTCTTCCGAAAGTGCCGGATCGATTTCTTTGATAATTTCTGCATTCAGTGCTGTACTTCCGGAACCATATACGATTTCGGCAGGCTGTGGAATCAGGGATAACATAGACTACTCCTTTCCTGATCACATTTTTCAGTACTCTCTGCCGCTGCCTCCACAAAAAAGCCGTGGTGTCCACAGGACGGACAGTGCAGCTTCCGGACTGCGGGCGTATCGCAGTACTGGACAGTCCTGATAATATCCTATCACAGGCGCTTCTTTGGTGTCAATTGATTTGTCTTCGGAGCCTGTCATAATCAGCGCTTGCAGCAGAAGCCTTTTTCAGGTATACTGCAGACATGAATATCCTGACACACCCCTTCCCGCCTTTATATGACAAAAACTCCCGGATCCTGATCCTCGGATCTTTCCCTTCCGTGAAATCCCGCGAGCAGGCGTTCTTCTACGGCCATCCGCAGAACCGCTTCTGGCGGGTGATTGCGGCGCTGTTTTCGGCTCCGGTGCCAGAAAGCATCGACGAAAAGAGGGCCCTGATTCTTGCGAATCACCTGGCCCTCTACGACACCATATTCTCCTGTGAAATCGAAGGATCCTCGGATTCCTCCATCAAAAATGCCGTCCCGACGGATCTTTCGCCGATCCTCTCAGGAGCACCGATCGAAAAGATCTGCTGCAACGGCACCAAATCCTTCGAGCTCTATCAGAAATACCAGCTTCCCCGGACCGGTATCCCGGCTGAAAAGCTCCCATCGACAAGCCCTGCAAATGCCGCCTGGAGCCTTAAAAAACTCACAGAAGCCTGGGGAGAAGTGCTGATAAACTGAGCCGCCGGAAAAAACCGGCGGCCCAGATTCCGTTACTTGCCTGCAAAAGCTCAATCCCAGCCCGTATATCCCACTTCCTGATTCACATATTCCAGAAAAGCGTTGATGCTGAAAGGGCATTCGAGCGCCGGGCGTCCGTAACGGATCACCTGGAGCTCTTCGCCGGATTCGTATTCCGCGAACAGAGACCAGCCGGAAAAATCCTCATTGTTTTCGAGCCATTCGCCGTTATGTGCCGCAACGTCCTGATCTTCAATCAGCTTAACAAGGCCCTGCACAAACTCGTCAGAAATCGTTTCTTCATACTGGCAGATCACATAGCTTTCGCCCATCGCGCTGAAATCCAGACGGTAAGCGCCGTCCGAATCCCGATCTACCTCAATTGAAAACCGTCCGCCGCCGAAGGGATTGTCCTCCGGAACATCATACCAGCTTTCTCCGAGACGGAAGCTCAGGGAGAAGCTCGTGAGTTCTTCGGATTCGATGGCCTTCGGCATATCCTCTGACAGATCCCGGACTTCCTTTTCCTTCGCAAGATCCTCTTCGCGGACAAAGCGGAAGGTGTGGCCTTCTGCGTCCATAACCTGCTCGTAAGCAGTCAGCGCGCCGTCTGAATCCACGTGAAGCGCGCCCATGATCCCGAATCCCCGGTCATATCCTTCCCCGGCATTCCGGATCTCCCAATAGCTTTCGGATCCGGCCAGTTCCACCGTATACACTTCCGTGTAGCCTCCGTACAGATCAACCGTCATTTGATTGCCTTCAAAATCCAGCGTCGTGTCGCCGTTCACATCGACCCAGTGTCCCCGGAACGGCTCGAGATCACCCGCATCATCGGACTTTGATTCCTCTGTCTCCGGCTCGGATTCTGTCGTCCCTGACTCTGTTGTCTCCGGCTCCTCCACGGTGATGTCATCCTTGAATTCACCCGTATACTGCACCTGCTGATCCGCATACTGCAGGAAGGCATAGATGCTGAAGGGGCACTCCAAAGACGGCCGGCCGTAAGCCGAAAGCTGCAGCTTCTCGCCGGATTCGTAGGTTACATACAGGGACCAGCTGTGGAAATGCTCGTTGTTGGTTTTGTTCCAGCCGTTGTAAGCCGGTACATTCTGGTCCTGCAGAAGCTTTGCGAGACCTTTTACATATTCTTCCGAAACTGTTTCATTGTACTGACAGATCACATAGCTCTCGCCCATCCCGTCAAAATACATGTCATAACTGCCGTCATCGTTCTTCCTGACTTCAAAGGTATAGTGGCCGCTGTACCAGGGCTCTCCCGCCGGAATGTCATACGCCGTATCTTCCAGACTGAAATTCAGCGAAAACTCCGTAATTTCATCCGACTCAATCGTTTTGGGCAGGTCCTTTGACTTATCGATAATCTCCTTTTCCTTCTCAAGATCCTCCTCGCGGACAAAACGGTACTGATGCCCTTCCGCATCCAGCACCTCTTCGTAGGCGGACAGAACCCGCCCGTCCTCCCGGATCTCCAGTCTGGAAATCAGGCCGAAACTGCCGTAATACTCTTTTGAAGTGTTTTCGACGTACTGTACCGAGTCCTTCGTCACCTTGACACGGAAGCCTTCCTTATAACGGTCGCCGTAGCTGATTGTCAGCTGATTCCCCTTAAAATCGAGCGTTGTATCGCCGTTCACATCCACCCAGTGCCCCGAAAGCGCCAGGAGATCCTGATCGCGCGTAAAGCCGAACAGCGAACATCCGCTGAAAAGCATCGGAAGCACCAGCGCTGATGCTGCAATAATCATCGGAATCATTTTCTTTTTCATGGGTACTCCTCCTGCCTGTAGATTTGCCGGACAGGCATCCCGGTGTGCATATAGTTTCTGCTGCACTGATAAAGACAGAAAACCGGCGCCCCCGGTTGCATTTTCAGCGTCCGCCCTGCCCGTCTGCAAAGTCTTTTGGCCGATCTTCTGAAATCGTATCGCAGGGCCTCATAAATGTCAAGCTTCTTTTCCGACCTCCGGTCCGCGCAATCAGAAATAACATAAATTGTCCCGGTCTGTCAGCTCCGGTTGGTTGACAGAGATGCCCGGATCTTTTACAATATGCACAGATTCTTACGAATAGTAGGAAAATTCAGAAAATGATCCGGTAAATCCGATGCGGTTTTTTGGACAGTTTGAAGGAAACCATTATGAACGAAACCATTTTGGAGGTAAAGAACCTCTGCAAAGACTATGAAAGCTTCCGCCTGCAGGATATCAGTTTCACGATGCAGCGCGGACGGATTATGGGATTGATCGGCCGGAACGGGGCCGGGAAGACCACGACGATGAAATCCATGCTGAACATGATCCGCCGCTCCGGGGGATCGGTCTCATATTTCGGGATGGATATCACAAAACACGAGCGGGAAATCAAGCAGCGCATCGGTTACGCCGGCTCCCAGAAGGGCTGGTACACCCGGAAGCGCATCTCGGAAATCGGACGCGTGACGCTCGGATTCTATGAGAATGCGGATCCGGAGGCTTTCGCGAAGTACCTCGAACTCTTCGACATTGATCCCAGAAAGCGTCCGTTTGAGCTTTCCGAAGGCATGAGGGTCAAACTCTCGATTGCCCTCGCGCTCTCCCACCACGCAGAGCTTTTGATTCTGGATGAACCGACGAGCGGGCTGGATCCGGTGTCCCGGGACGAACTTTTGGACCTGTTCTGCTGGCTCCGGGACGAAGGAGTGTCGATCCTGTTCTCAACCCACATCACCTCGGACCTTGACAAATGCGCAGACGATATTACCTATATTGCAAAAGGCCGCATGCTTGCAAGTGCCCCGATGGAGGAATACCTGCAGAACTGCCGGGAAAAAGGGCTCGGCACAAATCTGGAGGAAATCATGATCAGCTGTGAAAAGGAGGAAAATTACCATGAAAAGCATCTCTTTTAAAATGTTTCAAAAAGAGCTTTGTCTTTCGCAGTCCGTCCTGACGCCGCTGTTTCTTCTCGGGACTGCGATGACCTTTATCCCGAACTACCCGATTCTCGTGGGCGCCTTCATGGTCTGTCTCGGAATCTTCTATTCCTTCCAGAATGCGCGGGAGCAGCAGGATATACTCTACAGTATCCTGCTTCCGATTGGAAAGCGCGACATTGTCAGCGCAAAGTACCGCTTCGTCTGTTTTTACCAGATCATCGCCTTCCTGCTGTTCTCGGTGTTCACAGTGCTTCGGATGACGCTTCTGTCCGGTTCTCCCGTGTATCAGAGCAACACATTGCTTCTTGCGTCTCCGCTGTTTCTTGCCTTTGTGCTGCTGATTTTCCTGTGGTTCAATGTGTTTTCGTCGGCGGATTCATGAAAACCGCCTATGCGCTCGGAAAGCCGCTGATTTTCTTTTCCGTTGCCGCCTTCCTTACCGTCGGAATCGCGGAAACGCTGCCGCATCTTCCGGGCATGGAATTCCTGAAAAACACCCGCGGCGAAAAACTCGGACTGCAGTTTTCTGTTTTGGCAGGCGCGGTGCTTCTTTTCGCAGGCGGAACGCTTCTGTCGTGGAAAAAAGCAGCAGACAACTTTGAAAAAGTGGATTTATAACAGGGAGGTGCGTCGATGTTCAGTGAAAAGATACAGGAAGCCCGGAAACGGCGCGGCCTGACACAGGAAGAGCTGGCGGAACAGATCGGTGTTTCCCGCCAGGCACTCGCCAAGTGGGAGTCCGGTGAAACGCTTCCCGATATCGAACGCGCAGCCGCGCTTTCCCGGATTCTCGGGATTCCGCTTGCGGAACTTGTTCAGAATTCAGGCCCGGAGCCGGATCAGGGTCCGCCGAGAGGCAAGTACCTGTTCGGAATTGCCGAAGTGAACGACAAGGGGCAGATCGTGATTCCGAAGGAGGCGCGCCGTGTTTTCAATATCAAGGCAGGCGACCGGCTCATCGTCCTTGGGGATGATGCCCAGGGCATTGCGCTCATGAAAGCCGAAGGCTTTCTCGCACTCGCGGAAGAAGTGCGCAAACTGCAGAAATAAAAAAGAGGGAGGGATTTTTCAATCCTTCCCTGATTTTTTCTCCTGTTGTTTTCCGGCGATCCGGACCACAAAATCCGGCGGCGCGAGGCGTGCAAGAAGCATGCCGGCACGAAGCTTAAAGGTCGGTACAATGATGCCCTTCCCGGATTTCAGTTTTTTGATCGCGATGCTGACGCACTTTTCTGCGGAAATGCTCTTCAGCGCGAATTTCACATGCGCGACCTGGTTGAATTCGGTATCAACCGGACCCGGACAGAGAGCGCTCACGATGACTGGACTCTTCTTTTTCCGAAGTTCCTCCCGGACTGAACGGGTCAGGCTGACAACATAGGCTTTCGAAGCATAATAGGAAGCCATATAGGGGCCGCCCGGCACAAGGCCTGCTGAAGATGCGACATTCAGGATATACCCGCTTTCGTCCTTCTTTTCAAAATACTGCAGCATTTTCTTGAGGAGAATATGCTGCGCGGTCACATTCACATCGATCATCTGCATTTCACGGGACAGCTCGGTCTCTGTGAATTCTCCGAAATCTCCGAAACCCGCATTGTTTATGACAATCCGGATCGGGAGCTTCGACGCCTCCCGCGCTACAAGTCCGCATTCCGCCCGAAACGACAGGTCTGCAGGCAGAATCCGGATGTCCGCGGAGGACTCTTTTCTCAATTCATCTTTCAGTTTCTGCAGCCGTTCCGATCTTCTGGCCACCAACAGGAGGCCGTATCCTTCGCGCGTGAGCTGCCGCGCGAATTCTCTGCCGATCCCCGAACTTGCCCCGGTGACAAGTGCATATTCTTTCGCTTTTTCCATGAGATCTTCCTTCATCTCTTTTCCGTTATACTGCTTCTAAGGATACACCATCCCGGGGAAAAAAGCAAGACAGGAAAGCAGTCTCCGGAACGGTTTTCAGCACGAAACCCGTCAATCTGCCGCTTGCAAATCCGTGACGATCTGTTATGATATTATCAGGGTCAGCGCGTAACGCTCCGATCATATCACAAAGACAGGGAGGTTCCTGGAAACATGAGAGATTTGGCAAAAAACCGCGCCGTCTGGCATTCCAGTGCGGCGGACTATGATCACACCGGGCATCTTACGACAAGCGGGACAGGACTTCCCTGGATCAGCGGCGGTAAGGATGCGGAATGGCTGCTTCTTGATCTCGGAGCGGTTTCGGAAATCCGGAAAGTAACCGTTCGCTGGGGCAATGAATACGCCCGGTCTGCCCGGATTGAACTTTCAGAGGATGGAGAGCATTTTTCTGAGGCAGCCGTTCTTTCCGGCGCGCCGGATACTGTGACGGAGGCGGAGCTTCTGGGCCGCGGGCGGTATCTGAAGCTGTGCCTTTCGGACTGTTCCGGGCTGCATTATATCATTTGTCAGCTTTCGGTTTTCGGTGAAAACGATCTTTTCTATACGCTTCCCAGTGAGTCCGTGCCGGATTCTTCGGGCAGGCAGAAACTCCCGGGCGGAAACTGGCGCCTGCAGCGGGCATCGGAAGTCTCCGCAGACGGTAAGGAACTTTCGAAGACTGGTTATGACGATTCGGAATGGCTTCCGGCTGTCGTTCCGGGAACGGCGCTGGTATCCTATCTTGAAGCCGGAGCGATTCCGGATCCTTTCTATGACGACGATCAGTTCCAGATTTCGGAGGAGTTTTTCACGGCTGATTTCTGGTACCGGAACCATTTTTCTGTTCCGAAAGAACAGGAAGGCAGGCGTGTCTTCCTGAATTTCGAATCGATCAACTGGAAAGCGGATGTGTATTTCAACGGAATACTTCTTCAAAATGAGCTTCCGGACCGGGAGCATTCCATTGAAGGCGGCTTTATCCGCGCGAAGTTTGACGTAACTGATTACGCACGCTTCGGGGAAGATAACGTCCTCGCGGTCCGTATCCTGAAAAATGAGACGCCCGGAGAAGTCACGACGCAGGGCCTCGCTTTCGGTCCGGGTCCGAACGGCGGACTTTTGGGCGCGGACAATCCGACCTGCCACGCTGCAGTCGGCTGGGACTGGCTCCCGACGATCCGCGGCCGGAACATCGGTATCACCGGTGACGTGACACTCACATTCGGCGGCGCGGTCCAGCTTCAGGATCCCTGGATGAAAACAGCGCTTCGTCTCCTGTCGGAATCCACGGCGATCCCGGCGGAGGACCTGATGCTCGGCGATTCAGTCCGGACTGACGGGAAACCCGGCGGAATTTCGGAATGGCACGGACGATCCGGTGACTCTTTTGTCGTCGATTTCGGCGCGCCAAAGCCTCTGGGTGCTGTCACCCTGATCTGGGGCACGGAAGCCGGAGGGGCGGCGGCGGATCTGGAATCACGTTATCCTGAGTCCTTCCGGCTGGAAGTTTCCGACGATGGAGATTCCTGGCGAAATCTTGATTCTTATCCGGGCGGCGAGGTCCCGGTACGCTGGATGGGGCTTCAGAAAGCGCCTGTGAATCCGGGAAGAGACAGCCTTCCGGGACATGCAATTTCGGATACGCTGCCGGGTTCGACCGCGATTGTCAGACTCGATCTTTCGCGCTTCGGGCGCGGAATCGAAAACCGGGAAATCGTTCAGCCGCAGGATATGCGGTATCTTCGTTTCACGGTGCTTCGGCCGCGCGAGATGAACGGAACTTTTGTCGATACGATTGTCCGGGAGATGCGCGTATACGCGGAATCACCGGAACAGGTCGAACAGGGGACGGATCACCGATACGAGCTTGACACCGAAAAAGCGGAGCTTCTGTTTCAGACAGAGCTTCGAAACTACGGAAATACGGCAGAAACAGTACGGATTGCCGGGAGGATTCTGCCCGATGGTCCGGAATTTTCGGAAGAACGGACGGTTCCGGCGGGAGGCGTATCCGAGGTTTCCATTCCGATGACGCTTCAGAATCCGCGGCTCTGGTGGCCGAACACCTACGGCGCGCAGGAACTTTATACCTGCGAGGCGAAAGTCTTCTGCGGCGGACAAATCAGCGACCGGAAGCGTTTTGATTTCGGTGTGCGGCGCTTTGACTATCCGGTTGACGGCGGACTGCTGTCCCTGTACTGCAACGGCACACGGATTGTCGCAAAAGGCGGCAACTGGGGGCTCGACGACGGGCTGAAGCGTGACACGCGGGATGTATATCTGGATAAGGTCCGGCTGCATGCGGAACAGAACATGACGATGATCCGGAACTGGGTCGGCATGACTTCGCATCCCGGTTTCTATGAAGCCTGCGACCGCTATGGTATCCTGATCTGGGACGATTTCTGGCTTGCAAATCCTGTCGACGGTCCGGAACCGCAGGATCCTGAGATGTTCCTCGAAAACGCCGCGGACAAGATCCGTGCGGTCCGTTCGCATCCGGCGCTTGCGTTCTACTGCGGCCGGAATGAGGGAAATCCGCGGGCGGATATCCATAAGGGTCTTGAAGAACTGACTGCGTCACTCGACGGAACACGGATTTATTTCCCGAATTCTGCTTCGGAACCGGTTGGTTCCGGCGGCGGCTACCAGCTGGCGAAACCGGGGCAGGACTTCGGTGTAAAGCAGTATTTCAATGACGTCACCTCTTCCGTGCTCCGCTCGGAGCGCGGGATTCCGAACGTTCCGGAGTACGAGTCCGCGCTGAAATTTGTCCGAAAGGAGCATCTGTGGCCGATCTCGGAAACCTGGGCCCTTCACGACTGGACCTACCATATGAACGGCCCGGCAAACACCTATATGGAGGCGCTGAAAAATGTGCTCGGCGGCGATTTTCCGGTGCCGGAAGACCATGTACAGGGGCAGGCGCCGCAGGATTCGGATCCTGTCTTCCGGGAATACAAAGCCGCAATCGCGAAAATGTGCCGGGAGGCCGGAGAAGCCTGGGATGTCCGGGACTTCTTCCAGGCCGCGCAGCTTCTGAACTACGATCATCACCGTGGTATGTTCGACGCGGTCTTTGCGCGCCGCTCCGACGGGCTTCTGATGTGGATGAGCCAGTCTTCCTGGCCCTCCTTCATGTGGCAGACCTACGACTACTATCTGTATACAAACGGCGGGTTTTTCGGTGCAAAGGCCGGAAACCAGCCGACCCGTGCCTTCTTCGACCCGCGGAACGACCACATTCTTCTTGCCAATGCGTCGCCGCGGCGCTATGAGAGGCTGACAGTCCGCACGGAACTCTATAACCTTTTGGGAACCCCGATCCGAACAGAGGAATTCGCGGTTTCGGAGCTTTTGGCGGACGCATACGGAATTGTACTCGGAACCGCGGACTTCTCCGGTTCCGATACGGACCTCGTGTTCCTGCGGCTGATTCTCACGGATTCTGACGGAACCGTTCTCGGCGCGAACATCTACTGGCACAACCGGAAGGAATACCAGAATTACCGGGCGCTTCGTGAGATTCCAAAAACGTCGCTTTCACTTGATCTACGCGGCTCCGAATCTTTTACCGATGAAAAGACGGGCCGTGAAATGACCCGCGTTACCTGCCGCATTACAAACGGTGCATACCCCGCGCTGAATGTCCGCCTGCGGCTCCTGAACCCCGACGGTTCCGACCTGCTTCCGGTCTTCTTCAGCGATAATTACCTTTTCATGATGCCCGGCGAAGTACGCACTGTCACCGCCGAATACGAAACCAGAAAAGCGCCCGAGGGCGTCCGGCTCATGCTTTCCGCCTGGAATGGTACCGGGAACTGAACTATCATGGAAAAGACTTTATCTGATCAATCCATTTCTGCGCTTCTTTTTGGGGAAGCACGCGCTTTTTACCAAATCCGGACGGTCACGGAAACCGGTTCCACGAATTCCGATGTCCGCGAGCTGGGTCTTTCCGGCGCGCCGGAAGGGCTCGTGCTGATCGCGGAGTCCCAGACACAGGGCCGCGGCCGGCAGGGACGCTCCTTTTACTCTCCGAAAGGATCTGGGCTCTATATGAGCCTGCTTTTGCGGCCCGATCTGCCGCCGCAGGAAGCGGTACTTCTGACTGCAATGGCCGGCGTCGCCGCTGCCCGCGCAGTCGAATCCCTGCTGCCGCCGAAGTCTTCCCATACCGTCAGGATCAAATGGGTCAACGACCTGATGCTTTACAGCCGCAAAATCTGCGGGATTCTGACAGAATCGGTGCTTTCCGGACAGGGCGGCGGTCTTCAGCAGGCGGTCCTCGGCCTCGGCTTTAATCTGACAGCGCCGGAGCGGGGCTGGCCGGAGGAAATCCGGAAAATCGCAGGCGCCGTGTTCGGGACAGAGGCCTCGGCCTCCGAAGCTGATCCCCGTCCCGCTCTCGCTGCCGCTTTCCTCTCGGAATTCCTGCCGCTGTACCGGGATCTCTCCCAAAAAACATTCCTGCCCGAATACCGAAGCAGAATGCTCGGTCTCGGGCAGGAAATACTGGTTCTCCAGCCGGACGGCAGCACAGAAGCTGCTGAAGCCGTCGATATTGATGATCAGTGCCGCCTCCTCGTGCGTTTCCCCGGGGACTCGCATCTGACCCCACTCGGAAGCGGGGAAGTCAGAATCAAAGTCAGGCCCTGAATTCCCACTCGCGGTGGTAAACGGCGACTTCGCCCGGCTCGAGCACAACGTGTGCAAAGACTTCCGGAGAAATAATCTCGCCGACGGTCCAGACATTCATAAAGGCCGGATCAAAGGAATCCTTCTCGGTAATGGAGAGGGAATTTGCCCTGGAATAAACAGTCCAGCTGAAAGGTTTGACTTCGTGATTCACATAAGCCGGATCGAGGAAAATCATGCTGTCATGCATGTCCGCGCGGCCGGTTTTCAGGCCTTCGGAATCCACATAGACTGCAGAGGGACCAAACTCTTCGCGGCGCGGCATCGCAACTGGTCCTTCCGGAATATTCATCGCAGGCATCGAAAGCACATAATTCTCGTCAACCATTGTATGGTTCAGGGAAACGAAATTGTGGACGTACTCAGTGAAATCCACATCCTTCCGGCCGATATTCTCATATTCGTAGTCCATGCGGAGACGGTTCTCATAGACCGTCACCGTTTTTTTCTGCCGGATTGCGTAGCCTTCGATATCAATCGGTGTTGTGCGGAAGACGGCCTGATAACCGCGGTTTTCGACACTGATCGGGAACGGAAGCGTCGGGTAATTCCGCATGAAAATGTAGGGATGCTCGTCGATTTTCGTCAGGATGCCGACGCCCGGCTTCAGGAATTTTCCGCCGACCGGAGCAGATACGGACAGCGGGTCAAATTTGATTTCGCTGCAAAGGCCCATGCCGTTTGTCCCGCCGTATTCCTTCGTGCAGAATTCGTATTCTCCGTCCAGCGTGACCTGGGTGATAAAGCCTGCGCGGTCAAAACGGCAGGTGTTGCATTCCTGGTTCGGCTCCGCGATTGTGACCGAAAGGCGGTTGGATTCAATCGTAATCATCTTGTGTCCTCCTGTTTTAGTAAATTGTCTCTGTTTTATGCCCCGACCTGGTGCTGAATGGTTGTTCAGACCGGTATTTCTTTCGCAAGCGATGCATTCTGGTAGGCTTCTTCATTTGTGATCTCCCGGATGACCCGGATTTCCTCCGGGAAAATGATCTCCTGACCCGGCTCAGTCAGCTCAATCTCCGCGATCGCCCGGTCTGTCCAGAACGGATAGACATCGATTTTGAAATACTGGCTCCTGTAGATCAGGTAATAGCGGTCCTTTTTGATCACGTGCCGCTCCGGGTCCGCATTCATCAGAAGCCCGCGGTATTCATCTCCGAAAAGCTTTCTTTCAAGTTCAATCGTTCCCGCGCCGGATTTCTTCCGGACGGTCTGATAGTAGGTATAATGACCGTCTGATCCGCGCCGGCGAAGACGGATTTCCGTGCCGGACTCGGCTTTGACAAAGGTCTGGAGGATCTCAAGCCGCTGACAGCCGGGTAAAGACGCCAGCCGCTGAATATCCGGATATTCGATGAGGAATCTGTGCTCGTTCTCAAAGGGATCGGGTGCTCCCAGAAAGAACGTGATCTCCGCGATCAGGCGCTTCATCTTGTCCTCGAAGTCGGAGCTGTTGTCAATAACCCGGAGATGCGGATGGCCTGTCCAGGCCGCAATCAGCCGGTCGTCAAGCGCACGCGCCTCCTCATAGGTCTCATAACGTGCGGCATTGTTCAGCGTCGTATAGAATTCCTCCGCGCCCTTTGCGGCAGTCACGAGATGAAATACCGCATCATAGGCATCCCGAAGCTCGATCTCGCCCGTGCCGAGATATTCCAGCACTTCCTGAAACTCCGCATCGTTCATATACGCCCTGTTGTCCAGCTCGCCCCGGTCACAGACGATCAGGATCTTCTCCGCATCCATTGTCTTTGCAGCCTGTTCGAAGATCCGTTCTTTTTCCATCTGCATCCGCATCTGGCATTTCTGATATTCCGCGTTTGTCCCGCAGGTCCACGGCGCCACGCCTCCGGTGATCAGTTCCGTCGCCGTTTCCGGCACGAAAAGTACCCGGTATCCAAGCTGCGTCATCGCATTCTGGATCCAGCTCAGTGCCGTCGTCTTTCCTGCGCAGGGCCCGCCGGTTATCACGATCTTTCTGATTTCCATTTTCTCTCTCACTTTGTAAACAGCGTACTGAAAAGTCCGCGCCCGAGTGCCGCGCCGAAATTCCCGCCGATGCGCTTTCCGGCTTTTCCGAATGCGGCGCCTGCTGCCTGGCCGACTTCCCGGCCGACGGTTCCGGCCATGGATTTCCCGGTTGCTTTTGCAGCTTTTTCCGCGGCGGACTGGGTCTTTCTGCCGGAAGTCTTGGAGGAAGTTTTCGCCGCAGGTTTTTTCGGCTCGCTGCCCTTCGGCGTCTTCACCTTGTCCGCGTACTTGGAGCCTGCAAAAGTATAATTGCCATATGCATCACGGCTCTCGTCCGCATCGGAATCACTGTCTTCTTCATACTCTTCCCGATAAGCTTCGGCGGCATCTTCCGCGCCGCGTCGCATCAGGAACTCATAGGCGGAGAAATTGTCCACCGCCTCCGCGTATTTCTCCCGAAGATCCGAATCCGCGATCACCGCAGCCCGCTCTTCCTCCGTAATGGTGCCCATCCGGCTTTCCGGCGGCAGGATATTTGCGATTTCCACGACAGAGGGCACGCCCGAGAGGTCCGGGAAACTCACAACTGCCTGTCCGGTGCCGAGCTCCTGGATCGCGTCAAAGGTGGAAAATGCCGGGTTCTCCCGGAAAGACTGTGCCGCTGCCCGGACCGCCTTCTGTTCCGCCGGCGTATAGGCGTGCAGCGCGTGCTGGATTTTATTCTGCAGCTGTGCAAGCACCACATCCGGGATGTCCCGCGGATTCTGTGTGATAAAATAGACGCCGATGCCTTTCGAACGGATCAGCCGCACGACCTGCGTCAGCTTCTCCAAAAGCGCGTCCGAGATGCCGTTGAACAGAAGATGCGCCTCGTCAAAGAAGAAGACCATCTTCGGCTTTTCCGGATCGCCGACCTCGGGCATCGTCTCGAAAAGCTTCGAAAGGAACCACAAAAGGAAGGTCGAATACAGCCGCCCGTTGTTCACAAGGCTCGAGGAGTCGAGAATGTGAATCACACCCCGGCCCGCTTCATCACAAGAAAACCAGTCCGAAACCGCGAGCGCCGGCTCGCCGAAGAAGATTTCTCCGCCGTCGATTTCAAGCGTCACAACGGCACGCATGATTGCACCGATCGAAACCGCCGTCAGTTTTCCGTACTGCGCTTCCAGTTCCGCGCGGTTCTCCTCGATAAAATTCAGAAGCGCCTTCAGGTCCTTCAGATCCGTCAGCACGAGTCCGTTGTCGTCCGCGATCCGGAAAGCAATCGTCAGAATCGTGCTCTGCAGTTCATTGAGATTCAGAATACGCGAAAGAAGCAGCGGTCCCATTTCGGAAACCGTCGTCCGAAGCTGAATGCCTTTCTTCCCGTAAATATCCCAGAAAACTGTCGGGAAACTGTGATAGGAAAATCCGTGCTCCAAAAGCCCGAAGCGTTCGATCCGCTTCTGCATATCCGCTGTATTGAGCCCCGGCGCGCACATGCCCGCAAGGTCTCCCTTTACGTCCGCCAAAAATACCGGGACACCCATCTCGCTGAAGGACTCCGCGAGAACCTTCAGTGTTATCGTTTTGCCGGTTCCGGTTGCGCCGGCAATAAGTCCGTGGCGATTCGCCATCTTTGGCTCCAAAAACAGGTCTCTTCCGTCTGCGGTCTTCGCAATCCAGACCTTTTCTTCTCTGAACATCCCCATCCTCCAATTGCTTTATAACGATTCATCCGCTTCTTCCGGGAGTTTGACGCCCGAAAGCAGTTCGCCGATGCGCGGCTTATCTTTTATCCTGGCGCGCTCGAGAATCTCCGAGATCTCAAGCTTCGCCTCCGTAACTTTTTCATAAAATTCGCCCGAGGAAACCCGCACCGCGCCGTAGCGGAGTCCCGCAAGCTGGATCATGTTGTCTGATGTGACAATTTCCGCCTTCCGGTCCTTCGGAAGTTTCTGCAGCAGGTTTTCGATATAAAGATCCGCACTCTCCCGCTCCTTCGTGTAAACGATCGTCACATAGGGGCGGATCACCGTCTCCCCGGGATTCTGCGCGACCCGGTAGCCGTCGAAAACCAGCACCGAATCCGTCGCGCGGAATGCGCTGTAATCCGTCACGACATGAATCAGCGCTTCCCGTGCGGCCTGGATATCGGTTTCCGCAAGTGCACGGAGTTCTTCCCAGGCGAAAATCACATTGTAGCCGTCCAGAAGCAAAATGCTCTTCTTCGCGCCCGGTGTATCCTTCTCTTTTCCGCCGGAATGAATCACGCGCCTTTCCTGGTACTGCGGCCGCCGGATCGGCCCGAATTCCCGGAGCATGATCTCCTCAAGCTCCCGGTCGGACTGAAGCGTGCCCAAACGGAGCGCACCGGATTTTCCGGCGGCAGAAGTGCTGAAGCTTCCTGTTCTCCCGGAATTTTCTGCCGATGCATCCGGTGTTTTTCCTGCGGTCTGGGAAGAAAAGGATTCCTCCTCCATTGCCGGAAGGTGCATGTATTTCGGGACATCGTACCATTTGACGAGGATGGCGCCGCCATGCGCGCAGAAGACGGAATCCGGCGAATTCTCAAGATCCGCCTCCGGATCATAATGCGCCTGCTGCCGGACGAATTCTTCGTTGTGGCAGAAGTCATAGCCGTCATAGTCCAGCGTGAGCCGGCCCGTCCCGCCTGTATACTGCAGCACCTCCTGCTGATAGGAATTCAGCTCGGATGCCGGCGCGCGGCCGGACAGGATCAGCTGGTCCCCAAGGTACTGCGGCGGCAGGAAGCTGCCCGAGAAGCGCTTCATATCGGCCATAGCGCGGTTCGCCGCGTTCGACGGGATTTCCAGCCGGAAGCGGAACCAGGGCTCCAAAAGGCGCGATTTTGCGCGCATCAGGCCCATTCGAAGCGCCCGGTACGTCGCTTCCCGAAAGTCGCCGCCCTCCGTATGTTTGATGTGCGCACGGCCGGCAATCAGCGTGATCCGAACGTCCGTCAAAGAACTTCCCGTGAGCACTCCGAGATGCTCTTTTTCCGCGATATGCTGCAGAATCAGGTTCTGGAAGTTTCGGGAAAGCTGATCCGTCGAAAGCGCGCTCCGAATCCGGATGCCTGCCCCGCGCGGAAGCGGATCGAGCCGAAGATGTACCTCCGCGTAATGCCGCAGCGGTTCATAATGCCCGATGCCCTCTACCGTATTCTCAATCGTTTCCCGGTACAGGACATGGCCGTTTTCAATTGATACCGTGAGCCCGAAACGCTGCAGGATCAGGCTTTTCAGGATTTCCGCCTGAACTGCGCCCATAAGCCCTGCCTGGATTTCCCGAAGGAAAGGATCCCAGCGGATCTGAAGCGCCGGGTCTTCCTCCGAAAGCTTCAGGAAATCCGGCATCACAGCCTGCGGGTCCGTGTCCTCCGGCAGCACGATCGTATAGCGCATCACCGGCTCCAGCACCGGTTCCGCCGATCCTGCTTCAATACCGAGTCCCATACCCGCATAGCCCGATCGGATGCCTGTCACAACGCAGATGTCGCCCGCCTCCGCCGAGTCGACCGGCAGGTAGCGCTCGCCCGTATAGACGCGGATCTGCGAAATCTTTTCCTCCTTTGGAATGCCCGGAAGCGAATCCCGAACCCTAAAGCTCCCGCCGGTAATCTTCAGGTGCAGCAGCCGCGATCCTGAATCATCGTGGGAAATCTTGAAAATCCGCGCTCCGAATTCCGCGGGATACCTGCGCTCCGGAATGTACTGCACGAGTCCCTGAAGAAATTCGGAAACGCCCGAAAGCTTCAGCCCCGATCCGAAAAAAACCGGGAAGATCTGCCTTGTCCGGATGAGTTTTCGGATCATTTCGTCCGGAATCCGGCCCTGCTCCATGAAATGATCGAGCGCCGCATCCGTTGTCATCGCGATCTGCTCATCGCGGAGCGCCGCATCCGCGCTGAAGGAAATGCAGTTGTCAGAAAGCGCTTCGGAGAGATTCTTCAGAAGCTCTTCCTCCGTATAGCGCGCATAATCCATTTTGGTCACGAAAAGGACTGTCGGAATCCCATACAGCGAAAGGAGCCGCCACAGCGTCCGGGTGTGCGCCTGTACGCCGTCGGTGCCGGAGATCACAAGGATTGCCGCATCAAGGACAGACAGCGTCCGCTCCATTTCCGCAGAAAAATCCACATGACCCGGTGTGTCCAAAAGCGTGAAGCGCCGTCCCGAAACGGTAATCGGCGCTTCACTTGCAAATATCGTGATTCCCCGGGCACGCTCCAGCGCATGTGTATCCATGACCGTGTCGCCGTGGTCGACGCGGCCCACCCGGCGCATCGCACCGGCTGTATAGAGCATGGCTTCCGCGAGCGTCGTCTTGCCCGCGTCAACATGCGCCAGGATCCCGAGAACTGTGTTCATGACGAAAGACCAGCAATCACCGGCTCCAGAATCTCAATCATCCTGTCAATATCCGCCTTTTCGATCACGAGCGGCGGCACAAAACGCAGGATATTCGTACCGGCATTGATCAAAATCAGGCCGTCTTCCATCGCTTTTGCGATAATCGCAGAAACCGGGCGGTCAAACACCAGTCCCTGCATCAGTCCGGTGCCCCTGTGCCCGAGAATGCAGTCGTACTTTTCAGCAAGCGCTTTTAGCTTCACTGTAAGATAGGGTGAAACCTCCCGCACGTGGCCGCAGATATCGTTCTCTTTGTAAAGTTCCAGCACCTTTGCAACTGCCGCGCAGGCAAAGGGATTTCCGCCGTAGGTGGTGCCGTGGTCGCCGGGCACGAGGCTGTATTTCGCGCACTCTTCCGTGAGAAGGAATGCGCCGACCGGGACGCCGCAGCCAAGGGCTTTTGCGGTCGCCATAATATCCGGGCGGATGCCGTATTTCTGCCAGGCGTACAGATAGCCTGTCCGGCCCATTCCGCACTGCACTTCATCAAAGATCAGGCAGATATTATGCTCGCGGGTCAGGTTCCGAAGACCCCATAAGAATTCTTCCGTCGCCGGAATCAGGCCGCCTTCCCCCTGTACAGGTTCGACAATGACCGCCGCGGTTTTCCCGGTAACGAGCGCTTTCACACTCTCAAGATCGTTCAGGTTCGCAAAGCGGACATTGCAGGGCATAGTGCCGAAGGCTTCCCGGTAATGCGCATTTCCGGTGACCGAAAGCGCCCCGTAGGTCCGGCCGTGGAAACTGTGTTCCATCGCGATCACTTCGTAATCATCCGCACCGCGCGTCGTATAAGCGTATTTCAGGGCTGCTTTCAGTGCGCCCTCGACCGCCTCCGCGCCGGAATTCGTGAAAAACACCCGGTCCATCTGTGACGCTTCCTTGAGAAGGTGCGCCGCCCGGATCGCCGGCTCATTGTAATAGTAGTTCGATGTATGGAGAATTTTGTCGATCTGCGCCTTCAGGGCCTCGTCATAACCCGGGAAATGGTAGCCCAGCGCGAAGACCGCAATTCCGGCCACAAAATCCAGGTATTCCTTCCCGTCCGTATCATAAAGATGAACGCCCTCGCCGCGCTCCAGTACGATCTGGTAACGGTTGTAGGTGTGCAGCAGGTCCTGTTCTGCCTGGTTAATTAAGTTCTGCATGCTGTCTGTCATGATGAGGTGTCACTCCTTATAAAACATCGTTCCGAAACCTTTGTCCGTAAATATCTCCAGTAATATGCTGTGCGGTACGCGCCCGTCAAGGATATGCACCCGGTTAACGCCGCCCTTGATAGCGTCGGTGCAGTTTGAAAGCTTCGGGAGCATTCCGCCGCCGATCATCCCGTCCGAAATCAGTTTGTCGGCTTCTCTCGTGCTGATCCGGCTGATAAAGCTCGACTTATCCGAGAAATCGCGGTACAGGCCCTCGACGTCCGTAAGGTACACCAGCTTGTCCGCGCCGACTGCAGACGCGATCTTCTGCGCCGCCTCGTCCGCGTTGATATTGTAGGTCTGATAATCATCATCCAGCCCGATCGGCGCAACGATCGGCAGATAGTCGCGCTCCAGAAGGTCATACAGAATCTTCGGGTTAACATCTGTAATCTCCCCGACAAAGCCGATGTCCTGCCCGCCGGAAAGACGCTTTTTCACACGCAGCATCTGTCCGTCCTTGCCGCTGACAGATACTGCCTTTACGCCCAGCGTCTCAACCATTGTCACAAGGTCCTTTCCGACCTTTCCGAGCACCATTTCGGCGATTTCCATCGTCTCCTGATCCGTCACCCGAAGCCCGTTCACAAACTGTGCTTCCTTACCCGTTTTCGTGACCCAGGAAGAGATTGCCTTCCCGCCGCCGTGCACAATGATCGGCTTGAAACCGACCAGCTTCAGAAGCGTCACGTCCTTGATCACCGACAGCTGCAGCGCGGGATCCGTCATCGCGGAGCCGCCGTATTTGACAACGATGATTTTGCGGTTGAACTGCTGAATATAGGGAAGGGCTTCGATCAGGACCTCTGCCTTCTGCTGTGCTTCATCGATATAGTCTGCCATGATGTCTCCTCTTGTTTCTCCTCAGGACCGGTAGTCCGCATTGATGCTCACATAATCGTAGGTCAAATCGCAGCCCCAGGCTGTGGCCGAAGCCTCGCCCATTTTCATGTCGGAGATGAAGCATACCTTATCCTCCGACATGATTGATCGGGCCAGTTCCTCGTCAAATCCGAGCACTTTCCCGCCGCTGCAGAATAAAATCTCACCCTGCTCCCCGATCATGCGGATCTCGACTTTATCCGGGTCGAATTCCGGTCCCGCATAGCCGAGCGCACACAGAAGCCGTCCGCAGTTTGCATCCTTTCCGAATATCATTGCCTTGACAAGGCTCGATGTAATGACGGATTTCGCAAGAATCTTTGCGTTTTCCACCGTATCCATGCGGATGACCTGCGATTCGATCAGTTTTGTCGCACCTTCTCCGTCTGAAGCCATCTTCACCGCAAGGTCCCGGCAGAGTGCGAAAAGCGCATCGTAAAAGAGTCTGTAACTGCCGTCTTCTTCGGTGATTTCAAGGTTTTTGGCTTCTCCGTTTGCCAAAACGAGAAGCGTATCGTTTGTCGAGGTATCGCCGTCCACGGAAATCATGTTGAAAGTATCCGCTACGATTTCGCCGAGAGCCTTCTGGAGAAGACTCTTTTCAATCGCACAGTCCGTCGTGATATAGCCGAGCATCGTGCACATATTCGGATGAATCATGCCGGAGCCCTTTGACATGCCGCCAAGCGTCACCGTGACCGTGCCCTCGCCGGATTCCGCCGGAAGCTCGATTTCACAGGCAAATTCCTTGTTGACGGTGTCAGTGGTCATGATGGCCTTGCTGGCTGCGGTTCCTGCTTCCGGACTGTCGGAAAGTGCCGCAGAAAGAAGCTCAATCCCCCGCTCAATCCGCGCAATATCAATCTGCATGCCGATGACGCCGGTTGACCCGATCAGCACCGAATCCTTCGGAATTCCGAGGGTTTTCGCCGCAGCTTCGGCGGTTTTTTCGCAAAGTTCCAGACCTTCCCTGCCGGTTCCCGCATTCGCGATGCCGGAGTTCACGATGACCGCCCGGCCTTTCGCGCCGGATGTTACAATCTCCCGGTCCCAGAGCACCGGAGCTGCCTTGACGATATTTCTGGTAAAGGTTCCGGCGAGTGTGCAGGGCGCATCCGACAGGATCATCGCCATGTCTGTCCGTCCCTGATATTTGATGCCGGCAGCCGCGGAAGAAGCCTGAAAGCCCTTTGGCGCAGTCACGCCGCCCGTGATTTTCTTCATATTTTTCTTATTCTCCTGCCTCAATAAACTGGGTGATATTCTTCTCGTTCAGGGTGAATTCGTAATAGTTTGCATTCGACATCTTCCAGCCGATCTTTGTCCAGAAAGCATTGCCGACATCGTTGTTTTTGAAAGCAATCAGCGCTACTTTGTTGATGCCGATCTTCTTGAGTTCCTGCATGCAGTAGCCGACCATCCGCGTCCCGATGCCCTGCCGCCGGTATTCCTTCGCGACACAGACATGATATAAAGAACCCTGCCGCCCGTCTGAACCGCAGAGAATGGAACCCACAATCCGGCCGTCGCATTCGGCGATGACCGAAGTGGTCGGGTTTCGCCTCAAAAACCGCTCGATATCCTCCCGGGAATCATCCAGCGCACGGATTCCAAAGCCCCGGATGGTCATCCAAAGCGCCCGCACATCTTCATAATCGCCGATTGACATCGGCTGGATCCGAACTTCGGCCATATGTCACTCCTTCCACAGATAACACGGATTATAGCCGATCAGCACCCGAAAATCAAGATTTTTCGCCCTTTCCGAAAGCGAATCGGCAAATGTTCCCATAAAAGGAACCATTTGCCGATTTCATGTGGTAATTCTGTCATCTTCTCCGGCTGATCAGACGAAGCAGATGGATTTTTCTTTTCAATACCGGACAGAGACTAATAGGTATAAAGGAACGTTACTTCCCCGTTTGACAGATTCTTTTTCACAAGTACGCCCTGGATGAGCGTATAGCCGGGGCGCCATCCAAGGTCTTCCCCGTTCGGCTCGTCATACTCGATTCGGACGTAGGCACAGCCGTCCAGAACCACTGCGTCTTTCAGCATAAAGTAGCCTTCATCCGACCCGATGGACTGATAGTCCTCCGGCAGCAGAAGCAGCTGGTCCTCCCCATTGTCTTCCCTGATCAGATATACATGTCCGTCGCTGATCCGGAATTTCGTCAGTCCCGTGTAGGATGCCGTCTCCACCCGGGATTCCATATCCGGGTAAATGTAAATACCGCCTTCCGCATCCACCGTAAAGTCCGCGCCGACCAGGCTGTCTTTCCCGGCAAGCACCTCAAAGTCTGATCCGTCGGGCCTGATCCGGGCAATCCTTCCGCCCTGATAGAAAACACCGGATCCGGCAATGGAGCCGTAGGAGAAGTAGAGCCATTCCTCCCCCTCTATCACAGGAAAACGAACTTCGGCGATACAGGGGCCGGCATAACCGCCTTCCACAAAAGACATGTCCGGACTGCACAGAAGCTCGAGGTGTGTCTCTCCCGGCGTTATCGTGTAGATATCCATCGTTTTTGCAGAAGTATCCGAATCCGTAAGATAAGCGATTCCGTTATGAACGCCGGCAAAGGCGAAAACCTCATCCGTAATGGGCGTCGACATCCCGCTGGTACTGTTCAGAAGCGCAATACAGTCATTCGAATCAGATCCGCCGGCCTGCTGCCAGATAATATGCTGCGCGTCGATACAGCCAAGCAGTACGCCTGCACCGTACGATTTTCCTCCGCTGCCGTCGGGATTGACCGACAGGACCTCGCGGCTGCCGTCCTCATTCATACGTCCGTAATAAATCCGGCCGCCGGCAGCACAGAGGTCTCCGCTGCCGCAGTCTGTCAGAATCACATTCTCCGAGTCACCGCTTCTTCGGATCAGTTCGTTCTCGACACCCCTTACGGTCATATGATAGCCCATAATTCCGTCGCGGTCAAAACTTTCGTAACGATAGCGCCAGTAATACACTGCATTTCCGTCCGAGACCACCTCACCGAAAGAAGCACTGTCATATGGATCGAGAATTGCAAGGAGCGCGTCTCTCGTTTCCGTGAGCTTTCCGGACACCTGATCAAACCACTCCCGCGCTTCTTCTCCGGCTTTCCGGTTGATCAGAGACAGAAGGCCCGCATCATGGTCCACGATACTGTAGATACAGTATTCACCGCGGATTCTTGTAACGCTCAGATATTCACCGGCTGCTACAAAACTTCGGACAGCGGCCTCTTCCGCATCAGCCCCGGCATTCTCATTTCTGGCCTTATAATACTCTGTCCTGCATTCCTGAATCCATATCTTCAGCGCATCACTGATATGGGGCAGCGCCATAATTTCGCCTGCCCGGTTCATCAGATCCTCTCCGCCCACCGTAATATTCCCAACCATTTTGGCAATTCCGGCTGCGAGATCCCAGTCTGCTTTCAGAAGAGACAGGATATTCATAACACCGCTTGAAATATCGGTAAAGGATTTCAGCACTCCGCCGGAAGTATAGCTCCGGGTGCTTTTCAGATACTCCAATGCATAGTTGCTGAAAAGGAAATCAACTGTATCGTATTTCTTCGCAGCATCCACGTAAATAGAGCCGAATGCCTGAAGCTCAAGCACTGCGGCTTCTTCCAGACCGCGCTGAAGCTTCTTCGCCGCATTTGCCAGGTCTTTAAAACTGCTCTTTGTCATTGCAGAAAGAAACTGACTGTGGGCACTGTAGCACTGAATATAGGTCTCCAGCATGGACAGCTGCTTCACCCCGTCCTCCAGCACGCCCTCCGCAATCGACAGACCGTCAATTGCTGTCGAAATTGCCTGCTGAAGCTCGGTGGAAACGCCGCCAAGTCCTTTATAAACTCCGATCGCGCTCACACCCATTTTGACTACATCGACAAAGTAGTCTTTCGGTTTCTTCAGATTATCGTGCTCCGCGAGCGCTTCGAGATCGGCTGCATTGTCCGTCTCGTAAAGCGCCATCAGGGTGACAAGAAGCTCTGCATAGCGGTCCTCATCCGGAACCGCTGTCTTCTCGGTCACTTTCTCCGCAAGAAACATACCCGCAAGGAAGGTTTCATCTGTCTCGAACTTCCTTCCATTGCTCACATAGGCATAGCTGCCATTGAAAAGCTCGTCATACAGGCTGTCCGCGATAAAGCTTTCCATCCGCTGTCCGTACACCGTAGCTGGCTCTTCCGCAGCACTTGTAAAGACCGTACCGGAAAGAAGGAGAATGAAGGTCAGAAATATGGCTGTGATTCTTTTCATTCTGCTGCCTCCTCTGCCGGCTGCAGGTTTTTAAGCGCGAATATCAGGACCTCATGCACGACAGCATCCCGGAAAGCGGCCTTTACCGCTTCCTCATCCGCGCTTTCAACCGGAAATTCATAGATTCTGCTGTCCTGAGACGCTGCGGCTGCCTGAAGATTTTCCATGGTCAGCTCTTTTCCTTCTTTGGACAGCTGTTCCACTGCCTGTGCGATGTCCGGCGCAGAAACCTTTGCAGTCAGTCCGTTTTCCGGGTCTTCCGATACTTCATATGTTTCAAGCAGACTGTCAATATATCCCTTCATGGACGCAGTATCTTCTGCTGAAGCATCCGAGCTGTCATCCTGATCCACCGGATTCCCGTCTTCCTCATCCGAAGTCTCCCCGGATGAATCCGCGTTGAGCTGCTCCTCTTCTTTTCCGGATGATTTTTCCGCTTCCCCGTCTTCTTTCAGGCTTGTTTCCCGGCTCTCACGAACAACAGCCGGCGCCTGCCCTCCGAAAAGGCAGGCGCACGGAAGCAGTCCGATGATCAGAACCATACAGAGAAGAATCGTTCTCTTTATCATCGTTTACCCCATCACGAGCGTAATATCGTTTTCTTCCTTCAGGATTTCCTCCGGAATGCACTTTCCGTCGATTTCCGTGCCGTTTACGACAACTTTGACGATGCCCTTCTCGACGTGGGCGGAGTTGTCGATCGTGCAGCGAAGCATTTTGCCTCTCCACACGCGGTTGATCGTGAGGCCGTCCCACGAAGACGGGATGCAGGGCTCGATCACGATGCCCTGAAGCTCCGGCTTAATACCGAGGATGCCCTGCGTCATCGCGACAATGACGGTCGAAGCCGTGCCGGTCAGCCAGTGTACATGTGCGCGGCCGAAATTCAGGCTGTCCGGGCCTTCCACCGACTGGCCATGGGCATAAGGCTCGATCTCGCGGATGTCCGCATAATTATCGTTCGCGGTCGCCGGGCTGATTTCCGTGAAATACTCAAAAGCCCGATTTCCGTGGCCCATCACACACTCCGCGTTGACAAGCCAGCCCTGCGGCTGGGAGAAAATCCCTGCATTTTCCTTTGTACCCGGATTGAAGAGAATCATCCGTACGGTCGGAAGGCCGAAATCGGTAAAGGGCGGATCAAACAGCTTCGCGCCGTATTTCGAATTCAGGACTTCATAAACCTTATTCATGGACTTTTCTGCCTGCTCGGATGTCGCAAGTCCGGAAATGACCGACCACACCTGCGGATTCAGCCACAGGGAAGCTTCTTTTGCATCCTTTGCGCCGATCACGAGACCGTCTTCGCAGATGCCGCGGACAAAGCGGTCCTCATCCCACATGCAGCCCTGAATGCTGTCGTAAAGGGTCTTCTTCAGGTCTTCGCACCACTTGATATCTTCATCATATCCGAGATAGCCCGCATACTTTTCGAGAATCTGCACCGCATAATAGAGCTGGAATGCGACAAAACTGGATTCGCCTTTTCCGCCCATCTGCAGGCAGTCGTTCCAGTCGGCGGAAAGGCCGGCCGGAAGCCCGTGCACGCCGGAATGCGCGAGATTGAAGCCGATCGCGCGTTTCAGGTGCTCGTAAACCGTACCCTCGCCCTCGTTGCTGTAGAGAAGCACTTTTTTGAGGAAATCCACGTCGCCGGTCTCGTTGATATAGGTGTCGGTCGTCGGGAAAAGCCACAGCGCGTCATCCGCCCGGTATTCCGGAGCGCCGGTCAGCTTCACATATTCCGGATCCTCGGGCGTGCCTTCCTTGCCGGCCACAAACTCCCAGCGAAGAAGCGGAAGCGCGCCGCCGTGGTTTACGAGGCCGGTAAACATCAGTTCCAGCCGCTCCCGTGCCATCTCCGGATCGAGATAGACCGCGCCCTGAATATCCTGCACCGTATCGCGGTAGCCGAGACCGTTGCGGAGTCCGCAGTAGATCAGCGAGGCCGAACGCGACCAGTTGAAGGTCATAAAACTCTGGTATGCGGACCAGCAGTTCATCATGTTGTTGAAGTTTTCATCCGGCGTTTTGACCTGCAGCCGGTTAATGCGAGAATGCCAGTATTCTTTGATTTCCGTAAGCTCCGCCGCAACTTTTGCCGCACCTTCTTCGCCTTCATACGGCGCACGTACCGATTCCGCGACATCACGGCGGCCTTCACCGAAGACAAAGCGGATTGTTTTCTCTTCGCCCGGCTGAAGTTCCAGGTCAAATCCCAGCGCGCCGACCGAATTCAGGTTATAATTGAGGCTGTTGCTGAGCTTTCCCTGCTCGATGCCGATGGGGTTCCGGTAAGTCCGGTACTTACCGAGGAATTTCTTGAGGTCGCCGTCATAGGAGGAAGCCTCTGCCCCGGCCGCGCCGAAGAAACGGTAGCTCCCGCGTTCCTCTGCGTCGTCCCACTTTGTGTTTTCATTGATCGCCTGGATAATCGTATTGTTTTCAAAATAAGTCCTGCTGATGAAAAGCGTATACTGTAGATTCACCTGATCCTGCTCGTAATTCGATTCGTTCGTAAACTCCACGACACCTGAAAGCGTCAGTTTCCGGGGGCGGTTCGACACGTTTTTCACCGTGCAGTTCCAGACCTCGTACAGCCCCTCCATCGGGACATAATACAGGGTCTCGGTCTCAATGCCCGCATACTCGGATCCGATCACCGTATAGCCGGTACCGTGACGGCAGACGGACTTGTAGGAATCCAGCGGCTTCCCGACGGGCTGCCAGGACCCGGACCAGTAGTCCTTTGTTTCCTTGTCGTAAATGTAAATAAACCGGCCCTGCTCATCCTCTGGTACCGAATTGAAACGGAAGCGCATGAGCCGGCCGGAAGCGCCGGACTTCACAAAACTGTAGCCGGCGGCATTGTTTGAAATGATGGCGCCGTAAGCCGGCGATCCGAGATAGTTGCACCAGGCCTTCGGGGTATCGGGCCTTGTCACGACATATTCCTTATTGGGGCCGTCAAAATAACCGTACTGTATAGAAACTGTCTCCCTTCTTTTCCGCCGCTCTTTGCAGCGGAAACACACGTTAATCTTTGCCTCAATTATAGCAGAACTGCCGTGAAAAGCAACAAAAAAAGTGATAAAGGGGACGGGCCCGCCGTACCGTTTTGGTACAGTGGGCACGTCCCCTTATATCACCTTGTATCCCGAATTTCTGTCTGCGGGATCAGTTGCTCATGCGGATCCAGTCGACGGTCTTGCCGCCCCAGCGGACTTCCTCATCCATGTCGTCGCTGTCATTCTTTCTGAGACTTCTCTTCTCATCTTCGCCGTAGATGCTGACCCAGTCGTCACCGACCATTACCTGAATATCTCCAAAGTCCCCGTATGCGCCGGCTGATTCCATCTGCTGCTCATAGGATACGGCGGGAGCAGCTGCCTGTGCGTTCGGATCGATTCCGCTTCTCATCATCGAAATCATGGACAGGGTGTAAAAGAAATAAATACATAAGCTTTTCATTTATGGCCTCCTTCATTTTTCGGTGCCGGTGTTTCCCGGCTGCCGTTTGTTTTTTCCTCTTCTGTCTCTAAAGACTGAAAAACAAAGAAGGAGGTTGCATAAACTTTTTAAAAATTTAAAATCTTCTTTTACCTGTTCGCCTTCTGGATATAAACGCTGTAATAGCCGCCGAATTCACCGTATTCGGAGTCCGGATCGATCATCATCAGATACAGGTCGTCACCTTTATGAACATAGTAGGATCCGAGGCCCTGATCCTTCACGTCCTGGGCAGTCAGGCTGTCGTCGGTATTGAATGCATGGTAGAAGCTCCAGCCTGCCGCATCAAACTTGTCAATCAGCTTCAGGCGGATCGTCTCAAATTCCTCTTCGGTCGTCATATGGTCCTGATAGAAACGGAAGGTCGCAGCGTCCGAGAAATCGCCCTTTCCGAGCGTGACGGAGCGGATATTCGGGATATCCTTGAAATCTTCCGCTTTCATTCCGAACTGTGAAAGCTCGCCCTCAAAAACACTCTCCGTATTCATCGGGTTCAGGGAGATGGAGACGTTGTACTCAATGTAGCCGTACTCCTCGCCGTCTTCATCCTTCTCCCAGATAATATCGTAGTTCTTATCGTCCTCGCCGTACCATTCGAAACCCATATTTTCATCAAATGTAAAGGAGAGGCGCATCCGATACGGCTGTTTCTCCTGCGGGAGATAAATCATCGTATCATAATCATAACTGTTTTTGATCCTTTCCTTGTCGCGGTCATGCGCACGGAAGCCCTTCGCAAACAGCGCGTCCGTCCAGGCGACGAATTCCTCACGCGTCACGCCTTTCAGGTAGACTTCGTACTGATAGGAGCCTTCATCCAGGAATTCCGTGTAAACAATCTTGCCGTTTGCGGGCTTCAGTTCATCGATGCCCAGAGGACCGTAAATGGATTCCGGCCACTTGCCCTCCTTCAGTTTTCCGGCATTTCCGGACAGATTGCCGGAGTCGTCCTTGTCATCCTTTTTGTCGTCTTTCTTATCATCTTTTTTGTCGCCATTGTCCATCGCATTGTCAACGGCTTCCGAAGCAAGCTGTATCGCTTTTTTACAGGAGCAGAGGCCCAGAATCAGCGTCAGCGCAAGCAGAAAACAAAGTACTTTTTTCATCGTTCTTCTCCTCCTTTTGAGTGTAAACCTATTATACATGGTATGCGGCACGAAGGAAAGTGCCGAATGGCACATCCGTTTGGCAGTTTCGCGGCAAGAGCGGCCAGTTCCGCAGCGTTTTTACAGGCTATGTCCGGTTTTCTCCAGGAAATGAATGATAGCATCTGCGGAAGCCTGCGCGCCGCCAAGCGACCGCATGTCTTCGCTGAAATCCTTTGCAGTTTCGCGATAGGCGGGATTCCTGAGAAGCCGGACAATCGCCGCCTTCAGAGCCTCGCTGGTAATCGCGTTCTTATCGAGGAACGCAACACCCAGACCGTTCTTTTCGATCTGCCGTGCGGTAATGGCCTGCTCATCCATCTGCGGGATTGCGATCATCGGCACACCGTAATAGATGGCCTCGCCTGTGCCGCCCATGCCCGCATGCGTAATGAATACGGAGGCCTGCGACAGGATATCGAGCTGCGGAACCATTTTGCCGAGTTCCACATTTTCCGGTACGTCACGGAGGGTTTCCGGATCGACAGCGCCGAGTGCCGCAAAAACGTTGATATCCAGGTCGCGCACCGCGTCGAACAGGATCGGATAATACTCCGGCCAGTTGTTGAAAGCGGTTCCGAGCGAGGAGTACAGCAGGGGCTTACCGTTCTGTGGTGCGGTCCAGGAACCGAATGCACTGCGCCTGCCAATCTGCACGCCGGTGAAGATAAAGCTGTCATCAAAACTCTCGTAATTCGGCACCAGTCGTTTCTGAACCATGACAAGATTCAGGTCGCCCTGCCCGTCAAAAATCTCTTTAACGGTCATCTTGCGGCAGCCATACTTCGCAGCGTAACCCTCCGCGATCTGGTCCGCAGCGATCCGAAGCGGATGGTCCGAAGGAATGCCGGAGAAGGATTCCGCAACAGAATACGTGTCATTGGACGGATAGCTTGTATAAAGCATGATATTCGGAATCTTCAGGTGATCTGCGGCAATCGTACCTGCAATACCCGCAAAATCATGAAGGATCGCATCGGGCTTATCCTCCCTGAGTACCTCCAGAATGGTATCGATGTAGGCACCGGCTTCATTGAGGAACAGGAAAGGCACGATCGCGGCAACACTGTCGCCGCTGTCTTCCTTCTTGCCTTCTTCCTTCGGCTGGTTATTGGGATCATTCGAAGCCATCCAGGACGGAACCGGGACGAAATCCGCGCCGGTCGGTTCAATGATGCGGCGGAAATCTTCCGTGGTAAAATACGTCACACGGACGCCGCGCTTTACAAGCTCTGTCACGAAGGACAGGGTGGGATTGACATGACCGAAAGCGCCAAGTGATACGACTGCAATGTGCATGGCTTTTCTCCTTTTTATCGTTTCCTGTGAATTCGGTGTTTTCTATTGACTATTACGATTTTATTTGTAATAATAGAAATATGAAAGAATAAACTGTGGTTTTATGACATAATTGAAGCATTCAAAAAAAGAAAAGAGAGGTTAATTGTATGAATCGCGTATCAAAAGTACTGCTGTTTTTACTCGTTGTGCTTGCATTTATGCTATCTTTATCTGCATGCCATAGACACTCCTATCAGGAAGTATTCAGAGTGAATCCTTCCTGTCTCGATGATGGCTATGTTACGTATGAATGTCCCGGCTGTCTTGACACATATGACGAAGTATTGCCTGCCGGAGGTTTTCCTCTTTTTTATTGATTCGTGTACTTTACAGATCGTTTGCCCCTTCAAAAGCAGCCAGTTCTCCTTTCTTTGCTTCGGGCATAAAGTCCGGCACATACCAGTACTCGCCTGCTTTCAGGAGCGTAGTTTCGACATGCAGCACATTGGCTGACATCTTATAAGTATAAGTGTCATTGTTTCTGTTTTGTAAAGAACGCATCCATTTGCGGAAAACCACCAGATCTGCCGAAACGACTGCTTTATGCTCGTCAATAAGCTGGGTGGAAAGGTTTTCAATCGTCATGGAATCGTCTTCACCCTTAGCACCCTGAACAGCATCTTTATAGAAGTTGGAGCTCGCCGCGGCCAGTTCGGTGTTGCTTTCGGCAATCATACTGCGCAGGTTGTTTACCCAGGATTGCAGCCGTATCGGATCCACAATCTGCCGGACTGCCTCAGGCAAAGAACGTGTGATTTTCGATACCGCGATTTCGGCAGTTTCGTACTTCTCAGAGAATGTCTTGTTCTCAAATACAGCATTCCAAAACAGCGTAAACGCCTTGTCCGGGGTCTTCGCACGGGCACTGGAAAAGACACGCTTGATAAAAAGACCGATACCCACGATCAGCATAACCGGGGAAGCGATCAGAAAAAGAAGCCCCATAAAGGTCATTCGACCTTTCACATTGCCGCCTGCCCCCTTGACGCACAGCAGGCCGAAAAGGAGCAGCGCAACTGCAATGCCAAGGCAGATGAACAGATCCCGCAGACCGGCTTTTAACTCCGCGCCGCTTATATGTGAGGCCTTCACCTGAACATTATCCAGTTCATCCATCCTGTCAATGGTTTCCTGCTTCTCAACCAGGCGGCAATCCTGATGAAACCAGGTATAAAGCGGAACGGTTTCCCTATCGGCTCCGCAGTTCTGACATTTGTGGTCTTTGGTAATACCTGCGATCTTTCTGCAGTTTTTGCATGCGCCAACATCATAATTCATATGGCCTGCCCTCCTTCTCTGTTTGTGTGATTCCGTTTTTCTTCCTGCCCGAAATACATGATGCCATACTCTGAATTTACTGTATCATAAATGAATTGTATTTTCAATGATATTCAGCAGAATCAATTGATGGATTACGCCAGGGGCTTTTTGCAGATTCAGTTCTTTCTCTTTTTCATTTTCTGATCAAGCTTATGCATCGTCCCCGAATGCCCTCTCACAGTTCCTTTTTCAGAAAATACTTAACAAGCTTAGGGTCTTTGTTTTCGCGGACAAACTCAACCGTGTATCCCAGTTTTTTATAAAACTCCGGTGCCTGAAATCCAAATGTTGTAAGTGTGATCACATCATACCCTTTTCCTTTGTAGCACTCCTCTACTGCATGGACAAGCTGTCTGCCCAACCCGCTTCTTCTGTGGCTTTCATTGACGATCAGATCTCCGATGTGAACTTCATTATAATATGCTCTCCCTGTAACAGCTCCTATGATATTCGTTTCACCGTCTTCCGCAATAAAGCAGAATTCATCGTAGTTGAGCGTTACATCGTTCTGTTCGCCATATCGTAGAAATTCATGATGGATAAATTCACCGACGGATTCATCCGCTTCATCAAGCATCCTGATTTTTGGATTCTGTACCATCTTCTCCTCCGTGATTCTCATCAGTTCCTGCAGATCTGAGATGACGAAATCTGCAATCCACATCCCATAGAATCGTTTTGATCATTTTCACGCCTCGAAACACTGATTTGTCTATTGTCTTTTCTTTTCTATTATATAGGATTGAAAACCTTTATGACAATCATTCTTTTCATAGAACCCCTCTATCCCCGGCTGTGAACCAAAGAATAACATCGTCGGCGTATTCTCCTTTGCCAGCTGCAGAAGTTTGCTTCCCACTCCCCGTCTTTGATACTCCGGAAGAACCAGAAGTTCTGTGATCGTTCCGAAATAGTATCCGTCCGTAAGAATCCGTAAGCATCCTACCAGCTCATTACCGTCATATGCCGTTATGTTCAGCGTTTTGGATAAGGCACTCTGCGTTCTGTCTATGTCATAGTTTCCCGGCCATACTTTATTAACAAATGAAACAAAAATTGCTGCATCAAGATTTTTATTATCTACGTTATACTCCATGGAAAATCCTCCATAAAACCGATTTGTAATATGTCTTCATTATCCGATCTCTGGAAAAACATGATATAAAACCATAACCGCGTCAGAACCATGCAGTGTTTTCATTTGTTCATCATTTGTCACTTTTACTGAAATACCCCTCTGCGATCAGCAGTTCCAACACTTTTGCTTCCCGTACCAGCATCCGCCGATCCTTCGGGCCATGACCTTCCATGAGGTTTGTCCGAATGGCCTCCTCCGGCTTTACAAACTCAAGTGTAAACTTTTCATCAGCCTCATAATCATCCAGTTTCTGGGAAACTGTCTTCTCCTCCACCGCACACAGATAGTAGAGATTATCCTGAATAAAACACTCCGATTCGACGGTTGTACTCTTCTGGATTCGGTGAACATAGCCGTATTCCGTAACCGAATCTCTGATTACGGACAGGCCGGCTTCCTCCATCGTTTCCCGAATCACAGTGTCAACCGGATCCTCGCCTGTTTCGATTCCGCCGCCAGGGAACTTGTAGTAATCATACTTCAGGCTGTGAATCATCGCAATTCGATTGTTCTTTATGATAATGCTCCGTGCTGAATTCCGTATATAAGTATGGGTGCAGCCCTGATAGTCTTCGGAATCAATTGTGAAAAGCAGCCGCATCGACTTTTTCTCTGCAAAAACCATCGTTGTTTTCGGGATCCGCATCAGATAATGCTCTTCATCTTCGCCCGCAATATAGGCGCCATTTTTCAGCATCACTTTCTGCGATGCAATGTTGTCCTTATTCACCCGTAGATAAATCTCATCTTCCGGGATGATCGTCTTTGCAATCTCGACCGTCAGCTTTAGTCCCGCGGTTCCATAGCCTTTCCCGCGGGCATCTTTCAGGATGCTGTAGCCGATGTGACCGGCACCATTCTTCAGAGCCTCCGTCAGGTAATGGCGGATGCGGAACTCTCCGACGAGCTGCCCTTTGTCCCACAGATAGTAACGCGTTTCTGGAACAAACCAGTCCGGCATATTGACCGGATGCTCGTAGGAAATCAGCTCCGGAAGCACTTTCTCCATGTAATCGTCATATGAAACCCCGTGAAAAGGATTCGTCAAGCCATTCTCATCCGCCGGCAATGCCGTTGTATATTCCCACTCTGCTTCTGCATCCTGCAGGTTCAGTTTTCTAAGTTCCATCTGCAGTTCCCCTTTGTTTACAATTGTTATTTCTGCAGTTTCACAGCTTATGTCCGGTTTCTCCCCAGAGACTCAGCGTGTTTTCACCGAAAGTAATATTGCCGTTACTGCTTCGTTATGCCGGATGCGGATGTCTGTTTCTTTATATTCCCCATCGAGGTATAAGCATTCAAACATCCTTTTTCCAAAAACTCCAATGCATGCCTTTGCCATATCCGATCTTCTCATAGAAAGGATCTCCGCCTCCCGTCATATGTGTTGCACCGAGCGCTTTCATCCTGCGATAATGAACTGTCAGCGCAGCAGCGGCAAGTCCTCTTCGTCTGTGTTTTGGAGCTGTGCAGAGGGGTTCCATATAGGCAAGTCTGTTCTGCGGCACCCACCACATTCCTGAAAAGCACACATATTCTCCCTGCTCATCAGCGATAACCACATTGTATTCGGGTGTCGAATGGGGGAGCGGCGCCAAGATATCGCCAAGACAGTCCTTATATGATTTTTCCGGTGTCCAGTCAAAGGATGTATCCTGCTTGTCCCAGTCAGCAAACTCCCCCTTATCTCCATGGTCAAAGCCGTACCAGCAAAGCTTTCCGATCCTGACGGGATCGATATCCCCCGGGTCAACAAAATGATATCCTTCAGGCAATTCGTAATTCAGCTCATTTTTGAAATCGAAGAATCTGTCGTCGTATTCAAAAACCTTTGTGAACCCGCGTTTCTTTGCAGCTTCCATCAGATATTCCTGACCGTTGAACAGAACAAACTGCTGCTTACCGCCCCAATTCGGCATCATTGTCACAGCATAGTCAATCAGATCGTCCGCTAAAAACTCATATCCTTTACGCACGCTGAAATAGATGTCTGTCGCAGGTGCTTCATAAAAAACAAAAGCGACAGTCCTTTCACCGTCAAACCAGAATCGGTTCAGAAAAGAATATGAATTGTCCATCCATGAAGCCAAAATCGCGTGTTCAAAGAACGGCGCTGCAACACCGCTCCCATTTTCGCGATCATATATGTCCGCGAGAAAATCCCATACAAGATTGATATCTGTCAATATCTGAAATTGCTTCGTCACCAGGTTATTCATTGATTCATGCTGCCTCTCTTTGCAAAACAAGTAAGAAAATAGGTATCCCGCTTCTCTTACTTGTTGTCCTTATTATGGTGCAGGCTTTCTAAATGTCAAGCACTTTTTACATGATGGGCTTCCTCTTCAATCTGCTGCATATACCAGATACTCACGCACGAATCTGAGGAAATGGCCTCAGCCCTGCAACTGCGTCTTCGGGAGTCATCCGTACTTCTTCATTGTCAAGATCGATCATGATGTACCGGTCATTGCCCATCTGCAGCTCCTTCATATAAGAGAGCTGCCGGAGTCCGTGACGTGTCACGATACGTTCCACCATTGCTTTGGTCGTTTCGCGTGCGTTCTCAAACACAGTGTGTTACAATATATATATCATAAAATCCAACAAATGAAAAGCATTTCGGATGTTGGATTTTGATTTCCAAGTTTTTCTCCTTTCCGAGCATGATGGCCCAAAACAGCCATCGCACGAATGCGATGGCCATTGAAAAATAATGTTATTAACTGTATTGCCCTAAAAAAGTTCTGAGACACTACTTATGCTGCTCACTGCCATTGCGCAAACAACTGTTTTCATCAGGAGGCTGCAGCCACTCCGTTTATATAGAGCGTAAAGCCGTTAGTGTCAATCTGATCAAGACTTCCTTCAAACTCTGTAATATAGCTGTCTGCCGTAAGAATCCATGTGCTTGTCGAGTCAAGTATTAGTGAAACTGTGCCGGCTTCTTCGGAAACGGTTTCTCCGGAAGCATTCCTGATCACACCTGAAACAGCACCCGTGAACGAAGAACCTTCTGTCAGATTAAGCGTCATGGACGAATTGTCACCTACAAGAATCATTCCTTCAAGCGTCTGGTTCAAAGCATTCAATACAGCGATATTCCCCGCTCCTGACCAGCCGTCATCACAGACAGACAGAAGTACGTTTTCACTGTCTTCATTTGTGATCTTCACGTTCTCCAGCGTGATGACAGCGTTCGTATTTGTCACATGGAATACATGGCCCGATTTACTGGTCAGGCTGCCGCCTTTCATCGTAAAAGCGGAGGTCCCGCTGTCTGCATCGCCGGACATCGACTGATAAATCATAATCGTGTCAAGGAACGTCGCATTGCCGTTTCGTTTGGTATTGTTCGCTGTCAGGTCGCAGTCCGTAAGCGTGATCGAGTTCTTCCCTTCAATGCATACGCCTTCGGAAAGGTTCGAAACAAGCGCTGCATTTGAAACGCTGATCTCGGCTGTTGAATAGATTGCGGGAGAACCGAGACCGTTTGTCGTATACGTGCCGCCGTCCACGGTAACTGTTCCGCCCCCACGGTCGGTACGGATTGCTGCAGAAGAACGTCCGGATGTCTCTACCGTCAGGTTACTGGCATAGGTAATACCGCCTCCGGTTGTCATAATACCGCCGGAACCATCTCCTGTAGTCGTAATTACAGTATCGCTGATCGAAACAGTTGTGCCATCACCGGAAGCACCGTTCTGTCCACCGTTTCCGCCGTACGAGAACACGCCGTTTGCACCGTCCGCGTCGCTTGTGATCGTCCCGCCGATAATCGTAACATTCGCGCCGTCTTTTGCCAGGACTGCTGCATTCAGGCCGTAAAAGTTGCAGTTGTCACCGCCGTCTGAGTCCCCGCTCTTTGTGACAGCAGGGTTTTCGATTGTTACAGAATCGGCAGTACTGATAAGAACCGCGGATTCATCAGCAGTTGCACTGGTATAGGTTTTATTCGACTGTGTATCTTCCGAATCGATTATTACAGACGCTGTATAATCAATATCAGAGCTGGAAGATCCGCCGCCAAAGCCGCCGCCATTACCGTCAGGAGGTGTTCCTCCGGGCTCACCGTGTTCGCCGTCTCCATCCGGAGGGGCGCCGTGTTCACCGCCATTGTCGGGAGGTGCATCCGGACGACCGTCACCAGTCTCCTGACCTTCTTCACTTAAATCAGCGGTTTCAGCCTCTGTTTCGGAAATAACATTCGTTTCTTCAGTAACATCTTTTGAATTAGTTGAACACGCAGCCGCTGATGCCAGAATCATAAGCGCTGCCAATGCTGTTGGAATCAGTTTTTTCATTTTCATAAGCCCTCCTGTTTGATGGGGCAAGTATATCATCATGACCTGAAACGAACCTGAAACCAAATTTTATCTGTCTTATCTTTCTCTGATCCTGCATTCCGGATCTTCGGCAGAGCCATAAAAAGCCGCCGCAATGATTGAAATCATTCAGCGACGGCCTGATGTTTATGCTGGGTTTATTCTCTGTCGTAGTAATCCACATTGTCCTCCAGCCGGTAAATCTTTCTCAGATCTTTCCCATATACACCGACTTTGTTCGAATCCGGATATACACAGACATTCGGGTCAGCAATTGTATCGAAATCAATATAGACAAGTGGATCACTGTCAGAAGTATTCGTCAGTTTGTGCGCTCCCTGCTCTCCTGCAGGAAAGAACAGAAGATCACCTGCACGAACTTCCTTTTCTCCTTCCAGTGTCTTCAGGATCCCCGTTCCGGAGATAATATAAAATGTCTCTTCCGACGTCAGATGATAATGATACGGGTAGTTCGATTTTCCCGGCGGCAGCTCATAAAAGGCGACCGAACTGTATTTTGCGTTTCCTTCCGTTAAAGCCGGATATCTCGTATACTCGTATGTACTGCCATTTCCTCTCTTTTGAGGAGTTAAATTTTCCATCCTCGTATGAATGACCTTTGCCATCTTTTTCCTCTCCCTGAATCATTTACTTAATTGATCGCTGACAGATCTGCTTCCAGAATCCACTCATTCTCTGTTTCACCAACCACATGAAAGCCTGCTGCTTCATGCACCGAGCCGGCTTTTGCTATTGTTTTGTTCAAATCCATTTACTCTTTCTCCTCCAGAAAAAACTCCTCTGTCAGACGAATCACCCCCTGAAGCGCAGAAATGTCCTGATCAACATTTCCGCTCTCCAAAGAATGATTTCCTTCCGGGATGATGCAGCAGCTGATCCCACGAGCCTCCAGATTATGTAAAAATCCTTTAATCCTTTAAAACTGTTTTTCATTTTCCGTCTTCAATTTTGACAGCGGCCATTACCCGATTCCTGTTTCCAGCCATTTCGCTGCATCGTCCTCAACAAAATATTAACATCACCAAAAAGCCGCAGCCTGATCTGCGCATTATCTTCTGCGCCCTTCTCTGTGGAAAAAGAATCCGAGGTTGATCCTGACCTCCCTGCGGCCAATATCATTGTTTGTATAGCAGCAAGTATCAAAACCGATCAGTTCAAAGCCCTGATGAAGATAGAATCCGATTGCATTTGTATTGCAGGACTGCGTCTCCAATATGATGGCACGCCTTCCCTGACGGACAGCAATTTCCTTTGCTTTATCCATCAGTCTTTTCCCGATGCCTTTTCCCTGAAGCGCATCATCCACCCACAGTTCCGTAACCATGAGCCTGTTCGACCACTCCTCTGGACATACTTCAATACAGGCCAGCATATCACCGGCTTCACTCACAACACCATAGGCTTCTGCATTCTCCCAATGATCCTGGTACAGCGAATCAGGGAAATCATATTCCTCCGGTGTGTGAACGATCTCTTTTTCTGCCGGTTTCCTGACTATAGCGATCGTGCATCCTTCACGGTTCAATGGGCTCATTTCAAGGTCATAATAACTGTCGCTTCTGGTAACCAAAGGTATGACCGTGCCTTTCCACTGGTCCTTCGGCAATGCAACGATATCATACATGTTCTGTTTCCCTCCAATCCGGAATCGTCGATTTCTTTTCAGATTATAGCAAAATCCCGCGTCTGTTTCAACGAAAAAAAGGGAAGCGCACACTGCCCTTCCCTTATCTTTGAACTATTCTGTTTTTTCAGTGTAAAAGCGCTGCATCAAATAATATGCCGGCTTTTTATATTCCCGTTTTTCGTCGATCAGGCCTTTGCGGTTAAAATACTGCTGGATTACGCTCGTACGCCGCGGGCAGCGGAAATCATAGAGAATCCATGGTGTTATGCCTTTGACATACGGAATTGTACGAAGCGTCGCGATCTGCTTCTCATAGACATCTGCCTGGCAGTCTTCGGTTCCTTTATCGGACTTCGAGCCGCGGTGATGCGGAAACGCATCCGCCCCGAATTCCGTGATCACGACCGGCTTGTCGGGATTGCTGTTCTCGAAAAGCTTCGGCAGCTGTGAGAAGTCCGGTGCGTACCAGCCGTAGTATTCATTCAGGCCGATGATGTCGATATACTGCGCGAGCCGGTCTTCAATCGCGAGGCGCTGCATCGAAACCAGACATGCGGCCGAGACAAGGCGGGTTTTGTCAACACGGTGGGCTGTATCCGCGAGCCGCTTCATAAAACTGAGACGTTCGTCAGAGTCCGCGTTTTCGTTTCCGACAGACCAGATAATAACCGAAGCGCGGTTATAGTCCCGGGTGATCAGTTCCAGAAGCTGGTTCTCAGCATCCCGGTAGGTTGCGGCACGGCGGAAACGGATCGCCCAGTAGACCGGGATTTCCTCCCAGAGCATAATACCCATCCGGTCCGCAAGTTTCGCCATCTTTTCTGTATGGGGATAGTGCGCAAGCCGCATAAAATTGCAGCCAAGCTCTTTCGCATCCCGGATTGCATGGATACATTCTGCCTCTGTGACTGCTTTCCCATTGACAAAACTGTCCTCGTGACAGCTGATGCCCCGAAGGAATACCGGCTTATTATTCAGGAGGATTTCACGGCCTTCGACGGAAATCTTTCGGAAACCGACCGTGTCAGAAACCGTATCACCGGGGATAGAGAGTGTTACATCATAGAGCTTCGGGTTTTCCGGAGACCAGAGCGTGAGCCCCGGATAGCGGAAGTCCACGGAGCCTTTTCCGGCTTTCACGTCGATCACGGCTTCATGGGAAAGCTCCGGGATCGAAAGCACAGCCTTAAGGTCTTTTTTCTCGGAGAGTTCCACGAATGCCCGGACGCGGTCCAGGGCTTTTCCGGGGGCAAGGCTGATCCGGAAGTCTTTGATAAAGAGTTTCGGAACGCGGATGATTTCAATATCCCGGTACACGCCGCCGTAATTGAACCAGTCGGTGTTCTCGGTCGGCACCTGTTCCGGCCGTCGTGCCGCGTCGCAGACCAGCATGATGCGGTTCTGTGTTTCAAGAAGATCCGTGATTTCAAACATCATCGGCGTTGAACCGCCGCGGTGCATGCCAACATACTGTTTGTTCAGGAAGACCCTGAGAATGTAATTTGCAGCACCGATCCGAAGGAATACCCGCTCATTTTCCGCTTTTCTGAAGCTGAATTTCCTTGTGAAGACCATGCTGCTTTCGTAGAGGAAAAGCATCCGGTCCTGCATGTTCCAGGAGCTGGGCAGCTGCATGACCGGCCATTCATCAAAACTGTAGTCTACCGGAAGCGAAATTCCGTTTGCCTCATACCGTTCCTCAAACCAGTGCTGGCGGATCGCGGTCTCATACTGGTCAATTGCATAGTGCCAGAGCCCGTTCAGAGACTCCGTCTTTCTGCCGCCCATGAAAATCAGGTCTTTTGCAAGGGCGTCCTTCCCTTCGTATTCACCGGTAAAGTCCTCCAGGTTAATGTCCGAAACGTTTTTCTGTTCATATTTTTTCATGATAATATACTCCTTATCTTCAACAATTCCTCAATCCTCCCGTTTGAACTGATCCGTTTCTGTTTGTTCCCGTCAGCGCGACTGCCCTGTGAAGAAGGTATGCAAGCGGGATGGAGATCACCGTGACAGCCGCCACGTACAGAAACGGGTTCTGAATATGATACAAAGGCTTTACCCTATCCTGAACAAAGGCAAACCCAAAGAGCTGTACAAACAAGGGATGTACGAGATAGATCTCCAGCGTGAAGGTGCCCAGAAACAACAGCACTTTATTCCCGATCCTTATCTTCATACCGATCAACATAACAAATATGACAAAAGACAGCGCCGAGGTCACCTGCCCAGTCCGTTCTGCAATGCCATGAGCTGTCTCCTGATATCGGTATCCTAAAGCCGTAATAAACAGATAATAATAATTTGACACGAAAAAGCCTGCCGCTGTGACCGCAAAAGAAAGGACTACCCAAAAAAGATATCCTTTCCTGAAAAACGAACCGATCCTTTCCCGGTGCCTCGCGGTAATAATACCTGCTGCAAACAGATGCGGTGTATTATACCACCAGGTTCCAAGCTTAAACATCATGCAAAAGATGAAATAGGTGCAGGTACCGGCGATTACAACTGCCATCCCTGCCTTTTCATTTTTGATCAGGTGAAAAGAAAGATAGAATATCAGGTACAGGTAAATCATGGCCGGTATGTACCAGATATAGCCATAGGTATTCATTGTGAACTTCCTAGATTTTTAACTCTCAAATCCCTTTTTCAGGTCAAATATCAGCTTTTCCACTCATGAAATCTAGCACTTCCTCGAAGCTCCGTTTGCTTTTGTCAAACGCTTCGAGGAGTTCTTTTTTCTGCTGCTCTT
>JAFYGJ010000003.1:0-1616 GCA_017543275.1 Lachnospiraceae bacterium | reverse complement strand
TTGCTGCTACAACTGCGATTTTCATAAAAGAATCCTCCTTGAAATCGATTTGTTTTATCGTGTAACCTCGCCGATTACAAGTGCATTATAGCACCCCGGGCCCGACTTGTCAATAGTTTTATTACAAGTTTTTTGAAAAATTTTTCCTCCAAGAAGAAACGCCTCTGAACCACATCGGATCGGAGGCGATTTGTTCTTTCTGCTCGGGTGGGCAGATCTTCGGCAGGATTTCAAGGAAGTGCTGCCCGATCTTTTCCGCGTCATAGCCGTTGGCCTCGCAGATGAAGTCGACTTTTTCTGTTTCAAATGTCCCTTTCTGCGGTATAAACGTCTGTATCTCCGCATGACTGCATCCGCCGATTCCTGTAAAGACAGCCGACTGTATTCCCTCTCTGCCGCAAATCTGAAGAAGCTCTGTGATGATTTCTTCTCCCTTATCGATCCTGACATATGCTTATGTCATCAGGAATACGGGGAGGAATTTGCATTTATGAAGGTGAAGATCACAGCCGAGCAGTATTCCTCTCTGGTGAGAGAAAACACAGAACTGAAGACGCAGGTAAAGGATTTACAGGAAGATCTGCTTGCCGTACAGTCCCAGCTGAATTGGCTGAAGAATCAGCTGTTCGGGTGGAGTTATCCCAGCCGCTGTCGCATCCCTGCGGATAATCCGGAATGCCGTCATGGTCGGTATCGCTGTACTCCATCCACCAGCCCGTCCATTTTTCTAGCCAGCCGTAGACCGTTTTCAGCTCCTCTTCTGTGAAATCAAAACGGTCCATGAGCTTTCCAAAGCACCAGCCGTGGATCGGCGGCTTTGTCGTTCCCCAGCGGGTCTCGACGTCGGGATTCCACATATCAGGAAGCACGCCCTGCTCTGTTTGGAGGTAAAACGGCGCGGAAAACTGGTGCAGGGCGATCTGCTTCGCCATCGTCCGGTCCCCGAGATCCGCCATGGCCAGCGCGTTGAAGCAGTGGTCCCAGCTCCACTTGGAGGTCATGAACTTCTTCGCCATCAGCATGGTGTCGTTCGGATAGCAGCCATCCGCCCGGACAAAGCAGGACCAGAGGTTGTACCATGTCAGCCGCGCAAACTCCGTCGTCTCCGGGTCGCTTCCGCTCTCGGACGGCATCAGGGCGAGAAACGCCTCCCATTCCCCGCGGGCCGCCGCGATCTCTTCCTCAGGGCGGATAGGAAGGGAAATCTCCTTCGGTCCTCGCGGACGGACGGTGACGGCCATGAGGATCCGCCCGTCCTCGCAGGTCACGGATGGATTCGTCTTCCGGTTGCGCCCCATATTGTCGGCGGGACCGTCGAGAACCGGATAACCGCAGGGACCGCGATACTCGAAAACAGACTGCGGACTCCGGAAATGAACCGGAAGGTCCTCTCCCCCGTCTCCGCACCGTATCCCCAATGGATCTGATTCAGCCTGAAATCAAGCCCGCGGCTGTCGATCACCACCGTATCGTCGTCCCGTATGTAGATCCGCACAGTCCCATTCTCATTTCCCACGGTCAGCAGTTCAGGAACGGCGGAGCAGGTAAAGTCTTCCGGCGCTTCCCCGCCGAAGGTCAGCGAAAACAACGGGCTTTCTTCAAATCTGCGACGTGCG
>JAFYGJ010000002.1:0-23857 GCA_017543275.1 Lachnospiraceae bacterium | reverse complement strand
TATTTATGAAAATCTGTCTTCTGAACGATTCTTTCCCGCCGGTCATTGACGGCGTGGCAAATGTCGTACTGAATTACGCAAAATATCTGCCGGAAGATCACAATGTTCCGGTCATCGTGGGTACGCCGCAGTATCCGGACGCGGATTACAGCGGCTATCCTTATCCTGTCGCGGCCTATCCGAGCCTTGACCTCGGACAGAAGGTCGGCGGCTACCGCGCGGGGATTCCTTTCTCGGAGGAGGCGTTTTCGGCGCTTTCCGGTTTTGCGCCGGACATTATCCATACGCACTGTCCCGCAAGCTCAACAATTTTAGCGCGTCTCCTCCGGGAAAAGTGCGGCGTGCCGATTGTCCTGACCTACCATACCAAATACGAGGTCGAAATTGAACGCGCGGTGAAGCTTCCGGCAGTCGCGCAGGAAGGCGTTAAACTGATGGTTGAGAACGTGGAAGCCTGCGACGACGTCTGGGTGGTTTCAAAAGGCGCGGGCGAGAGCCTCAGATCCCTCGGCTACAGCGGCGACTATATTGTCATGCCGAACGGTGTGGATTTCGAACGGGGACGTGTTTTGGATGAGAAGGTGCGGGAAGTGACAGGAGGCTATGACCTTCCGGAGAGTGTCCCGGTCTTCCTGTTTGTCGGGCGGATCATGACATACAAGGGGATTCCTTTAATCCTCGATGCCATGAAGATCCTCGCAGATGCGGGACAGGACTTTCGCATGGTATTTGTCGGGAAAGGCGCGGATCAGGCTGCGATGGAAGAGAAGACGCGGGACCTGGGAATCTCGGAGAAGTGCATTTTTGTCGGTCCCGTTTATGACCGTGACGCACTCCGTGCCTGGAATACAAGAGCGGATCTTTTCCTCTTTCCCTCAACTTACGATACGAACGGCCTTGTTGTCCGGGAAGCTGCGGCCTGCGGGCTTGCAAGCGTCCTGATCAGGGATTCCTGCGCGTCGGAGGGCATCACGGACGGCCGAAACGGCTTTATCATCGAGGAAACGCCGGATGCGATGGCGGCGCTTCTTCTCTCGGTTTCTCAGGACCTTCTGCATCTTCGCGAGGTCGGACAGGCGGCGATGGAGGAAATTTATCTTTCCTGGAGCGATGCGGTTTCGATGGCTTATGAGCGCTACCGGTTCGTGCTTTCGGAACGCCAGCGGCAGATTTATGCTGTGCGGCGCCGCGATATGACGGACTATTTCTTTACTGCCGCATCCACCGGCATGAGTGAGCGGATCCGCCTCAGGGCGCTCGGCGAGCAGTGGTTCGGATCTTTCCGCGAGACCGCAGAAGGCATGATGGAAAATTTCCGGGAGACCGCGGAAGAGATGAAGGCGAATCTCCGGGAAACCGCAGAGGAAAAGCGGACGGAGATTCGCGAACGGATTGAGACCATCCGGTCGGATCTGAGAAAGAATTAGCAGTCAGAAAAAATATGTATGAGGAGGCTTTTATGATACGAAAGGAATTTCCGCGCGTCACACCGGAATCCGTCGGAATCCCGAGCGGCGCCATTGAAAAACTGCTCGACACCCTGGAATTCGGCGGATTCACCGAACCTCACGGGCTCATGATCTACCGGCACGGCAAAGTCTGTGCCGAAGGCTGGTGGAGTCCCTACACGGCCGGAATGCGGCACGCGCTGATGTCGCACACCAAAACCTATGCCGGAACGGCGGTCGGCATCGCGGTCACCGAAGGGCTTGTGAAGCTTTCGGACCGGCTCATCGATATCTTCCCGGACAAGGCGCCCGAAGAACCCAGTGAATATCTGAAAAAACTTACTGTCCAGGATGTGCTGTGCATGGGCGTCGGAATGCCCCGGATGCCCCGGCAGGAACTGGACTGGGTGAGGGCATTCTTAGGGAATGAGATTGTCTATGAACCCGGCACGCGCTTCATTTACAGTACGAGCTGTGAGCTTTTGGCGGCGATTGTCCGCGAGGTCAGCGGGTACGGCCTTATGGATTATCTGAAACCGCGGCTTTTCGACAAAATCGGAATCGATGCGAAAAACCTGAGCTGGGCACGGATGGGAGACGGCTGCGAATTTGTCAGCGCCGGCCTTCAGGCGACGACGGAAGACAACCTCCGTCTGATGGCGCTCTATCTGAATCAAGGTGTCTGGGAAGGCGAGCGGATCCTTTCCGAGGAGTATGTGAAGCTTGCGACCACGACCCGGATTATTACCATCAACCCGGACGACAAGCGCCCCGTTCCCGAAAACTTCAACCCCGGTTACGGCTACATGATCTGGATGTGCCCGCCGCAGGAGAGCTACCGGGCGGACGGTATGGGCGGTCAGTACACGGTAGTGCTGCCTCCTCTTGACATGATTATTTCGATCACTGAGAGTTCCGTGACGCCCTTCCAGGCACTGGAGGCATTCTGGAAGCTTCTGGAAGAGGTTTCGGACGAAGCGCTCCCGGAGGATGAAGAGGCAAGCCGGAAGCTTCGCGAGCGGATGCAGCGGCTGAGTCTTCCTGCGGAGCCCGTGGCACCGTTTGCCCGCCGCCGGTATACGATCGACGGCGTACAGTGGCATATGGCAAGCGGAAGCGTATCTTTCGGAAGCACGCGCTTCGATTTCGGCTTCAACAAGGGACTGACGGACTTCTCGTTCCGTTTCTCCGGAGATCACCTGCATTTCACCTTTACGGAAGACGGCGTGACACAGTCTGTCCGGGCTGATCTTGACGGCAGCCGCCACTGGAACGAAATCAGTTCCGGAACGGTATGGTGCAGCGCTTACTGGCTGGACGACGATACGCTGCGCCTCGTGTGGCGTCCGACCGCGGGCATGTTCACCCGGAAGATCGATTTTGCCTTCCGCGGCACCGGCTGCAGCATTACGGATGAGGGCGGCCTGAACATCCGACTTCCCGGCACGCCGGAACCGGAACCGATCTTCGCGATCCGGAAATAAGATCCGGACAAAACAAAGCAAGGCAGGACAGGAATTCTTTTGATATTTCCACTATAATCAACTGCGAAAGGAGGGATACCGATGAACTGGGTAAAGATGATCAATGATTCCATTGCATTCATGGAAGACCATCTGACGGCTGAGATCACGCTGTCGGATACGGCACAAAGCGTGAATCTTTCGGCATTTCATTTCCAGCGGGCATTTACGCTTCTTACGGGCATGTCGCCGTCGGAATACCTGCGGAAAAGGCGCCTTTCGCAGGCTGGGGCGGAACTTCAGCACGGAAATGAGAAAGTGATCGATATCGCGCTGAAGTACGGATATGATTCGCCGGAAAGCTTCACAAAAGCATTCGTACGATTCCATGGTTTTTCACCGATCCAGGTCAGAAAGGGAAGCCCGATTCAGTTTATGAACCGGTTTACCGTCCAAATCACAATTGAAGGAGGAAATATCATGGAATACAGTATTGAAAAGTGGGAAGAGATGGACCTTCTGGTTCACGCAGGCGATTTCAGCCCGGAGACCAGCGATGAAGAGATCCCGAAGTTCTGGGACGCTTACTATGCCGATGAAACATACAGCAAAATCCCCGGATACCTCGGCGTGTGCGCACAGCAGAAAACAGACGGAAACACCTTCCGCTACGGAATCGGCTGCAAAGCTTCTGATGTGGAAGGCATTCCGAATGGCTTCGAGATTATTCATATCCCGGCTTACACTTGGGCAGTCTTCAAATGTGTCGGCCCTTCGCCCGATGCCATTCAGGCCATGTGGGAGAGGATCTACAAGGAATGGCTCCCGTCAGCGGATTATGAGCTGATCCCGGACTACGATATCGAAAACTATCTGCCCGGCGATCCGACCGCACCAGATTATGTCAGCGAGATCTGTATCCCGGTGAAGAAACAGTAAAGAAGTGTATTGCAGAAGAATAAATCCCCCTGAGGCGAGCATTGTTGTCGCCGCAGGGGGATTTATTGTCCAAAGGGAATTGGGCTGTTGGGGCGTGATCACTTCGGGCCGAGGGTTATCGTACTGCTTCTGATGTGTATTGGAACCTACACCGAAGAGGCAGTTCGATCCCGCAGGCGGGTTCCGCGAATTTACCCTTCGTATTTTTTCTGGTAGTTGATCACGGAATCATCCAGCTCCCAGCCGAGCTTCTCGTAATGCGCACGGCGGGTGTTCTTGTCATTGTAGAGTTCCTGGTGTGCATATTTCGCGACATCCTTCGCGATGCGGCGCGGAACGACAATCACGCCGTCTCCGTCCGCGACGATCACATCACCGGGATTGACGGTGACGCCGCCGATTGCGACCGGGACATTCCAGGCGTCAAACTGCAGGCGGGTCTGGTCCATGCCCTGTGAGATGAAATAGCTCCAGACCGGGATCCCTTCCGCGATGACTTCGTCCGTATCGCGGATGCCGCCCCCGTTTGTGACGATGCCCTGAGCGCCGCTGATCTTGCAGCGGAGCGCATTGTCGGAGCCCATGAGTCCGACGTCGACGCCGGAGACGTCAAGGCAGACAAAGTGGCCTTCCTCAATTGCCTGCATCCAGGGATAGGTGCAGACATTGTTGTAATACCAGCCCGACCATTTGGTGTATTCGGCGCCGGTCACTTTCGGCGGCTCACCGCAGTAGGGAAGGTAGCGTGCCGTGAGGGCGATGCCGCAGGTCCGGGTGCGATAGAGCGGGCGGATCTTTGGATCCATCGAGCCGTAACGGTAATAGCCCATCCAGTCCATGCCGTCCCGCACATCGGTAACGCGCAGGGGTTTGAAAAGTTCCAGGAGTTCAAGGTCTTCAGCATTCATATTCAGTTCCTCCTCGTGGAAAATTGTATAATAAAGCCGCGGAATGTCTCCGCGGCTTTATTCTTATCCGTTGTATTTCTCCTGCTGCGCTCTGATCAGCTCCGCATCGGAGAAATAGTTGATCTTCATTGCGTCCTTGACTTCGGAAAGGGTCTGCTGTCCGACGGCGCGGGCTTTCTCGCAGCCGGCCTTCAGGATGTCGTAGACTGCCGGGATATCCTTCTCCCATTCGGCACGGCGTGCGCGGATCGGAGAGAGGGTTTCCTGCATCACGTTGTTGAGGAATTTCTTAACCTTCACGTCGCCCAGGCCCCCGCGCTGGTAATGCGCCTTCAGTTCATCAAGGTTCGCATAATCCGGCAGGTATTCCGCGAAATGCTCATCCCTGCAGAAAGCGTCGAGATAGGTGAAGACCGTGTTGCCTTCAAGATGCCCCGGATCGCTGACCCTGAGATGCGTCGGGTCGGTGAACATCGACATGACCTTCTGACGGACTTCCTCCTCCGGATCGGAGAGGTAGATGCAGTTTCCGAGCGACTTGGACATTTTCGCCTTGCCGTCGGTGCCGGGAAGCCGGAGACAGGCCTTGTTGTCCGGCAGAAGGATTTCCGGCTCGACGAGAACGTCGGTATTGTAAACGGAATTGAATTTCCGCACGATTTCACGGGTCTGCTCGATCATCGGCTCCTGGTCCTCGCCGACCGGGACGACATTGCCCTTGAACAGCGTGATGTCCGCTGCCTGGCTGATCGGATAGGTGAAGAATCCGACCGGGATCGAAGCTTCGAAATTGCGCATCTGGATCTCGGACTTGACGGTCGGGTTCCGCTGAAGCCTGGAAACCGTTACGAGATTCATGTAGTAGAAGGAAAGTTCCGTCAGTTCCGGAATCTGCGACTGGATAAACAGGGTCGAAATCTTCGGGTCCAGTCCTGCGGACAGGTAGTCCAGCGCGACTTCGATGATGTTCTGACGGACCTTTTCCGGGTTCTCCATGTTGTCCGTGAGCGCCTGCGCGTCCGCAATCATGATAAAGATATTGTCGTATTCGCCGGAATTCTGCAGCTCCACGCGCCGCCGAAGGGATCCGACATAATGTCCGATATGCAGTTTGCCGGTGGGTCTGTCACCGGTCAGGATTGTTTTGCTCATGAGTCTGTCACCTCTTTTTCACAGTAAACTGTATTCTACCACAGATACCGGGTATAAAGCAAGATGAAATTTATACTCTCCGGAATACCGGGATCACGTCAATCGGCGCGGGAGCGGTAATGGTCTGCCCGCCCTGATATTCGGTGCCGTCTTCCATATTCATCCAGATACCTTCCGGGAGGTAAACCTCACGTTCCGTAACGCCTTCATAAAGGATCGGTGCGACAAGGATTTCCGGGCCGAACATATACTGGTCGTCGATCTCCCAGGCTTTCGAATCTTCCGGGAAATCGTAGAACAAGGGCCGCATGACGGGAGTCCCCTTCTCGTGCGCTTCTTTCATGAGGTTCCGGATGTAGGGCCGCAGCCGTTCCCGGAGCGCAATGTATTTCTTACAGATTTCGAAAACTTCCGGGCCGTAGCTCCAGATTTCGTTCTCCGCGCCGGAGATCGCGACACCGCCGCCGGTCGTCCCGATCGGCTCCTTGAAAGGCGCGCGGAAGCCGTGCAGCCGCATGACCGGACAGAAGCAGCCGAAGGCGAACCACCGTACAAGAAGCTCTTTGAACTTCTCGGATCGGATATCGCCGCCGTGGAAGCCGCCGATGTCGGTGGTCCACCAGGGGATGCCCGCAAGGCCCATGTTGAGGCCTGCGCGAAGCTGATTCCGAAGCGAGCGGAAGGAGGAGTCAATATCGCCGGACCATACGAGCGCGCCGTAGCGCTGGGAACCGGCCCAGGCACAGCGGAGGAGATTGACGATATTCTCCTGCCCTGCTTTTTCCATGCCCTCGTAAGCCATGCGTGCATAGTCCGTGGGATACCGGTTTCCGATTTCAAGATCCGGGCCGAGGAAGTAGCGGTAATGCTTGTATTCGTAGCCGTTCAGCTCCGGTTCGGCCTCGTCCAGCCAGAACATCCGGATGCCTTTGTCGTAGTAATTCTTTTTGATTTCTCCGAAAACGAATTCCCTTGCGCCGGGGTTCGTCATGTCCGTCACCGCCGCAGATGCCAGGAAATCCGTGCGTTTGCCGTATTCGGCACGGATCAGATAGCCTTTTTCCAGCATTTCCTGGTAATTCACGGAATCCGTCTGCACAGTCGGCCAGATCGAAACCATCAGCGTAATACCCATTTCGCGAAGCTCGTCGACCATACCCGCGACATCCGGCCAGTACTGCTCATCGAATTTCCAGTCGCCCTGATGCGGCCAGTGGAAATAGTCCGCAACGATCACATCGAGCGGAATGTTCTCTTCTTTGTAGCGGCGGGCAACCTCCATGATCTCGTCCTGCGTCTGGTAACGGAGCTTGCACTGCCAGAAGCCCATGCCGTATTCGGGCATCATCGGAACGGTTCCGGTGACTTCTGCGTAGGCTTCTTCAATTTCCGCCGGACAGTCGCCCGCGACGATCCAGTAGTCCATCTGTTTTGTGGACTCTGCGACCCACTCGGTCAGGTTCTTACCGAAGGTCGCATGCCCGATCGCCGGGTTGTTCCAGAGCATGCCGTAACCGCGGTTTGAGATCATAAAAGGCACGGAGGACTGGGAATTCCGCTGTGAAAGCTCGACGATGCAGCCCTTCTGGTCGAGGTATGGCTGCTGGTACTGGCCCATTCCGAAGATTTTTTCTCCGTCTGCTGCCTCAAAGCGGACAGTCAGCCTGTAGCCGTCCGCTCCCTGCAGCGGTTCAAAGGTGCGGGAGAGGATCTCCAGCGCCGACTCGAAATGCTCTGTCGACTCATACATGTTCCGGGTACGGTTGTATTCTTCCAGAATGGTTTCATTTTTGTCGTTATAGAATTTCAGCTCGCCGTTGTCGAGGATCCGGCAGGTGATTTTCCCGTATGTAATCCGGCCTTCTTCGCCTTCGATTGTAATTTCCGGTTCTCCTTCGAGTTCTTTTGGAAGTAACGCTCCGATTTCCTCCGGGAGGAACTCCCGGCGCTCGGTTGCGCGTACCCGAAGCCCTTTGCCCCAGGGTTCGATCCGGAGCAGTTCTTTGTCATAGCGGCGCTCGATTGCAGGTCCGATCTGTTTCAGCATGTTTTATCCCTCCTGTCCGATGGGTCGTTTTCTGTCTCCAAGTATATCAGAAGCTTACGAAAAATGCACCTGTTTTTCCTGCGTAAATTGACTTTTTTATGGTTTTATGCTATGATAATCCCGCCTGTATAACGACGCTTTAAGCAAAGAAACACGCGGGCACAGCAACAGGAAACGCGGAAGCAGAAAACAATTCATCTTAGGGACTTGACAATTCCCAAAGACGTGGTATAATGCTTTTGTTGTCCGATCGGACATCATGTACGTGTAGCTCAGCTGGATAGAGCGTCTGACTACGGATCAGAAGGCCGGGGGTTCGAATCCTCTCACGTACAGAAAAGAGTGCGAGGGGTTCCCGAAAGGAACCCCTCCTTCTCTGTGTGTAAAAAGATCTGTTATGCCTGAATGGGCCTGAGGGAATCACGACAATGAATAAACTGATAAAACCGGGCTTTCTTGCTGCCCTGATGATCATACTCCTGCTGCTTCCTGCCTGTACCGGCAGGGAGGTCCCCTGGGACGGGGACAGAAGCACCGAAGAAACGTCTTCCTCTGCGGAAGGGTCGGGCTCTTCCATAAAAGAAACGGAAAGCGGAACCGGTACGGAATCCGCCTCCGAATCCGACACCGGATCCGAAGATTCCTCTGAAGAAACACAGGAATGGACGATCGAAACGCTGCCGACGCCGGAACAGGGCACAGCGGGCAATGAACCGTCGGAAGAGGACTATCCGGAACGGCTTTTAGACAGTTCCGCGCTCGGTGTGGACTCCCAGGCTTACTGCGTGCTCGCAAATGACGGACATGTGGTCATGGGCAGAAAAGAGCTGAAGGCTTACGCGCCTGCCAGCATCACCAAGGTCCTGACGGCGCTTGTCGTCATGGAGCATGCGGATCTGTCGGAAAAGGTCACGATCCAGGAATCCTCGGTGACCGACAATCTGGAACCGATGAGTTCCGGCGTCTATCCGTCTTTTAAACCCGGGGAAACCGTTACCGTTGAAGATCTTCTGTATGCGCTGATTCTGGCTTCCACAAATGCTGCAGGCAATATTTTAGCGGACTATGTCGCAGGTTCGACGCCGGCATTTGCGGAAATGATGAACCAGAAAGCGACGGCTCTCGGGGCGGTGAATTCGCACTTTATGAATGCGCACGGCCTGGACCAGGAAGGGCATTACAGCTGCGCTTATGATATGACACTGATCCTTCGGGCAGCGATTTCCTATGACCCGCTCCGGATCATCCTGAGCAGCCAGAAATATACGATTCCGCCGACGGAATACACCGACACGCGGGCAGTGCAGATGGGGCACCAGATTGTCAACGGCAACCGCTATGTGCCGGGCGTCATCGCCGGGAAGCCGGGCTGGACAGTAAAGGCGCAGGGAACGCTTCTCACGGCAGTGGAGCGGCCGGAGTCCATATACTACATCTGCACGATGCATTCAGACAACGGCAACCAGTACGACGATACCGAGAATATCATCGAATTCATGAATGCAGGCCTCGACGGACGGACGCCGGTGCTGAAGCCTCTCGTGCACAACATGGTGATTACGAACATGGACGATACGGGGGCGGACCTGTTCTATACGGTCGACAACGGCGGCGTTACTTCCCGGATTGTCTACTGGGATATGCTGAAAGGCACTCCTGCCGCGGTATTCGGGCCGGAGGCAGGCGTGAGGCCTACCATGGGCGTGCACCTTTCGCTGCCGTATTATGGGCCCTATGTCGTACAGATTTTTGTAACTAACGATACGGGCGAGGAAAAAGGCCTCAGCTTCTATGTGCTCTACACCGGCAGACGAAACCGGGGCATTACGGAATGGAACGGCCAGCAGTATATCATTGACGAGTTCGGGCTTCTGCGCTGCGGCGGCGGGGTGGAGGTGCCCGAAGGTATTTTCTATACCAATGCGGACGGCGCGATTGCGCACGGCTTCTGCGGGCGTTTCTATGCCGGCGAGGACGGCCGGATTGTGACGGGCTGGGTGACTGCCGAGGGCGTTACCTGCTACTGCCAGGGAGACGGCCGGATCGCGACCGGAAGAATGCGGATCGGCGGTGTGGAATACGAGTTCAACGAATACGGCGCCCTGATCGGCGAAAAGACGGAATAAGCACTTCCGGCATCGGATCCGGCGGAGGAGAACGGAACATGAAGTGGAAAGAATATACAATTCAGACGATTACGGCAGCAGAAGACCTCATTGTGGACGCGCTGTCGGATCTCGGGATTTCAGGCGCGGAAGTGCGGGACAAGGCACCGATTCTGCCGGGCGATACCATGGAAATCTACAAGGATGTCATGCCGGTGCCGGAGGAGGACGACGGATCGGCGGAGGTGGTGTTCTATCTCGACGCAGATGATCCAAACGCCAATGAAAAAATGCTTCAGGCTGTAAATGAAGCCCTTCTGGAGCTTCGGGATTTCATGGATATCGGCCCCGGAACGATCACCGAAGGCGAGACCGAGGATACGGACTGGGTCAACAAGTGGAAAGAAAATTTCCATGCCTTTACGATCGAAGATATCCTGATCAAGCCGACCTGGGTCCCGATGCCGGAGGATGCGGAAGGGAAGACACTGATTGAAATCGACCCCGGCACCGCTTTCGGAACCGGTTCGCATGAGACGACCAAACTCTGCATTCACGGAATCCGGAAATTCATGAAGCCCGGCGATCGGGTGCTGGATGTCGGCACCGGCTCAGGCATTCTCGGAATCATTGCGCTGAAACTCGGCGCAGGCGCTGTTCTCGGCACTGATATCGACGAGCTCGCGGTGTCCCAGGCGGAGGAGAATATTGAAAGAAACGGCATTGATCCCGCGCGTTTCCCGGTGCTTTTGGGCGACATTATCAGCGATACGGATCTTCAGGCGCGGGCAGGGACGGAGCAGTATGATCTCGTGCTTGCCAATATCCTCGCCGATATTATTATTCCCCTGCAGAAAGTGGTGTGGGCGCAGATGAAAATCGGTGCGAAGATGAACCTTTCGGGGATCATCAATATCCGCGCGGATGAGGTTCGGGAAGCGCTTCTTGTGAACCCGCATTACAGGCTGATTGACACGGAAATCCTCGGGGAATGGGTTTCGTTTACGGTGGAGCGGGTGAGCTGACATGACGCACTTTTTTATCAGTCCGGATCAGATCTCGGGAAATGAAGCGCGGATCACCGGGCCGGACCTCAACCATATGAAAAATGTGCTCCGGATGAAACCCGGCGAACGGCTGTCTCTTTCGGACGGAAGCGCGCAGCAGTACATCTGCGAGATCGCATCCTATACGGATACGGAGGCTGTTCTTCGGATTGTGGATATCGAAGGCACATCCGCGGAGCTTCCGGCGGATATTACGCTGTTTCAGGGGCTCCCGAAGGGCGAAAAGTTTGAGCTGATCCTGCAGAAATCGACGGAACTCGGCGCAGTCCGGATCGTTCCTGTTTCGATGGCCCGCTGTGTCGTAAAACCGGACCCGAAAAAAGAGGGGAAGAAGCTGGAACGTTACCGGAAAATCGTTGAATCCGCTGCGAAGCAGTCCCGGCGAAACCGGATTCCGGAAGTGTTGCCGGTAATGAGCCTCAAGGAAGCGGTATCCTATGCATCCGGACAGGGCATGAAGCTGCTCTTTGCTTATGAAAAGGCGGAAGATTCTGAGGAAACACGACGCGTGATCGGAAGCATCCGTCCGGGAGAGCGGATCGGGATTGTCATCGGGCCGGAGGGAGGCTTTGCCGATGAAGAGGCGAAGCTTCTTCAAGCTGCAGGCGCCGGGACGGTAACGCTCGGGAAACGGATCCTTCGGACCGAAACCGCACCGCTGTACCTCTTATCGGTACTTGCGTACCAGCTTGAATTTTGTCAGTAACAGGAATCAGAAACGATGGAAATCTATCTTGACAATTCCGCGACGACCCGTGTCGATCCGGAGGTTCTCGCCCTTATGAAAACCGTGATGGACGAGGATTACGGCAATGCGGCGTCGCTGCATAAAAAAGGCGTGGAAGCCGAAAAATATGTCCGCCGCGCGAAAGAACAGATCGCGGAAACGCTGAAATGCGCACCGCAGAATATCTACTTTACTTCCGGCGGAACGGAGTCCAACAACTGGGCAATCCGGAGTGCAGCGGAGGCCTATCAGCGTTCCGGGAAGCACCTGATCACAAGTTCCGTTGAGCATCCGAGCGTGAAGAATACGATGAAATACCTCTCGGAGCAGGGGTATGATGCGACCTGGCTTCCGGTGGATTCCGAAGGTCTCGTCTCGGTCGAAGACGTGAAGAACGCACTCCGTCCGGACACGATCCTTGTATCCGTTATGCAGGTCAACAACGAAATCGGCGCGGTGGAACCGATCGCCGAAATCGGCGAAATGCTGCACCGGGAAAAGCCGGATGTGCTCTTCCATGTGGACGCGATCCAGTCCTACGGAAAATACCGCATCAACCCGAAACGGATGCACATCGATCTTCTGTCTGTGAGCGGACACAAGCTGCACGGCCCGAAAGGCGTCGGTTTTCTGTATGTCTCGGACCGCGTGAAGCTCCGGCCGCTTCTCTACGGCGGCGGCCAGCAGAAGGGAATGCGCTCCGGGACGGAGAATGTGCCCGGCGAAGCGGGACTCGGACTTGCGGCGGAAAAAATGTATCGGAACCTGGATGAAAACACCGCAGGCCTGTATGAGCTGAAGGCGCGTCTTTGCTCGGGTCTTCAGCAGATTGAAGGAACCCGGATCAACGGAAAAAAAGATAAGTCGTCCGCGCCGCACATCATAAGCTGCAGCTTTTCAGGCGTCCGTTCGGAAGTCCTGCTGCATGCCCTGGAGGACCGCGGCATCTATGTATCCTCGGGCTCTGCCTGTGCTTCTTCGCATCCTTCCGAGATCAGCACGCTGCTTTCGATCGGGCTCACAAAGGAAGAACAGGAGGGTACGATCCGCTTTTCTCTCTCGATTCACACAAAAGAGGCAGAAATCGACGAAACGCTTCAGGCGCTTCAGGAAATTTTACCCGTATTACGGAGGTATCAGAGACGATGACATTTCACGCTTTTCTGATTAAATACGCGGAAATCGCGATCAAGGGAAACAACCGGAAATATTTTGAGGACGCGCTCGTGAAGCAGATCCGCTGGCATTTAAAGCGGGTCGAGGGTGAGTTTTCGGTCTATAAAACGCAGGGACGGATCTATGTCGATGCGGCCGGGGATTACGATACGGACGAAGTGATCGAGGAACTGCAGCATGTCTTCGGGATCCTGTGGATCTGCCCGGTTGTCCGGGTGGAGGACCGCGGCTTCCGGGCGCTTTCGGAGGATGTCGTCCGCTATATGGACGAGACCTATCCGGATAACAAGCTGTCTTTCAAGGTGGAATCGCGCCGCACACGGAAGGATTTCGAGCTGAATTCACAGGAAATGAATGTGGAGCTCGGACACGATATTCTGCAGGCCTTCCCCGAAATGCGCGTCGATGTGCATAAACCCGATGTCATGCTCCGGGTGGAGGTGCGCGAGGACTATATCAATATCTATTCGCAGGAAATCCGCGGGCAGGGCGGCATGCCGCTCGGAACATCCGGAAAGGCGATGCTCCTTCTGTCGGGCGGCATCGATTCCCCGGTTGCAGGCTATATGATTTCCCGGCGCGGCGTCTTTATCGACGCGGTCTATTTCCATGCACCGCCCTATACCTCAGACCGGGCAAAACAGAAGGTTGTGGATCTTGCGAAGATTATTTCGCGCTATACGGGGCCGGTGCGGCTGCATGTCGTCAATTTCACGGATATCCAGCTTGCGATTTACGAGAAGTGTCCGCATGACGAGCTGACGATTATCATGCGCCGTTATATGATGAAGATTGCGGAGCATTTTGCGAAGGAAACGGAATGCGATGCGCTCGTGACCGGCGAGTCGATCGGCCAGGTCGCTTCCCAGACGATGCAGTCTTTACTCTGCACGAACAGTGTCTGCACGCTTCCGGTATACCGGCCGCTGATTGCCTTCGACAAGAACGATATTGTGGCGATCTCTGAGAAAATCGGGGCTTTTGAGACCTCAATCCTGCCTTACGAGGACTGCTGCACGATCTTTGTCGCAAAGCACCCCGTGACGAAACCGCGGCTTTCGGTCATTGAAAAATCCGAGGAAAATCTGAAGGATGTGATTGATGATCTTATGGCGCGCGCGATCGAATCCGTCGAAGTGATCCTCTGCCAGGCCTGAGCTGCTTCTGACTGCTCTGGAACGGAAGCTGCCGTAACAGACAAAAGAAAGGGCAGCCTGAAAACAGGCCGCCCTGTGATTGCGAAAAGAAAATCCGTATCAGGATTCCGGGGAATCCTTATTTAATGATATACGGATCCAGCGTTTCAAGGATCTCGGTGAGTTCCCCGTCGCCGTGGATGTTCAGATTAATCGGCTTCGACAGATCCAGCGAGAAAATGCCCATGATGGACTTGGCGTCGATGACATAGCGCCCGGACACCAGATCAAAGTCAGAATCGAATTTCGCAAGATCGTTGACGAAGGATTTTACCTTGTCGATTGAATTTAAACTTATCTGAACGGATTTCATAACTATCCCTCCTTTGTGAGTTTACGCCATTATTGTAATAGTTTACGGAGAAATTGTCAAGACATGGATGCCCGAAACATAAAAATCGCTTTCCATACCCTCGGCTGCAAGGTGAATCTGTATGAAACCGAGGTGATGCTGGGGCTCGCCCGCGAGGCGGGTTTTTCGATTGTGCCCTTTTCCGCTGCGGCGGACATCTATGTCGTCAATACCTGCACCGTGACGAACATGGCGGACAAAAAGTCCCGCTCCTACCTTCGGCGTCCGCGGAAGCTCAATCCGGAGGCCGTGATCGTGGCCTGCGGCTGCTATGCGCAGACGGAAGGAGAGAAGCTTCTTCAGGAGGGGATCGCGGATCTGATTGTCGGCGCGGATGAGAAGCAGGATCTTCTCCGGATCTTGGAGGATTATGTGGATAAAGGCATCCGCCGTCCCGTTCGGGACGTGTCGCTTCGGGCGCCGTATTCCGAGATGCGCCTTCGTACGCTGGAAACACGTACACGCGCGGATATCAAGGTGCAGGACGGCTGCAACCAGTTCTGCTCTTACTGCATTATCCCCTATGCGCGCGGCAGAATCCGGAGCCGGGAGATTTCAGACTGCGTCCGGGAAATCCGGGAGCTTGCGGATCAGGGTGTGCGCGAATTTGTCCTTACGGGAATCCATTTAAGTTCCTACGGCAGGGACTTTCCCGATCCGAAGGGCGATGAATTCCTGCAGCTTGTCAGGGCCGTCTCAAAGATCCCGGGTGTCGCAAGGATCCGCTTCGGGTCTCTGGAGCCCCGGATCGTAACGGAGGAATTCGCAAAAGCGCTTTCGGCCATTCCGAAGGTCTGCCCGCACTTCCACCTTTCGCTTCAGAGCGGCTGCGCGGAAACACTCCGGCGCATGAACCGGCACTATACGCCCGAAGAATACTGGAAGAGCTGTGAAATCCTGCGGAGATATTTTGACGAGCCGGCGCTGACAACGGATGTGATCGTCGGCTTCCCCGGAGAAACCGAGCAGGAATTTGAGGAGTCTTACCGCTTTGTCGAAAGCATCGGCTTTTATGAGCTGCATGTATTCAAGTATTCAAGAAGAAAAGGAACCGTCGCGGACCGGATGCCCGACCAGGTGGCGGAGGAAATCAAGACAGCGCGTTCTGACCGGCTTCTTAGGCTGAGTTCGGAGATGTCCGAACACTACTGCCTGAGAAAATGCGGAACGGATGCGGAAGTCCTGACGGAACAGCCGGGGATTTATCAGGGGGGAAGAAGGTATTTCGGATATACAAGAGAGTACATCCGCACAGCGGTTCTTTCCGAGACAGAAGGAAACCGGATTGTCCGTGGAACCCTGAAGCCTTCAGGTGATCCGGATCTCATGCTTCTTGTGTAAATCCAACAGATCAGGACCGTGAAAATCATCGTTTTTTCACGGATGCTCTATTGAAGATTTGCAAAGAATATTATATAATTATAGTTTGTAAAAATGTCGGGAATTCCCGCAAAGAACAGTGAAAAGCTTTATCAGAGAAATATGCAAACAGGAGGGCTGTTCAGCCATGGCTGATTTTAACGACACACAGTTTATCCGGCTTCCCGGAATGAACGGTTATGAAATGCCGAACCAGATGGATGCTTCCGATGTGCTGAAGCAGGTTTATGCTGCCCTCAGGGAGAAGGGCTACAATCCGGTCACGCAGATTGTCGGCTATATCATGTCGGGCGATCCGACCTATATTACGAACTATCAGAATGCCCGTTCCCTGATCATGAAAGCAGAGCGGGACGAACTTCTGACAGAGCTGGTGGAGCATTATATCAAGACGGCGCTATGAGAATCATGGGTCTCGACTACGGCGAGAAAACAGTCGGCGTCGCCGTGAGCGACCCGTACGGCTGGACCGCACAGGCACTCGAGACAATCGGGAGGAGCAGCGAAAACAAGCTCCGCGCGACATACCGGAGACTTTCGGATCTGATCGCCGAATATGAAGTTTCGGAGATCGTGGTCGGCCTGCCGGTTCTGATGTCGGGAGAGCGCGGAACGCGGGCACAGCTTGCGGAAGACTTTGCGGAAACGCTCCGAAAACGTACGGGCCTGCCGGTGCATCTTGTGGATGAGCAGCTGACGACGGTTGAAGCGGATGAAATTCTGTCAGAGAGCGGTGTTCCGAAAGCCGAACGGAAAAAGGTGATCGACCAGGTCGCTGCCGGGCTGATTCTGCAGGATTACCTGAATCAGCGAAAAACAGGAGATGAGAATGGAAGAGCAGATTGTATTTGAAACCGATGAGGGTGAAGTGCTGTTTTATGTGATTGAGGAGACCCGGGTCAACGGCACGAATTATCTACTCGTAACGGATTCCGAGGAAGAGGAGGCAGATGCCTACATTCTGAAGGATACCTCTTCGCCGGAAGACCGGGAAGCCGTCTATGAGATGGTGGAGGATGAGGAGATCCTCTCGGCGCTCCAGAAGGTTTTCAGGGAACTTCTGGACGACACGGATATCGAATTATAGTTTTACAGGAGTATACATTGTCACAGACGAAGAAGAGAAATTATTATGATAATACCTCGGAACGGATCGTGAATGTCATACCGCTCGGCGGACTTGAGCAGATCGGGCTGAACATCACGGCCTTCGAGTACCATGAGAGCATTGTGGTCGTGGACTGCGGACTGGCATTCCCCTCGACCGAAATGCTCGGCGTGGATCTCGTGGTTCCGGATATTACGTTCCTCAGGGAGAACCGGGACCGCGTGAAGGGGTTCTTTATCACGCACGGCCATGAGGACCACATCGGCGCATTGCCGTATGTCTTAAAAGAACTCGATGTCCCGCTTTACGCCACGCGGCTGACGATGGCGATTATTGACGGGAAATTAGAGGAACATGAAATGAGCACGCTCGTGGAGCGTCATATTGTGCGTTACGGCGACATCGTGGAAGCCGGGGATTTCAAGGTCGAATTCATCCGCTCCAACCACAGTATCGCCGATTCAGCCATGCTGGCGATTACATCGCCGGCCGGAACGATTCTTCATACCGGCGACTTCAAAATTGATTACACGCCGGTTTTTGGTACCATGGTGGATCTGCCGCGGCTCGCGGAGATGGGAAAGAAAGGCGTTTTGGCGCTTCTTTCGGATTCGACCAATGCTGTCCGTCCCGGTTTTACGCCGACGGAGCGTTCGGTCGGAGAAACCTTTGACAAAGCCTTCCAGGAGTATCCGAACAGCCGGATTCTGGTCGCAACCTTTGCATCAAACGTGGACCGGGTGCAGCAGATCATCAATGCTGCGACGAAGGCCGGGCGGAAGGTCGCGATTGAAGGCCGCTCGATGGTCGGGATTTTCCAGCTTGCGGCGGACCTTGAATATCTGAGGATCCCCGAAGGAACCCTGATTGACACGGAAAGCCTCAAGGACTATCCGGATGAGAAAACGGTCATCATCATGACCGGTTCGCAGGGCGAGGCGATGGCGGCGCTGTCGCGCGTCGCAGCCGGCCAGCATAAACGGATTACAATCACGCCTTCGGACGTCGTGATTTTCAGTTCGACGCCGATCCCCGGCAACGAGCGCGCGGTTTCGAAGGTGGTCAACGAGCTCTCGATTCAGGGCGCGACCATTATCAACCGGGAAACACATGTGTCCGGACACGCCTGCCAGGAAGAGCTGAAGCTGATCTATTCACTGGTGCGCCCGCAGTATGCGGTCCCCGTACACGGCGAATACCGGCACCGCATGGCAAATGCCCATATCGCGAAGGACCTGGGCATTCCGAAGGAAAATGTATTCATGCTGAATTCCGGCGATGTGCTTTCCCTGTCAACTGAGCAGGCACGGATCACCGGATCTGTCCAGCACGGCGGCATCATGGTTGACGGACTCGGAATCGGCGACGTCGGAAATATCGTGCTCCGGGACCGCCAGAACCTGTCTCTCGACGGCATCATTGTGATCGCGATGACCTTCGGGCGGGAGTCGGGCGAGCTTTTAGCGGGACCCGATATTGTTTCGCGCGGCTTTGTCTATGTCCGCGAAGCAGAGGGACTCATGGAAGAGGCCCGGAATATCTGCCTGCAGGCGATTGACTACGCGCGGGAGGATTCCCGGTATCTCGACTGGGGAAGAATCAAAAACCAGGTCCGCGAGGATCTCGGGGGTTATTTCTGGCGCCTGATGAAGCGAAGTCCTGTGATTCTGCCGATCATTATGGAAGTGGACTGAACGCATGGCGAAGTCGGGCAAAAAAAGGAATAAGGAGGATGTCCTCCATTATTTCAAGGTCGCGCTGGCGGTCTTTGCGCTGGTGTTCGGCGTCTTTCTTGCTGTTGTCAGCTACCGCTTCGGTCGGCTTGTCTTTACGGATGACGCGATGACGGACACACGTTCCCAGATGATCACCTACGAGATCACAATCCGGAAGGGTGAGAGTACGATTCTTGTCGGCTGGGAACTGCAGAAGGCCGGCGTGATCCGTTCCGCCGCCGCCTTTTTCATGCAGTCCAAGGTGTACAGGTGCAAGATTGCACCCGGTACCTATACCGTCTACAGCAAGAACAGTTCCAAGAAAATCGTCAAATACCTCAATCAGGAGTATTTAAAACAGAAAGCCGCGCAGTAGCGGCAGCGGGAGCAGGATGACGGAAGACAGAATTTCAGCCTTTATCCGTTCGTTTGAACAGCCGAAAAACGAAGTCCTCGATCAGATCAGGAAGGAAGCAAAAGATGCCGGCGTACCGGTGATCCGGCCGGAGACCGGACAGCTTCTTTCTTTTTTTACGGAGCTTGCGGCACCGAAAAAGGTGCTGGAAGTCGGAACGGGGACGGGGTATTCGGCGCTTCTCATGCTTCATTCCATGCCGGATTGCGGAACGGTTACGACGATCGAAAACTGGCCGCCCCGAATCGAAGCGGCACAGAAAAACTTTGAGAGAGTCGGTGCATCGGATCGGATTGAACTTCTGCAGGGTGATGCGGGAGAAATCCTTCCGACCCTTGCAGGGCCCTATGATCTGATCTTTATGGATGCTGCAAAAGCCCAGTATATTACCTGGTTTCCGGAGATTCTGAGGCTGCTTTCGCCCAGCGGAATTCTGATCTCGGACAATATCCTGCAGGAAGGGGAAATTCTGGAATCCCGCTATGCGGTGCTGCGCCGGGACCGCACGATTCATAAGAGGATGCGGGAATATCTGGAGTGCCTGTTTACAGACCCGGCACTTACGAGCGTGCTGATCCCCACAGGGGACGGCGTCGCAGTCACAAGGAAGAAGGAAAGATGAAGAAACCGGAACTTCTGATCCCGGCGGGATCGCTGGAAATCCTGAAAGAAGCCGTGCGGTACGGCGCAGATGCGGTCTATATCGGCGGCGAAGCCTTTTCTTTGCGGGAAAGCGCGAAAAACGCAAGCATCCCGGAGCTCAGAGAAGGCGTCCGTTTCGCGCATGAACACGGTGTCCGGGTCTATATTACGGCAAATATTCTGCCGCACAACCGGGACCTTGCGGATGCGGAAGTGTATTTTACGGAGCTTCGGGAAGTCAGGCCGGATGCGCTCCTCATTTCCGATCCGGGGATGTTCATGCTTGCGAAACGAATCCTCCCCGATACGGAACTGCATATTTCCACACAGGCCAACAATGTCAACTATGAAACCTGTCTTTTCTGGTATCATCTCGGGGCAAAACGGATCGTCCTGGGGCGGGAGCTCTCGCTTGCCGAGATCCGGGAGATCCGGGAACGGGTGCCGGAGGATCTCGCATTGGAGTGCTTCGTGCACGGCGCGATGTGCATTTCGTACTCGGGACGCTGCCTCCTGTCGAATTTCCTGACCGGGCGCGACGCGAACCAGGGAGCCTGTACGCATCCCTGCCGCTGGAAATACAGCCTCGTGGAGGAAACGCGGCCCGGCGAGTATTTCCCCGTGGACGAAACGGACCGGGGAACCTTCATTTTCAATTCGAAAGACCTGTGCATGGTCGAGCATATCCCGGAGCTTGTGGATGCGGGCATCGATTCGCTGAAGATTGAGGGCCGGATGAAGACCGCGCTTTATGTCGCAGCGACGGCGCGGACTTACCGGCGGGCGATTGACGATTACTGCGAGAGCCCGGAGAAATATCGCGAAAACCTCGACTGGTACCGGGCGGAGATTGCAAAATGCACGTTCCGGGAATATACGACCGGCTTCTATTTCGGGAAACCGGGTCCGGACGCGCAGATTTATACGGAATCAAGTTATGTCCGGAACTATGTCTATCTCGGAACCGCCGGAAAGACCGACGACCAGGGCTATACGTCCCTGATCCAGAAGAACAAGTTCGGCACGGGCGACCGGATTGAGATCATGAAGCCGGATGGACAGAACGTTGAGACCGAGGTGCTGGAGATCCGAAATGAAGCGGGAGACTGCATGGAATTTGCCTCCCACGCTTCGGAAAAACTTCGTGTGCGCATGAACCCCGCTCCGGAGGAATATGATATCCTGCGGGTCTCGGCCCGTCTTTCGCATAAAAAGGACTGAATGCCTTATGAGTCAAATGAAATCCGGCTTTGTCACGATTCTCGGACGGCCGAATGTCGGAAAATCGACGCTGATGAACCACCTGATCGGTCAGAAGATTGCGATTACAGCCAATAAGCCGCAGACGACGCGGCAGCGGATCCGTACGATTTACACGGATGAGCGCGGACAGATTGTATTCCTGGATACGCCCGGCATTGTACGGGCCAAAAACAAGCTCGGCGAGTACATGCTCGACGTCGCGGTGAAAACTACCTATGAAGCAGATGTGCTGATCTGGCTCGTGAAGCCGGACCCGCAGGTACGCGAGGGCGAGAAGGAGATTGCGGATCTTCTGATCCGTGCGAAAAAGCCGGTGATCCTCGTCGTGAACCAGATTGATGTAGTTCCGGAGCAGGCAGTCCGCGAGACAGTGGAAGCTTATTCCGCGCTTTACGATTTCGACCGTGTCATAACGGTTTCGGCGCTCCGCTCGATCCGCACCGATAAAGTACTGCAGGCAATCTATGACCTGCTTCCGTACGGGCCATTCTTCTATGACGAGGACATGGTGACCGACCAGCCGATGCGTGAAATCGTCGCCGAAATGATCCGTGAAAAGGCGCTCCGACTCCTGTCGGACGAGATCCCGCACGGAATTGCGGTGACAATCGACTCGATGAAGCAGCGGAAAAACGGACTCTGGGACATTGAGGCCTCGGTTTCCTGCGAAAAGGAATCCCACAAGGGCATTATCATCGGAAAAGGCGGGGCAATGCTGAAAAAAATCGGCTCGCAGGCCCGCGCTGATGCGGAGAAGATGCTGGAGGACCAGGTAAACCTGAAACTCTATGTGAAGGTGAAAAAAGACTGGCGGGACGATAAGACGCAGCTTCGGAATTTCGGCTATTACGAGAAAGGCTGAACAGGTGCAGAACGGAATTGAAGTCAATGGAATCATCCTTTCGGTGATGCCGGCCGGCGAAGCGGACCGGCGGCTTCTGCTGTTAACGAAAGAACTCGGAAAAGTCTCCTGTTTTGCGCGTGGGGCACGACGTCCGACAAGCAGCCTCTGCGGGTCGACGCGTCCTTTTGCCTTCGGTCTCTTCACGCTGAACCAGGGAAGATCCGCCTATTCGCTCTCGAAAGCCGAGATTCGCACATATTTTGAGGATCTGCCGCTGGACGTTGAAAAATCTGCCTGCGCTTCCGCTTTCTGCGAGCTTGCAGCCTATTTCACCAGGGAAAATGCGGACGAGTCAGGAATACTGGCGCTTCTGTACTACGCACTTCGGGCGCTTTCGGCGGGGAAGATGCACAAACGCCTGATCCAGGCGGCTTTCGAGTGCCGAATGCTCGCGGAGTCAGGCCTTCTTCCGGCCTTTTCGCTCTGTGCACGCTGTAAAAAAACGCTGACTGAGGGCGTTTTCAGTACGGCGCTGATGCAGCCGCTGTGCCGGGACTGCGCAGGATCGGACCTTCGGTATCCGCTCTCAAAAAGCACGGTGTACGCGCTGGAATTCATCCGGAACACCGCGCCGGGAAAGCTTTTCAGTTTTGAACTGGCGCCGTCGGTGCGTGCGGAGCTTCTTGCGGTTACGGAGCTTCTTTTGAAGTCCGCCGTCGACCGTGAGCTTCCGGCACGGGACATGCTTTCTGTACTGCTTTCGGACAGCGGCGCCTGAATGCAGCCATTTTATGAAAATAATACTTGAAAAAAACCTTCGTACAGGGTAAAATATCTTAGATGTACCGAAATGCGGTACGGCTTAAAAGAGGGGTGAATTATGAAACGCAGAATTATGGCAGTGCTTCTTCTGGTGCTTTTTGCATTTACGCTCAGCGCCTGCAAGGGAGAAGTCGAGAAAGGTGCAAACGAGAATTTCGGCAAGGGTGAAAAGGATATCTATATCTTCCGGGATCTTTCGGTCCAGGATGTGATGATTGCGGATTTCGACACCTCAAAATATGACAAGGACGAGTACCTCGGCTATCTGCAGGAAGAAATCGATGCCTACAATGCCGGCGCATCCTTTGTGCCGCAGACCGCTGCGGAGGGCGAGGAGGAAAGCTTCACGCCGCATTATACCGTTCCGGTCTCCATTGCGTCCTGCACAACCGCGGACAATAAGATCAACCAGCAGCTTCTGTATGCGACGGCAGCGGATTTCACAAAATACAATGAGGAATTCCTGGAAGAGGAACGCGGCGGCTACACGCTTCAGGCCGGAACGCTTCCTTATGCGGATGCGAGTGTGACCGGAGCGACCCTGATCGACCCGGACAACAAGGAAGGCGGGACGCTTGATGTCAATGAAATCCTGACCGGCAAGAACGCAGCCAAATACCGCTATGTGATCTGCAATTTCGACGCTGTTCTTTACGGCGACGGCGAGATCGCGGGCTACACCGCGAACGGCAGATACAACAGCGACAAGGACTGCATTACGGTTCCCGCCGGACAGACTGTCATTGTGATTTTCAAGTAACAGCATCTGCACAGTCAGCACGTTTTTACCGGAAACGCTGATCCCGATCAGCGTTTCCGTTGTTATATCCGCCCGCGGATTATTCGCGGAACTCGCCTGCGGGATTGTACTGCCCCTTCGGAGACGGTTCCAGGTCTCCTCAGAAGCAGTACAATAACCCCCGGCTCGGGGATATTGCAGACCGGAGCCGCGGAACTCGCCTGCGGGATTGTACTGCCCCTTCGGAGACGGTTCCAGGTCTCCTCAGAAGCAGTACAATAACCCTCGGCTCGGGGATATTGCAGGCCGGAGCCGCGGAACTCGCCTGCGGGATTGTACTGCCCCCTTC
>JAFYGJ010000072.1:0-8489 GCA_017543275.1 Lachnospiraceae bacterium | reverse complement strand
CGTAAAGGCGCGGAGAGCATTTCCGAAACCCTTCGGCGTACCGGCCCGGCGTTTCCCGAGGATCAGGATCGCCGCCATGGACTGCAGGATCATGAGCCCGTGATACAGGAAGCCGTGGGTCGCAAGAAGAATCTGAATCCGCAGCATATCGCCCGGGACCGCAAGCGCCATGATCGCGGCGAAAAGAGAGAAGGTGCCGAGGAATACGAGATCCGTATCCCGCGCTTTTCCTTTCAAAAACGGCAGCAGCACGCCGAGGTACATCGCGATATCGCAGAGCTGCCAGGGAAAATACCACATGTTGATCTGATGCCCGTAGACGTAGACATAGGAAAAACACTGCTTCCAGATCTCCGCGAGCACCATGAAAACGCCGATCCCGAAAATGATGCGGACGAGTGCCTTTTCCGACAGCTTCCGGAACAGGAAGAAGAAAGGCACTGCGGCGACGGCAATCCCGATGAGCCAGCCGATATGAAATGCGCCGAACATGGTCGGGGCGGACTGAAATTCAACAGCCATAGATATTCCTTTCTGATAGGATCCCCGGCTTTCGCTCGGGATGACCGATCAGTTAATCCTGAGAAGACTCCACATGCCCTTCATCAGAAGCGTCGGGTCGAGGATGATTTCATGCCGGCAGTAAGGCGCAATAAAGCGGGAGAGACCGCCGGTTGCGACGACCGTGTAGCGGAGACCGGTTTCCTGTTCCGTGCGGTCGATAATGCCGTCGATGAGGCCTGCGGTCCCGTAAATGATGCCGGAACGCATCGCTTCGGCGGTGTTTTCGCCGAGAACCGACTGCGGCGGGTCGAGGGTGATCTGCGGAAGGGCGGAGGTTTTCGCGACAAGGGAATTCAGCGAGGTCCGCACGCCGGCCGTGATCAGCACGCCGTCCAGGTTCCCCCGATCATCAAGAGAGGAGGCGACTGTCGCGGTCCCGAGGTCGAAGGTCATCGCGGGATAGCCGTACTGCAGGATTGTCCCCGCATTGTCGCAGAGGATGTCCGAACCGACCGGAGAGATATCGTCCGCGTTCGCGCCGTACGGCAGGTGGACAAAAGGCGTAACCCGGAAAACCCGACAGGAGAGCAGCTTTGTCAGCGCTTCTTCGACGCCGGTCGTGACGACCGGGACGACGGAACTCAGAGCGCAGTCTGATATGGTCGAAAAGGATACATGATGCAGTTCAAAAATGGTCCGGATATCAACCATGTATTCCAGCGCGGTTTTGTTATGATTCGTATGAATCCGTTCGAAAAAGACCGGTTCCGGCGTATCTTCCGCATGGATTGCAAAGCAGATGTTGGAGTTTCCGATATCAACAGTCAGAATCATACGCGCCTCCCTTCCGGATCTTCAGCAGCATTTTCGGAGTGCTTCGCCTTTTCCATTTCTCCGTACAGAATTGCCAGTCCGCGGACAGTCAGCTCCTCATCGATTGTGATTTCGTGCCTGCAGTAGGGGATCAGGATCCGGCTGATCCGTCCGGTCGCGACAATTACAGGTCTTGACTGCAGCTCTTTTTCCATGCGGTCGAGAATGCCGTCAATCATGCCTGCATTTCCGTAAATCGCACCGCCGTTCAGGGACTGTTCAGTTGTGCGTCCGAGAGGCGTCACTGCTTTCACGATATTGGTCTGAGTGAGCTGCGCCGCGCCGCCGGTCAGGGCATCCATCGAAGTCTGCATGCCCGGAAGAATCGCCGCGCCGATCAGGGTACGGCTTTCGTCTATTACCGTGATTGTCGTCGCAGTGGACATGTCGATTACGATCGCAGGTGTACCGTAGCGCGCCGCCGCCGAGACAGCAGTGACAATCAGGTTGGACCCGACTTCCGAGGGGTTCTGGGCTCTGACCCGGATCAGGTTTTGGGACGCGGCATTCACAATACAGGGCTTCAGCGAAAACAGCCGCAAAACAGCATCTGAAAAGACCGAGAGGAGCTGCGGAACCACACAGGAAATGATGCAGCCGTCGACCTTATCGCGGTCGATTTCGTGCAGGCGGAAGGCATTCAGGATATCCACAGAATATTCAAGGTCCGTTTTCTGCGGGTTCGAGAAAATCCGTTCCAGAAACAGAACCTCTTCCCCTTCGACACAGCCGAGGGAAATGTGGCTGTTTGCAATATTGACAGTCAGAATCATAACGTACTCCGAAAGAACCGGTGCATTTCATGCGCACAAACGGACGCGATGAACGGTTTTTTTTATCATACTCCAAAGAAGCGGAAAAAGCAAGACTGCGGACTTTCGGGGAGAGGGCGGATTCCCGGGAGCAGTTGCGAAAAAAACACCGATGTGTTATAGTAAGAAAAATCCTTTGGGAGGCAGCAACATGATCATCCGGGAATTTGAATATATACTGAAAGACGGCCGGAAGGCACTGATCCGGAGCCCCCGGGATGAGGATATCCCGGGCATGCTTGATTACCTGTACATTTCGTCCGGGGAGACGGAGTTTATTCTCCGCTATCCCGAAGAATGCTCGAAATACACCGAAGAAGGCGAGAAGGCGCTTTTCGACCGTGTGAACGCCGCAGACAATGAAGCAATGCTGGTCTGTCTTGTGGAAGGAAAACTGGCCGGGAACTGCCAGATTTCCTGGAGTAAAGGCCTGAAAACCCGGCACCGCGCAAGCGTCGCGATCGCGCTTCTTCAGGAATTCTGGGGTCAGGGTATCGGGACGAGGTTCTTTCAGGAGCTGATCCGGATTGCGGAGGAGAACGAAAACATTCTCCAGATGGAACTGGAATTTGTCGAGGGAAATGTACGCGCGCGGGCGCTGTACGAGAAGATGGGCTTCCGGATCACAGGCGTATGTCCGGATGCGATTCGCCTGAAAGACGGAAGACTGCTGAACGAGTATTCCATGGTACGGAAAATCGATCGAGGGGAGTGAGCGATGGATACGCGCGATTACCGGGAACCGGTCTGTCCCTTTGATTTTTCGATGTGGACCGGAGAACCGCAGGAGACGGTTCCGGTGCGGCGGATTATTGAGAAATCGGATGATTACCTGAGCCGCGATGATTTCGATGCGGCCGAGAAGCACCTTCTGTACTGGCTCGAATCAGCGGAAGCATTCCGGGATATCCGCGGCGCGTTTTTCCTGCATAACGAGCTGATCGGCTTCTACCGGAAATGCGGTAATGAAGAGAAGGCAGAGAAGGAAATCGCAGCGGCGCTTTCCCTGACAGAAGATCCGCGGATCGGGAAGGAGAGTACCGGAGCGGCGACCCTGTATGTGAATGCGGCGACAGCGATGAAGCGCTTCGGGCATGCGGATCGGGCACTTCCGTATTTCCAGCGTGCCGAACTGATCTACGACCGTGAGCTTTTGGATACGGACGGCAGGAAGGGCGGCCTGTACAACAACATGGCGCTCGCATTAGCGGACCTTGATCGCTTCGATGAGGCAGAGGCTTACTTCCTCTTGGCGATCGATACGATGAAACATGTCCGAAACGGCGAGCAGGAACAGGCGCTTTCATACCTGAACCTCTGCGATGTTCTGCTGCCGGAGGATCCGCGGATCCCGGTGTACCTTTCGGAGGCACAGCGGCTTTTAGATACCGAAAGCCTTCCGCGGGACAGTTACTACGCCTACAACTGCGACAAGTGCGCACCCGTTTTTGAAGAATACGGGATGGCGGACTATGCAGCGGAGCTTCGAAGGCGGCGGGCAGAGATTCTCGCGAAATAATGGGATAACGGGTTTTTATGAAAGGACTGGAATTATCTGAAAAATATTATCAGGAATTCGGGGCGCCGATGCTCGAAACTCAGTTCCCGGAATTTTTGCCGCATCTTGCTCTTGGGCTTGCGGGACCGGGGTCGGAGGTGCTCGGCTATGACGATGAAGCATCGCAGGACCATTATTTCGAGCCGGGATTCTGCATTTTCCTGCCCGGGGAGGACCTTGTAAGCCGGCGGGAGGCTTTCCTTCTGGAGCGGGCTTATGCGGCGCTCCAGAAGGAGTTTCTGGGTTTCCGAAGAGAGAAATTCAGCCCCGCCGGCGGAAACCGGCACGGGGTTCTGAGGCTTTCGGATTTCCTTCTGGAGCGGATCGGGAAGCCGGAACCGGCGCTTTCCGTCCGGGAATGGCTGACAATCCCGGAGCAGTATTTTTTAGAGATCACAGCCGGAAAAGTATACCGGGACGACAGCGGATTCTTCGCGAGAACCCGGGAGACGCTTCGCTTTTTCCCGGAGGAGATCGCAAAGAAAAAACTTGCGGGGAACCTGCTGTATGCGGCACAGTGCGGGCAGTACAATTATGAGCGCTGCCTTGTGCACGGGGAGAACGCAGCGGCACAGACAGCATTGTTTTCCTTTACAGAGGCTGCGATGCACTGCTTTTTCCTTTTGTCAGAACGCTATATGCCTTACTATAAATGGCGCTTCCGGGCATTTTCGGAACTCCCGGGCTATGCGCGGCTGCATTCTTCCTTCGAGTTCCTGCTGACAAGCGGAAACACTGAAACGGAAGCGGAAGAGAAAAAGCAGATTGTCGGGGAGATTCTTCGGGAGATTGGCAGGGACTGCGGTTTTCCGGAAGAAACCGATCCCGGGAAGGCGGCATACCTTTTGAATGATGAAATCGCAGATGAGGAGATCCGGAATCTGCATATTCTGACAGCAGTTCAGGAAAGATAACGAGGAGGGACAGACATGGAACTGACATTTGATCTGGCAAAGGAACTGAACCGGGAAGCGGTGACGGAAGAGCACCTGATCATCCACTCTCTGAATGTGGCCTACGCAATGGAGGCGATGGCGAAGCATTTCGGCGAGGACCCGGAGCATTGGAAAGCGGTCGGCTACCTGCACGACTTCGACTACCAGAACTATCCGGAGGAGCACCTGCAGCATACGGAGAAAGAGCTTCTCATGCTCGGCGTGGATTCCGCGGATGTGCGGGCAATCATGAGCCACGGCTATGAGATCTGCTCAGATGTAAAACCGGAAACGAATTTGGAGAAAAGTCTTTTCACCGTGGACGAGCTGACCGGAATCATTCAGGCCTGTGCCAGAATGCGGCCGAACGGCATTTCGGATCTCGAGCTCAAGAGCTTTATGAAAAAGTACAAGGACAGGCGCTTTGCCGCAAAATGCAGCCGCGAAACGATTGAGAAGGGCTGCGGGATGCTCGGCATGGAAGTCAGGGATGTCGCGGAGATCTGCATCGACGGCATGCGCAGTCACGCGGAAGAAATCGGGCTTCTCGGGACGGCTCACTGAGAGGTTCCGGCCTGTTCCGGTTCGTATACGAGCTGATTTTCAAGCGCGAGAGAGGTCCGGGTGTCGGAGACTTCCTTCACATAGTCCCAGATCAGCGGATCGCTCATAAGCTTTTTCCAGGCTGCATAGACATTTTCCAGGTATTCTCTGGAAAAGGGAAGCTTCTCACGGATGATCGGGCAGGTGTAGGGAATATAGAAATTGCAGTAGATGAGCTGCAGCCTGCCATCCGGGGTCAGGTGCGGCTCCAAAGGAAAACTTCGGCACTGAATCGGGCGTAGACTGCGTTTGCAGGTTTCCGGGCCGTGACAGGAAACGGTCAGGAAGGACTCACCCCAGGATGATGGGATATAGTGGTCTTTGGTCCGCTGAACTTCCCACCGGAGCCAGGGGTCGCTTTGGTCATGGAGGGCTTCCTCCCCGGGGAAGATGTAGAGGAACAGATGCGATTCCGGGAATGCGTCCGCGCGGCAGCAGATGGAATTGCAGCGCTTCCCGCAGTCGTATGGGAACGGCGAAACCCGGTCAAACATTTTATAGATTTCACGATATTCATCACGGCTCAGCATAGGAAAACCTCCTGCGGGACAAAACTTCTGATACGGTTATCATAACATTTTCAGACAGCGCCCGCAAGAGAAAACGGCGAAAGCGGCGGCGCAATTTATCTGCACACAGGAGAGGAGACACAAGACATGATTGAAGAGACCAAAACACTCGGCGAGCTTCTGAGTGACCCGCGGATCAGGCCCATCGCGGCGGATGCAATCCGGGACATGGACCTCACACAGGATGCTATGTGGAATAAAACCCTGAAGGAGCTTCGGGAAGAACAGTTCGGCGGGAATCTGAATGCCGGATTCTCAAGACTTTATGAAGCGGCAGAGAGCGGGAACTGGTATTATCCGATCTATTCCGAAGAGGAATGCAGCGGGGACGACAGTAAAAAGGACGTCAATCTGGTCTGGTTCCCCGCGAAGGACAAGGCGGCTTCAAAGAGACCTTATATCCTTCTCGTTCCCGGCGGCGGTTTTGTCAATGTCTGGAGCCTGACGGAAGGCTGGCCGGTCGCGGCGCAGTTCAATGACCTCGGGTATCATGTCTTTATCCTGACCTACCGGGTGTGTGATATTCCCCGGCTTCTGGACCGGGAGATGGAGGACTTCGCCCGGGCGATCCGTTTTATCGGCGAACACGAAAAAGAGTTTTCTGTTAATGCAGCACGCTATATCACCTGCGGTTTCTCTGCAGGCGGGTATCTCGTCTGCCTGTGGAACGTCGCGGAAAAAGGCTATGCGCATTATGACCTTCCGAAACCGCAGGCTGTCTTTCCGGTTTACCCGGTGGTCAGCGTGAAGCTTCTTCTTCGGGAGGTGGACCAGTTTGAACCGCAGTCCGCAGAACAGCTTTTCGGCTGCGATCTTCAGACTGCGGCGAACTCATTCTATGAGATCCCGGAGCATGCGGAAGGCTTCCCGCCCTGTGCCATTTTCCTTTCCGCCGGTGATACGCTCGTGGATCCCGAAAACTCGAAGATGCTCGCAAAAGCGCTGGACAGCCTTTCCATCCCCTGCCGGCTGGAGATCGGCCCGGAAGGCGGCCACGGCTTTGCAGACGGAAGCTTTATGTGCATGGATGGCTGGACCGGGCGTGCGATCCGGTGGTTTGAAGAGCTGCAGGGAGGAAAGGGATGAATTATCATTTCCTGAACAACGGCCTTCCGGTGGATGCGGTGTTTCCGGATGAAGAAGTACAGCAGGTTTACATCCCGCTTCTCAGGCATCTTCAGGAGCTCCAGGAACAGAGAGGCAGACGGATCCTTGTGATGCTTGCCGCGCCTCCCGGGGCGGGGAAAAGTACGCTTGCGGCTTTTCTTCAGGATCTGTCTGAAAAGCTTCGGATGAAGCCGCTGACTGTGATCGGCATGGACGGCTTCCACCGCTATCAGGAGTACCTTCTGAGCCACTATACGGAGCGGAACGGGGAAGCGATTCCTTTGGTGAAGATCAAAGGTGCACCGGAGACTTTTGATCTTGAGAAGCTGTCAGAGCGGGTCCGGCGCGTCGCGGCAGGCGATCGCTGCGGATGGCCCGCCTATGACCGGACGCTTCACAATCCGGTGGAGGATGCGGTCACAGTTGACGGGGATATCGTGCTTCTGGAAGGAAATTACCTGCTTCTTGATGAGTTGGGCTGGCGGGAACTATCGGACTGTGCGGATTATACAGTCTTTCTTGAGGCAGAGGAGGGACTTCTTCGGGAACGGCTTGTGAAACGGCAGGCAGAAAGCGGAAAACCCTATGAAGAAGCTGTGCGCTTCGTGGAAAACAGCGATCTGGTGAACGCGCGGCTCGTGCTTCAGAAATCCCTGCCTGCAGATCTTGTCATTCCCGTAACAGCCTGATCCGAAAGATCCGTTCTGCAGTGATTTTGAAATGCTTTTGAAATCTCCGAGGAGGCTTGACACTGCCTCCGGGCAATGCTATGATGATGGCAGCTAAACAGGAGTGCCGAATCAGATCGTGAAGGAAAAATGCCGGCTTAGCCGGCATTTTTTGGGATCGGACTCCAAAAAACCGAAAAGGAGAAGAGAAGCGATGAACAAGAACATTCCTTTGTACGACACCTCGCTTTCTGTCGCGGAACGCGCGAAATGGCTGGTATCCCAGATGACGCTCGAAGATAAATTCGAGGGCTTCGCACGGGGACTGCAGGTATCGGCTCTCGGCATTCAGGGACGGACCATCTGCGGCGAAGGCGCGCACGGCGTACAGGCACGGGCCGGGCAGCGGGAAGCATACGAGCCGACGCCGACGACTTCCTTTACCCAGCCGATCGGCATGTCCGGTACTTTTGACGTCGATCTGATCAACCGCGCCGGAAATATTACCGGCAAGGAGTCGCGTGCGTTCGGAAACGCCGTGAATCCGGGCGGCGGAGCGATGCGGCTTGCGCCGACAGTTGATCTGTGCCGCGATCCGAGATGGGGCCGCAACGAAGAAGGCTACGGTGAGGACCCGTATCTGACCGGCAAAATGGCGTCTTCCTATATCCGCGGCATGCAGGACGAGCATAACTATGACGGCTCCCCTGTAAAGCCTGGCGAGAGAGGCGACCGGATCCGTACAGCCTCCACGATGAAGCATTTCTATGCAAACAATCAGGAATACCGCCGCTGCTACGACAGCTTCGACATCAGCGACAAGGTCAAATACGATTATGAACTGGAGCCTTACCGCTACT
>JAFYGJ010000007.1:0-24076 GCA_017543275.1 Lachnospiraceae bacterium | reverse complement strand
GGAGAAAACATCCGACGGGCTATTATATGCGCCGTCTTTGAACAGGTCCGGAAAATGCTCCTTTATACTTCCTGCCGCTCTCTCGATCTCATCCAAACGGCCCCTGTAGTAACTCTCCCTGGCTGCTTCCAGATTCATTTCTTTTGAAGGGGCTGCCTTCGAAAGTTCCTGCCCCGCCCTCTCAGGCGCGGGCTCCGGTTCCTTCTCCAGGTCTCTGTCAGGGGTCGGAGGGTCATTATCCGGCGTCGGCGGATCTTTCTCAGGCATATCAAGCTCGGAAAGATCCTTATCGTCGATGTCAATGATCGTCCCGCTGTTGTATTTTTCCCCTTTTGTCGGGTCAAAATCATCGCGCTCCGAAGGACCGCCAAAACCCGACTTCTGCCTGTCGATTGCCTCTTTGGTCTCGCGGTCTCTCTCAGCCTCTTTCCGGTCGTATTTTTTTGCCCGTTTCGCGTGAAGGATCTCGCGGACAATCATACCAGCCTGGCGCTTTCTTTCGCGGATATCCTCTTCCTTGTTTTTCATGGTTTGTTCAGCTGTCGGCATACTCACACCCCCTCAAACAGGATCTCGGCTTCGTCACCATGCGGAATGATCGTCAGCTTCGCGTCCTGTGATAATACAAAATCTCTCGGGAGTCCGTACTCCATAACGTCATCCGCCAGGTTTTCAAGCCCGTTTTTTGTCAGAAGATAGATTTCCAGTACAATCGTGATCGCTTCATTCAAAGTGATCTTCTCATCAATCCCGTTCTGGCGGCGAAGTATTCTCAGGGTCTTATTCTTGTCAAAGAAAAACCCGATCGCGAGATCCGTTGTCAGCTTCATGTCATATCCATCCGGAAAAGCCTCCGGATCGTCCTGCATGTTGCGGACAATCTGCCGGACCTTTCCGGGGATGGACTCAAATTCTTTGATATGCTCAAACATATATGTAAGCTCCTTATTGAGGAATCTTTCTTAAGAGATACGGAAGTCCCGGCTGCTGCATGGTGCAGCGGCCGGTCTTCTCAATTAAATCAGCTTGTTAACAATAGGTCCAGCGCCTCATTTGCTGTACAGTGACGTAAGAGAAATGAGGTTCCCGATTCGGACTTTTTCAGGATTTCGATCATCGCCTGTCTTCCGTGCGTTTTCAATACTTCGTCCGGATCCTTTCCGTATGCGGAATAGTTGCATACTTTTGTCTGGATCCCGGCGCTCCGAAGATGTTTGACCGCCTTGATCGCTGCATTGATGCCGGCATCGTCGGAGTCATACATGATCACGACACGGTTTACGTGCATCTTCATCAGGTTGACCTGTTCTTCCGTAAGCGCGGTTCCGAGTGATGCAACAGCGTTCGTGAATCCTGATTGGTGCATAGAGATGACATCCATATAACCCTCACAGAGGATCAAAAACCCCTGTTTTGAGGACTTTGCGAGGTCGAACGCATAAAGGTTCTCCCTCTTCTGGAAGACCGGGGATTCCGGCGAATTCATGTATTTAGCGACGGATTTGTTCCCGTCCATAATACGTCCGCCGAAGCCGATTACTTTCCCGAATTCGTCATGAATCGGGATCATCAGACGGCCCCAGAAGCGGTCAAGATAGTCTCCGGACTCGGGATCTTCCTTAATCAGGCCTCCTTCAAGCAGTTCCTCGTTCGTATAATGACTTTCGATCATACGACTGTGAAGATAATCGCCATACTTTGGGGCAAGCCCCAGATGGAACTTCTTCTGGGTTTCGGGAGAGATCTTCCTGCCCTCCAGGTATTTACGGGCCTCTTCTCCGTATTTCCCTTTGCTTTGAAGCCACCATTCGAAGTATTCCTCGGCTTCCTGAAGCGCGTGGTAGACGCGTTCCGGTACTTTTTCCCTTTCCGGAAGAAGTCCCTGGTCACGAAGCACCTCGTCCCGCGTCACATTGCACATCCGTGCCATATATTCCGCCGCGTCTCCCGAAGCGCCGCAGACGAGACAGGCAAACTCGTCCTCTTTCGAAAGAAGCGTCAGAGCCTCGCTCTTATGAAACGGGCATTTTGAATAATAGTATTTTCCGACCCTCTTCCGGTCCGGAATCAGGTCAGACAACTTGAGCTGATTCATGTTTACCTCCTCCATGTTTCCATCATTTTGCTCTGCCTGTATTATACAAGAAAACAATGGAATTAAAAAATCAGCCTGTCATACTCTTAAGCCCGCTCATGCCCTGGCGGTATGACATAATGAACTCGCCGTCTTCATCGTCGGTTTTTGTAAGCAAATCAATATATTTCAGGCGGTAGCGTGAAGCGGCGGTGTTCAGGGCTTTGAAGTATTCATATTCCAGATCCTCCGGAAGGCGCAGGGCGATTGCTATAAACCTTTCCGCTCCGTCCTCCTTGATTTTCCGGGCAGCATCTTCGCAGTCGCGGTCCGGATCTCCGGACAGGGCGCAGCGGAAAGCCCGTTCCTTCCCTGCATGGGTCTGGAAGACGAAAACCATGCCTTTTTCCGCATTCATCGCTCGTATGACTTCTTCCGCTTCCAGAACGTTCGCATCTATATTTTCTCTGTTGACGTCGTACCTCATTTCGTGATCTCCATCGTGTCGCGGCTGAACGCCGGAGGGGCGCTGATTCCTCTTTCAAGAAGCCTCTCGTCCCGGATTCGTGCCGCAAGCTCCCTGAAGCCGTCTGCCTGAAGGAGCCTGTCTTTTGATGTGACACGCATCACATGCAGTTTTGCCCTCAGATCCCGGTTAAGCGGTTTCCCGTCCAGGCCTTTTTCAGTTTCATACTTCGTCATCTGATATTCCGCTTCCTTGATGTTTTCGTAAGCGGACTCCGACTGTACGGCGAGATACCCTGTTCCGGTCACATCCCCGATAACGCGGTTCGCGTCCTCGATCCCGATCGCATGCGCCGCGAGCTTCGTGAAATCTTCCCCGGACAGTCTTTCATAATCAGGTTCTTTAAGATTCCCTTCGAACAGCGGGCGATCCGGTCCGTCATATGCGGATACGCTCATCAGCCGGTGCTCCGGGTCATAGGCAGAAGTCAGTCCTTTCAGAGCAAACTCCTTCTGCATCTGGTCTGCTTCCGGCGCGGAAACCCCATTCATCCGAACAACGATGGAGTACGGTTCTTCCTCTCCTTTATAAAGATCAGCAATTGTTTTCGCCTCTGCAATCTGAAGGCTGAAGTTCCTCCGTGTGAGCCTTGCAAAGCCCATTCCGGTGAGATATGCTTGCGCCATGACTTCATTCTGGGCTTTATCCGTAATCACAAACGGTTCGATTCCCTGGATAGAACGCATGGATGCGGCATAAGCGAATATCCGGTCTTCGGAAAGCCTTGGGTATCCGTGTGAAAGCGGATAGCTCCGGTCCGTCTTTTCGGCTTCCGCACGGTTTTTTGCCATCGTGAAGAGCATCTGGTCGTATTCATGAATGTCCGGACGTATAAGCGCCCGGAAGTCCTGAAGGATCGGGCGTGTCCGCTGGGGCTTCCTTGTCCATGCGGAGAAGACGCCGGTGGTTTTGTTATAAGACCACTCAAGACCGTAACGCTGCATGACCTTTCCGAGGACGGGAGCGGCTGTCCGCTGCCCGACATTTGAAAGCTGCAAAACCGGCACAATGGTTTTTCCTCGAGCGCCGTCCTTCCCGATCTCGTTTGTGGTCATGAGAAGGCTCGCCGGATAATGCTTCGTTACGTTTTCGATCCCGAGGATACGGAACATATTGCGGGCAAGCCCTTCGTTGTTTTCCCGGGCTTTCTCATAGGCCTGAACCCTTGCCTCGCCGCCTAAAGAGAGGCACTTCTCAATATAGGCTTTCTTCAGGGATCCAACATAATCAATGTCGGAATGTGCTGATACATCGATCACAGAACGTCTTGTGACCCTGTCAGGCTCCAGTTCCTTTTCTATCATTGTTCCGAGGGACTGCGCGACCGCTTTCCCAATTGATTCCATCTCTTTTCGTGACAGCGCAGCAGTTTCCTCCGGAAGGAACAGTTCTTTTGAACTGAACAGGACCCGTTCCGGATCGTTCTTAAAGGCAAGCGTCGTAACCCCGCCATCCGTTTTCAGAATAAGATCGTCCGCTCTTGTAACCTGAAGTGTTTCGCCATCCCGTGTTGTGAAGCGGATGTTAAGGTTCGCCCGCTTTAATTGTTCGGCTTTTTCCAGAACTTCCCTCTCTGAGCGGAGCTTTGAGATCTCCCGAAGGAAATTATCATATTCCTCGTGTTTCGGCGGGAGCATCATGCGGAAATCATTCAATACGGGTTCCCTGCCGTCCGGCGTTTTTTTCCATGCGGAGAACACGCTGGATGCCCGGTCATACCGATAGACCATGCCGTTATTCCGCATGGCCGGTCCGAGAACTTTTTCCGCAGTCCATGAGTCCACTTCTGAAAGCTGTATGACCGGAATATGCTCTGCCTTTTCCTTCCCGTCCTTGTCCAAAGATGCCATCAGAAGATTTGCGGGATAATAAGCTGTATGGCTTTCACCACCGAGCGCCGAGAGAAGGTTCCGCGCAATGGTTTCGTTGTATCTCTGTGCGGCATGAAAGGTCTCAGCCCTTCCGGCAGTCTGCGCAAGATATCTGTCAATGGCGTCCTGTTTCAGACCGGTTACGATATCCGTTTTCGCCTGCGGCGATAAATCTATCATGGACCTTCTCGTAATCCTGTCCGGGTCCATCTCATCCTTCAGAAGCTTTCCGAGTTCTTTCGTGACGTCTTCCCCGATCTGCTCCATCCCGCTCCTTGTGAGACCGGCCTGCTCCTGCGGTGTGAAAAGGGTTTCCGAACTGAACAGGACCCGATCATCTTCCTTAAAGAGCAGTGATGTGATTCCGTCGCCGGGCTTCGTATATAATTCATCCGCTTTCAGGATTTGAACAGGCTCACCGTCCCTTGTCACAAGTCGAATGTTTATGTTCGGTTTTTTCGGCCCTGACGTTTTTCCCGGCACGTCCTGTTTCATTTCATCCGGGTCGATCCCGTTCATGAAATCGATGGGCGTCTCGCCCTTTTGCTCCTCTGATCCATCACCGAAGATATCTTTCTCAAGTTCAGAGTTGTATTCTGCCATCAGGAATTCCTCCCTGGATTTATATTTCGAGTATATTATAGGACGAATCGTCCGATTGAACTACCCCCACCTACGCTGCGCTAAGAGGAGGGGGATTCCGATCCCGGTCCGGCTCCGTAAGCTGATTTCTCTACAGCATAGCTGGGATGTTTCGCGCTTCATCAGACGGCATCCGCCCTCCACGCGCATGATTTCGGGTCGTCCCAACCCTACTTTGGTTTTATTTTACGACTTATACAGCCGCGTATATCCTCAGTGCCTCATCCCTGATGTTCAGGGCTGCGTTCTCATCGCGCTGATGGATCTTCCCGCACTGCGGGCATGTCCATACCTTCAGCCGGCACTCCCTGACCGCAGGATACTGATATCCGCAGTCATGGCACAGCTGACTGGATGGATAATGCCTCCCGACTTTAACAAGGGTTCGTCCATACCATTCGGCTTTATACGAAAGCATGGATACAAAGCTTCTCCATCCGGAGTCGGATATCCGGCGTGAATCCTCACTCCTGTTTTCCGAAAGCAGCTGTCTTACGTCCAGATCTTCTGTGCCGATGAACCTGTACTTTCTGACCAGTTCCGTCGACAGCTTCTGATGGTGATCATTCCGGAAGGAACTGATGCGTTCATGGAGCCTTGCAACCTTCAGGCGCTGAACCTCATAGCGGTGGCTGCCCTTTGTTTTTCGGGACAGCAGGCGCTGTTCATGTTTCAGCTTCTTCAGGAGCTTTGCAAGAGGCTCCGGGTTCGGGATATGCCCGAGGCCATCTGACAGCACGGCAAAGTCTGAAAGGCCAAGGTCTATGCCAACAGCATCTCCTCCTGAAAGCTTCTCCGGTTCTTCACATTCGCAAAGAACCGAGACATAATACTTTCCGGAAGGAGTATGCTCAACCGTTGCGCTCAGGATCCTTCCTTCAGCAGGGCGCGATACCTTTGCTTTTACAAATCCGAGCTTCGGGAGTTTTACTGCTTTATCTGTCAGCCGGATGGAGTTGTTATTGTTCTTGCTGGTGTAGGATTGATAATGATCCCTCTTCGACTTAAACTTCGGATAGCCGCTCCGGTGTTCAAACATGTTTTGGAAGGCGTCCGAGAGATCCCGAAGAGAGGACTGCAGCGCGGTTGAGTCTGCTTCATTAAGCCAGGCATAGTCCGACTCCTGCTTCAGCTTTGTCAGCTCCGAAGAACACCGGTTATAGGACACTGTCGCATAATTCAGCGTGTATTCCTGTTTCCGCATGGCAAGGAAGAAGTTGAACACAAAGCGGACGCAGCCAAAAATCCGGGAGATGACTTCCCGCTGGGCTCTGGTCGGGTATATGCGGTATTTGAAGGCTTTTTGGATCATATGTACATCCTTTCGGTCTTCTGGTTTGTACCCTGATATTATACCACATCATCATTCGAAAAGCAAGTACACATGTTCGATTCGTATTCTGGAATTTTTTCAAAGAGACGGGATTCATCCCCTCCCTACGCTGCGCTTAGAGGAAGGGGGTTTCTCCCGGAATTTTGATAAAAAAACCGCCTCCTTACTGATCAGCTCGCATGCCTTGTCCGCTGCCCAAACTGCCGGGCCATAGGTTTCGGCGCGTTCCTGACCGGCTCTTCTTTTTCCTCGCGAATCGGCAGCGTCAGGTCATCATCTTCCTCATCCCCGCCGATTTCGGACGGGTATACCTCAACCTGGATGTAGCCGGGGTTCTCTTCTTTCTGATCGTCTTTTGCATCCGCTTCCTCCCTTCGCTCCGGCCTAACAACTTCGTCCTCGTCCCGATCATCAGAATCGTCATCGCGGAATACCTGCTGCTTTTCAACGATTTTCTGCATCTTCCAGTATTCCTCTTCGCTCAGTTCCTCTTCATCATCCGGATCATCTTCCTGCTGTACTTTGCGCCTCAGGATATGCCCGGTTTTTTTGCGTTTTGAGAAATACAGGATCGCTCCGATGCCGGCGACGCCGAGTACTGTCACAAAGATCAGGGGCCACAGCGCGCCGAGCACCGCAGCGGATCTTGACCTTTGCTTTACCTGTTTCTGTACAGTGCCTTCCGCCTTCGTCTCTTCTGAATCGACGGATTCAAATACTGCTTCCCTTTCCTGTCCGATATAATCACCCAGGGAAAAGTATACGACGTTGGAGGATTTCACCTGCCATAGTCCCATGTCCGCCGAGCGGATATCAAGCTGCACAAAGCTGTTCTCCCAGACTATATCCAGCGTCATGCTGTCCCCTGAAATTAAGCTCATGTGTTCCCGAAGCGGGTTCTCTTCGCCGGACGGTGAGACGAGAATGAGGTCCGGATGGTCAATCACACCGTCCTTGTCCTCGTCCGTCATGTACCGGATCGAAAGCGAGAGCTTCGGACGGTCATCACGGATTTCAAATGTGTAGTTCATGCCGGCCATCGTGTCGGGGTCCGCCGTTAGTTCATCCACTTCCGCATAACTGATCTCCAGGGCGGCTTCGGCGCTTTCAAGAAGCTGAAGCCCCTTCACATGTACTTTTTCCGCCATGGTAAGATGTTCGTATGCAGACCGGAGTTCCATAATCTTCACCCGCTGCAGTTTTGCAAGGTCTTCTCCGGAGTCACGGTATGAGGTAAGGATCTCCGAAATCGATTCTGCGATGTCCTGTGTTTCTTCTGTTTCTTCGATAAACACGACAGGATCTTCTTCCGGTTCCGCTGCCGCTGCGGGCACAGTGAACATAAGAAATGCCAGGATAAGCGGCATCGAGCACAGTCTGATCAATAATTTATTCATATGAACCTCCCCAAAAAAAATTAGAAGCAAGTTGTTTTACTTACTTCTAATTATACAACAAAACGAGGAATCCCGGAAAAAAAACAGGCACACCCGGCAGCGGGGCATAAAAAAGACGCCGGTCAAAACCGGCGTCTAACTAACTCACTCACCCATGAAAGTTGTTGAGACTGAAATATCGGCTTCCACGCCGCCTCTGGCCTCGATGTGGTCCTTATAAAATATCATAACGTCTTCAGGATAATCTTCATCTCCGCCCTTGTAGGGGATGTATTCGAGATTGATTGCTTTGCGCTTTCCGTCATCCCCTAATTCATACTGGATGTAGGCGCGTCCGCCGCCATAAGCAAAGTTTTTAATATGAGCCTGCTCAAGGATCTCGTATGCATGAAGATTGTCCCGGTACGCATTTTTCCGGCGCCGGTACGAAGCCATTTTCTCTGCGATGGCCGAAAGTTCTTTGTCGTTCGCGTTGGATTTCAGTTTGATCGTAAGAAGCACCGTCGGGACTGACAGGAAGACAAACGCTGCAACCCAGATCCAGTACGGTCTAATTTTCAGGAAATAGCAAACTGCCGCAACAAGGACTGCAAGAACAAGGACTGCAATTATGACCGCTATGGTTGTCTTTGTTTTCTTCTTCGCATAGTATGCATCCCGTTCTTTCTGGATCGCCGCCTTTTCGCGGTCAAGCACATCGCCGTAGCCCTTCGGGATCTTACTATAAAAAGCCGGCAGGCTGAAGTTCACATCCGTTGCCATTATATTCTCACTCCTTCGTTTCGCTGATAATCACGCTTTTGGTCGTTTTGAAGCTTTCTTCGCTGATATAGGTCTGATACTCTTCGCTCGTCAGGGCCGTTGCTTCCTCATCATCGTCATAAACATCTTCCTTGCTCACGGACAGAATCAGTTCTGTATCGTCCATTGGCTCATTCTGCCGCTTCTCAACCGTGTCGGTAAACGCCTTTGCCTCCCTGCTCTTTCTGATATTCAGGAGGAACCAGAGCGCGACCGCAATGGCTGCGGCAAACAGGACAGCTGCCCCGATCATCCATAGTTTTATGGTATCAAAGTTTTGCATAAATGTCAATTTCCTCCCGAAGAGTTTCAGAACAAAAGCCGCTGCCGCAAGTACGGTCAGGATACAGGATGCGTAAAATATGCCGCGCTTCGTTTTTTCCTTTTTCTTGTATTCTTCTTCAAAATACTCATAATGAGCAAGTGCCTTCCACAGCTCCATCACGCTCTGAAAGCGGTTTTCCGGGTTCGGCTCCACACACCGTTTGACGATATAGGCGAGCCCTTTCATCCAGCAGGTTCTCTGGAGATCCTTTGCGGATTCCTGCAGTTCCTCGCCCTTATGAAGCGTCCCGGTCAGGAGCTGGTCCATTGTAACCCCTATAAGATAAATGTCCGTCCGCTCATCCGACGCCTTTTTCAGCTGTTCGGGTGCGGCGTATCCGGGACTCATCGCTTTATAGGCGTCCTCTCGTGTGTACTTCTGTTTAACCGTACCGAAGTCGATGAGATGGATCACGCCATCCGGCGAGAGCATGATGTTGGAGGGCTTAATATCCCGATAGATCAGCGGTGGCTTCTTCGTATGCAGGTAGTTCAGCACGATACAGAGCTGAGCCGTCCAGTTCCGGACATCCTCCGACAGCTGCGGCCCGCTTTTCACCTTATCCTCAAGCGTTTCCCCGTCCACGATCTCCATGATGATCACGTAGCTGTCGGCGAGTTCATACACGTCGACAATATACGGAATGCACGGGTGCCGGAGCCTTTTCAGGGTTTCTATTTCCGCAGAAATGCCCTGCCGTATTGCGCGGTCTTTCTTATCGATGCCGTATTTCATGTACTCCTTCATGATCCATTCCTCTCGGGTATGGATATCTTCTACAAAATACACGCACGACATTCTCGTGCCGAGGTCATTACCCGGCACAGGACGCGTAATCCGGTATCGGTCCGCGAATATGTCTCCGGTTTTCCGGATCAGGTCAGGATTCAGCCGGTTTGTCTTCATCTTTTTTCTTCTTTTTCAGGAAGAGGAATAACATAACCGCGCCGGCCACGGCGAGAATCGCAACGCCAATCAGCGTGATCCGTCCCGCTGTTGACTGCAGGAATCCTTTCTGCGGGATCACGACCTCAGGCTCGGTCATCTTTTCGGTCTCGGACTCTTTTTCTGTCTCGGTCTCCGCCATTTTGCTGAATGTGTAAGTGGCAGTTGCTTTGACGCTTGACCGCTTTTCAAGGGTTTCTCCGAACTCTTCATACTCAGCTTCGTAAGCGATATATGTAATCGAAGACAGTTCAACCGCGCCTTCATAGTAGTCCGTATCGATCTCGTGAAGCGTCTCCCCGGAAAGGACCGCTACCCTCTTCAGCGTGTCGCCGTCCATGAAGGGATCGCCCCGCCATACCGCGCCGGTAATCCGTTCGCTCGCCGGATTCATGCTGAGATACGACATAACGATTCCGTACTGGTCCGGCGTCAGCGGAACCGCATCGTTCCTCTGGATAATCGTATCCCCAAACAGGAAGACATCGGCATCATACCCGCTGAAGACCATTTCTGTTGAGAAATCCGCAACCCACTCGGTCCGAAGAAGCTCGCTTTCCTTATAAGGGATTGCAGCCGTTACTTCTTCTCCGGTCTCCTCATCGGTTACCGTGACTTCCATTTCCTCCAAAGCGTCCTCACCGGCGGTCACATCCCGCTCCATCGAATCGGTAACAGTTGTCTCCCGCTTCTCTTCCCTCTTGATTTCCTTTACGGAGTCCGGAATCAGCTTATAGGTAACGCCGTCAACCGTGACCGTTTCTTCAGGATACTTCGCGTCTTTCTCTTTCAGTTCAGCAATCTTTTCCTGATGGATTTCCGGCTCAGCATCACCGTTGGATTCCAGTTTGACCGAGGACAGGACGTAGATCTTTCCGTCCTTCTCAACGGTTTCGGGAAAGCCATGGTCCACTTCGCCGTTTTCGTCGAGATACAGTCCGTCCTTCTCTTCTGTAAAGCTGTCCTCATCCGCTGCCAATGCAGAAACCGGAAGAAGCGCAAGAATCAGGATCAGCACAAAAGTTAAAGTTTTTTTCATTCCAGATGTCTCCTTAACGTTTTTGTTCTATGTAAAAGCCTGTTCAGCATAATTTCCCCAATTCAGTCTACTGTCTGTTCAGAAACGGCATCGTATCCTTAAGCCATTCAAACAGGTCTGTTATATACTGTAAGAACGGATTTCGCGTTTCCGGGAGGGCCAGGCAGATCAGGGCTACCGCCCATCCCGCTATACCGATAATCCAGCCAATACCTTTCGCGACCTTCTTCAGGTCTTTGGAAAAGGTTTTTACCGCTCGATTTTCGATGATTACAGTGTCTTTCGGGATATCCTGATATTTCTCATGGAGAATAGCCTGCCTTTTCCGCTCCTTCTTCTCCGTATCAACTACCGTAAACAGGTTTGGATTCAGTTTATTTCTGCTTCTCTTAATGTCCATGCTGTTACCTTTTTGTTTTTGATGCTGGTATTATACAACAAAACGACCTATCCCGGAAAATTTTTCAGCATGCCGGATTATTCGCCTTCCGCTTCTTCCTGCTCCCGCTTCGGGATGATCTGAGCATAGATCGTCTTATCCGGATCCGAACTGCAATAAGTGAAGTAATCCGGGATGAATTCCGTAAAAAAGGTTGCTTTCTGCTGCTGTTTTTCCATGATCTGCAGAGCTTCATCCTGCTCGCCTTCCGGTACAAACGAGAAAATGTACTTGCAGTACGGCAGGTCCGTATCGATCAGAGTCCGGATCGTATTCGGCGTTTCCTCCGGCTTGCATCCGCAGACAAAGACCTGTACGTTCCGCTCCGAGAATGAGATCAGGTCAAATTCCTCGTCATCGTAGCTGCCGTAATCAAAGACCAGGGCGTCATAATCGTCATTCAGGACCGACTTGATATTATCGCGGCTGACAAAGGTGATCTGACGGTAAACAAGGTTTCCGTTCTTGTTTTTTCGGACTCCGAGATAGTTGTTTTCGAGTTTTGATACAAATCCGTGATCGTTCATTTCAACATACGCCACGTTATAGTTTTTATAGAACATGTGAAGCACGATCTGGATTGCCTGTGTGGTTGCGCCGATCCGGGGCATCACGCCCGCCACACCGACGGTCAGTTTGGCTTTCATTGTCTGCGGCGCCGACAGCAAGATATCACTGTAGACGTTTTTCACGTTGCGGTGAACCGTGCGTTTCCCGAACTGGGCCTTCTTCGGGTTTTCTGCTTTCTGTTCTGAATTCTTCTTTTTGCCAGGCATTATCTGTTCCTCTTTCTTGGATGCTTTCTTTTTCAGGCACCCCCGCGGCGTTATGCCGCGGGAATGCGGATTTCTTTCACGGCAGCGGCTGCTTCCTCATGCCCCTCAGGACCGGAAGGAACCGTTTTCGGGGTTGCCATACGTTCGCTTCAGCCCCGTTCCGGTGTCCTCATCCACCCTCCGGCAGCTTTCGCTTACCTGTTGCCTTTCTTCAGTTTTATCGCTTTGCAGTATATCGGCGCGCACATCTTTCTTTGCGTCTTTCGCTGCATCCATCGGCTTATTGTCTGTTTTTCTGACTACACATACCTGAGTCAGTGAAAGTGCCTGCTCTCTTCTCATCTGTGAGGCAAATACAAGCGCCATGCCAAGCATCATCAGGATCGTCATTACCGTCATCAGAAGCGGGAAGAAGTTCTTAGTGATGCCTGTGATCGGTGACGTGGGTGATCCCCCGCGCTTCGGTCCCGGTTTTCCAACGTCTGCCGTTCCGATGATGACCCGAACGGTCTGGGCTTCGTCGTCGATGTCTTTATGCTCGGCGATCAGGTTGCCCTTGTCATCGTAGACCTCCTCATAGGCTACAAAAACCTTGTCCTTCATGTCCGCCGTGACATCCATGATAAACTCGACTTCTGCCTCGCCTTCCCAGTCCTCCGGAACGAAATCCGCTTCGGCTTCAAAGTCGGTCGCTTCACCCGTCTCCTTATCTACGAGATAACCCTTGGCGGTATAGGTGACACCGGGCGTCAGTCCCTTATAGCTGATCTTATCCACGACAGCAACGTCTTTACCGAAACTGAGTACGTCTCCGCCCTTGACCTTATCGAAGCAGTTTGTCCCAATTTCAGGAACTATAATGGTCTGGTCCTCATCGTCGAGGTCTTCATGGAATATCACCGTGACGCCATTATATTCGACGGTTTCGCAGGCCACGATGGATTTCCCGATCAGGTTTGTAGTATCGATATGTTCGAATACCACTAAGATCTCGCCATCCGGCTTATCAGCCGTAAAGGTCACCTTCTTTGTGATTTCCTTGCCGTCTTTATCGGTAAGAGGCTTTCCGGTTTCCTTCACGACCAGTCTTGCGTTGACTGCGTATTCCTTTCCGGGGATGAGGTTCGTGTAGGTTACCCGATCTTCAGCCGTTACATCCTTGTCAAGGTGTGCCGTATGGGTCCCTGTAGCCTTGTCGGTAAAGTTCGTCTTCGCATCCGGGAAGTGGATTGTCTGGGCCTCATCGTTCAGGTCGGCATGAACCGCAACCTCAATATTATCGATATACAGCCTCTCAAAGACAACAGTCGTCTTTCCAGCCACCAGGGATCCGTCAAATTTGAATACCAGTCTGACTGACCCGGAAACAGATACCTCGCCTTCCTTCACGTCTTCCGTTGTAAAGGAGGCCTCTGCCGTAATGGTCTTGCCGTCTGCATCCTTAAGCTCTTTTCCAGTATCCTTATCCATTAACGCGCCTTTGGCGACATAATCAGTTTTGGGTTTGAGCCCTTTATAATAGACAGTATCGACAAGCTCTACTTCCTTGGTCGCTGCCGTCATCTGCTCTTCCGTATCGGGAGCAATTGCGGTGGTCGAGATCTCAGGAATGTAAATTGTCTGGTCTTCGTCAGTCAGGTCTTCGTGGACGATGATCTCAATTCCCTTGTAGAGAACCTTTTCATAGGCGATGACCGGATCCCCCTTCAGCAGGGATGAGTCAAACTCGGCAAAGACGATTTCGACAGACCCATCCGGCTCAGTCGGTGTAAAGGTTGTCTTTCCTTCGATCATCTTTCCGTCCTGCAGCAGCGGCTCTCCGGTAGCCTTATTGACTAAGTGGCCCTGAACCACGTACTCGCGGCCGGGAAGGAGTGCTGTGTAGTAGAAGGTGTCGATATGCTTGACTTTTTCCGAAGCCAGAGAATGATCGATCTCCGTGACTGCATCGCGAGCCTTTGTCCTGCCATCCGGGATATAGATGGTCTGGCCCTCATCATCGATGTCCTCGTGGACCGCAACAAGAACCTCCTCCGGATTATCCGGATTAGACGGACTGCCTTCGATGACCCCTTTCAGGATATAAAGGCGCTCGTATATGACAATTTCCTTTCCAGCAAGTTCCGTCGTATCCAGATCATCAAAGACGAGTTTTACGTCTCCTGTCTCATCTTCCGGAACGAATTGCAGCTCGACCGTGACTTCATTGCCCTCAATAAGGATCGGTTTTACGCTGCTTCTGTCATAAATCGTGCCTCTCGTCACATATGTCCTGCCCTCGGTGAGAAGGTTCTCATAATGGACAGTATCCGTGATCTTCGTGCCTTCACCGGGGATCACGACATGATCTTCGGTTTCGTCCGCAATTGCTGTCGTTCCGATCTCCGGATAGTGAATGCTCTGCTCTTCATCGTTGATGTCATGGTGGACTGCCACGATCACACCCTTATGCAGCAGGTCTTCGAATACCACGATAGTCTTTCCCGCTACTTCCGCATTTATGGTGAACGTAACCGGAACAATCATTTCGGTGGCGGTTGCGATAAAGACTTCGGACTGAGCCGTAATCTCGTTGCCGTCCTCGTCCAGAAGAGCCTCTTCGGTCTCTTCGTCCATAACCGTACCGGCCGCCTGGTATTCCTCGCCAACTCTGAGGTTTGTAAGCAGGCAGTAGTCTGTCAACGTTCTGTCTTCGTTCGCGGAACCGACATGATCTTCGCTGTCCGCATCGAGCGCCGATGTCAGGATGTCCGGATAGTCGATTCTCTGGTCGTCATCGTGAAGATCCGCATGCATCGCTACCAGTACATGATCAAGATACAGGTTTTCGTATACGACGATGGATCTTCCCTGAAGGAGTCTCGTGTCGAGATCAGCATAAGTAAGATCGACGCTTCCATCTGCTTCTTCCGGGACGAAGGTCTGCGTCACGACAATCGGATCGCCTTTTTCGTCCAGAAGCACATCACCCGCAAGATGTTCTACGCCATTTGCATCGGTAAAGTCTTCAAGGTAGTGAAGCGTTCCTTCCGCCTCGTAGCTTCTTCCAACAGTTAAGCCTTCGTATGTTACATGGTCTACAACCGTTTCGCTTTCGCCGACCGTTCCGACCTGTGTTCCGGTCGTTTTGTCAGATGCGTTCGTCTTGAGAATCGGGACGTTCAGCATCTGCCTCGGATCGCTCATGGACATGTTGTGGTTGATCAGCTCGGTCCAGCTATCTTCATGCTTCACATAGAACCGGTCTACCGCATGAATCGTTCCGCCGTCAAGGCCGGTCGTGTCAATTATGACCGTATTCTCAATTGTGCCGTGGCTGGTCTGAGTGCTGTCTACCTGAGGCGGGTCAAATTCCTGACCGGTGGATCCGAGAAGGACAGGCGTATTACCTTCGGTGTCCTTGTAATAGATCTCCGTCACAACCTTGTAGTGGTTGTAGCGCTTCAGGTTGTCGTAGATGATCGTATCCGTTACGGATACTGTATCGCCGACAGCAACTGATTTGGATCCGGTCGCGACATCGAGGAGGTCGGATTCCGGATGGATTACGAGGTCAAAGAAGATCGCCGCCAGGTCATATGTCTGTCCATCGAAGAATACCTCGTTGAACTGTGCCATGTCGGTTTCGCTGAACAGGACCTGCATCAGCACGTCGTGTTCCTTATTCGCCTCACACTTCACTTCCGTAATCCGGTAATTGGCGTAGATCAGAGATCCCTGCCCGGCTTCCTTTGCGGACTGCTCGCCGAACCAGACGCCGGCTGTGCTGTCGATTTTGGACTCATCTGTAATCTTGCCTTCAACGACGTATGCATCCAGGCTGTTCACCTTGTCACCGGTCTTCGGACGGCTTGCCGTGTTCACGCGGCCGGTCGAGTCAGTCACGATGATGTGGGTCTCGACCGCTTTTCCGGATTCGTCCAGCCGTTCAATCATGAACGGGATGTTCGCCATCGGGCTGCCGTCAACATCACACTTGATCCAGGAGATGTCCGCACGCTTAATGTCATCCGGGCATTCTGCCGGGTTTGTTGAGGATCCGCCTGTGACTTTGAACCAACCCTGATAAGGATCATCAGCCTCGTTTACTTTGTCCAGATCACCCGTCGTATAGACGAACTCGCCGTCAACTCTGATCCGGAAGTCAACTCTCCAGTCGGAGTTCAGAAGGTAGCCCTCCGGGGCTTTCGTCTCTTTGACGTAGTATGTTCCGTACGGAAGCAGATCAATAGCTGATCTAACAGTTCCGTCTGATCCCGTCGTGAGAACCTTCACCGCTTCGCCGACGGCATACTCTGCACCTTCAACAATGACGGACTTGCCGCTGTTGTTGTAAATTGTGAACTCCGCGCCGGAGAGGGTAGCCATACCCTGCGGCGTGTTGGTGTCTGTCTCGCGGTCAATCTTTCCGATGACAACGCCTGATCTGAGGACCGAGTTCTTGAACACGATGGCCATATCTGCCGTATCAGAATCCACTTCCTGATTGTTTTCGGTGATCTTAAACGTGTATTCCGTAGTATCAGTCGAATTGTAGGAAATGCTGCCTGAATTGGACGATTCCTTAATGGAGTATGTTCCGTACGGCAGTATCATCCCGGATGTAGCTACGCCATCCGCATTCGAGTCGATCGTTGCCGCAAGTGCGTCTACCGCGATGATGTTGCCGTTGACGACGACAGGAGCGGCAGACCTGTTGTAAATCTCATATCTTACGTATGAGAAGTCCGCGTCACCTTGGGCTTCGTTCTTGTTCTTTTCTGCGTCCCACTTGATGACCTTGACTCCGCCCTTAAGAACATCATCCTTGAAGGTAACGGAAACCGGAGTATCCGAGTTTTGTGTGATCGACACGTTCTGGGTTGCAGAGGAATTGAACAGGTAACCAGTTGCATTTGCCAGCGGAGAGGATCCAAGCTTAGTCGATCCATCATAGGCTTCTCCGGCTGCAATTGTCGCGTCCATACGGAGCTCAACTACCTGATAAGTTCCGTAAGGCAGTTCGCCCGTCGCATCGGTCGTGCCGTCTGCCTTTGTTTCAAGAATCGTGATGACCTGGCCGTTGCCGTATGTTGCGTTGTTGTAGATAACATTCTTGCCGTCACCGCAGCGGTTGATAACTGCAAACCTGATGCCTGAAATGACTGCATCACCCTGCGGGGTAGCACTGTTGGTACCGCTGTCCTGCTTGATAACAGTGATCTTGCCGTCAATGTCATCTTCTTCGAGCTGGATATTCAATCCGGGTTGGCTGTTAATCTGTATCATGGGAACGGAGGAAACGATGTCTCCGTTTTCCAAATAGAACCTGATTGTGTACAGTGTGTCATTCGGTAGATATCCCGTAGGCGCTTGTGTTTCCTGAATCGTCAGGGTACCAATCGGAATTGACGGAATACCATCAGCATCGGTATATAAATCCGGACCTGAGACCTTATAGGAGTTCAAATAATTCAAAACTCCAAGTGCATTTGTTTTGAACACCCATGTTCTTTCAGGCGTCCCGGTCCCGGTCTGGTTGTCATAATACTTGACTTCGAACCGGGCGTCTTCGAACGTTGCATCACCCTGCGGGACCACGTTACCGTCCTTGTCTACTTTTCTCAGCAGTACTTGGATCGGGTCAAGGAGCGGAGTATTCTTGATTTCCGCGACTGCAGCCGTTGCAGCGGTGCTGTTGCTTGATGTCAGCGTGACGTCATCTGGCGTCGAATTGTAAGTCCATCCTTTGCCTGTAAGAGAACTCTCAACTTCGCGTACCCAGTAGGTGCCAAGCGGCATTTCTACAGTACCAGTATAGCCATCCGAACCGGAGGTCAGCGTGAAATCCGTTGATCCTGCCGCATTTTTTGCGCGGGTTGTGCAGGCCTGATCCGTATATACATAGAACTGGATGCCGGACAGGTTGTAGCTCGTATTGCCGTCTGTAATCTCCGATTTACTGGACTTCTTTTGCGCCTTCAGGTAAGCCGTAACAGGAGCGTTCTGGAAGAAAACTGTTTCCCCTTCGTTGGCGCTGATGACCACTTTCTGAGGCGTCGTGTTCAGGATGAAGTTACTGTTTGCAGGGACGCTTTCTTCCTTTACCCAGTACGTTCCGGGTTCCAGGACTTCAATATTGGATATGCCATCGGAGCCGACCGTCAAAACGATGTTGTTGCCTGCAGAGTTCTTCGCACGAGTATTGCTTATACTGCCATTGTTGTCCTCGTAGACATAGTAGATGATTCCGTTTGTGGAGTAGTTGGGGTTTCCATATGTGACATCGTAGTTGCTGGATGTCTTATTCACAGTAACCGATCCGTACTCCGGAGCATAGTGCAGCCGGATCCGTGCGACGTTGTACTGTGCCTGCTGATAGTTGGGGTATCCGCCGACACCGAGCGTCCGGGTCGAACCGACGCCGACATAGACTGTCGCATAGTTATTCGCATCCCAGTCTGTTACCTGGAAAACTTTTCCAAACACATCAGCGGAATTTATGTCACCGTAGTTTGATCCAAAAGCCAACTGCGCTTCGGGCACTGTGATATGCGAGCATACCAAGTTCAGTACGGTTTCGTCGATCGTGGATATCACGGTTCCTGCCGCGTTGTCTGTTTCACCGGAATTCTGCTTGTAGACGTTTCCGCTGACAGTGTAATGGTAAAGCGCTGCGTATCCGCTCGCATCCGTTGCCAGAGTCGTGTCAACCGTGCTGAGGAGATCCTGGATGTGGGTGTAGCTGCCCCGGCTGTTCAGAAGTTCATTCAGGGCGCTCGCTATACCTGACGTGTAGGCGATCCCGCCGTCAATGCCCGTGTAGACAAAGGCAATGCCGCCTGCGGTTGACGCGGATTCCATCGCGCTGCCTAAGAAGGTGTTGTTCTGGAAGGAGATCCGGTCACCGACTGCGGGAATGGAGGATCTGTCCACGACTTCCAGCGTCGGGATCAGCCAGAGGTTGTACTGTTCCAGTTTGGCGATTGCCTCGCTGACTGATGCCGCAACCTTGAAAGTGGTCTTCTTTCCGACTTCAAGAATAACCAGCACATCGGAAAGGCCCGCCGTGTCGCTGATCAGGAGGAATTCACCGTCCTTGTCGAAACCGATTTTCTCCGGGTTAACCGCTTCGGTTGCGCCGTTTAAGTAAACCCGTATTGCGGTGACTTCCGGAACGGAATCATATTCCTCATAAAGGTTTGTCCGGATGCTGTCGGTATCAAGAAGGGAAATTTCAAGGTCCTTATCGATGAGTTTCACATCTTCCGGAATCTCATATCCGTCCTCAGCGACAAACTGCGCCTTGATATGGATGTTTTTTGTAAGGTCTGCGATCGTGCCTTCCGAGAAGGTGTAGACAATCTGGGAACGGAGCGATCCGATGACCTCATGCTCCCAGGGTGTCTCGAACCAGGCTTTCTTTACATAAAGGAGGTTCGTGTTCGGATCAAAGACATAGTAGTCGGGGTTGATGATCTGCCCCGCGTTGTTTTCAACCGTCAGGTCGAAGGAGCGGAAGGTGTATTCCCTGTCGGACTCCATCGGCAGGTAAGATACAAGATAGTCGCTCGAATCATCCAGGTTGTAGAAACCTGCGTATACGTTCTTCGTATATGAGTCCATGAGGTAATCATCAGACCCGGTATAGTAGATATCCGAAAGGTCCACAACTCCGTCTTCATTGGCGTCAGTCCAGATGCTTTCATTTACGAAAGTGAGTTTGGTCGTAATCGCGTCGACGAGATCTTCCTTGCTGACGCCGGAAAGATCGCGGCGGACATTTGCCGTGAAGTACTGGTAAAGTTCCGTATCCCGGATTACGACTTCCTGTTCTTCCGGATTCTCCGGCTCTTCCTGCTCTTCAGGTTCTAAAGAAGGCGCAGTGTAGTCTGTCGGGAAGATCAGGCTGTAGTCGGCTTCCGCCGACCCGCCTTTGCTGAGATGTCCCGAGAACTTCGCAGCTGCGAATGAAGTCGAAACGCCGACGACGTTGAAGTCCACGGTAGCGCCGTAGTTGGATTCCGGGAGGCGCTCGCCGCTGCTTCCGGCCGCGCCGATGATAAACGCGGACCGGATGGAGCCAGGGATGAAAAAGGCTGCGTTTGCACCGTTATTTCCGGCGGCGCCGACAACTGTAATCCCTGCTGCCGCTGCCTCGTTGATGATCGAAACGATCGAGGCGCTGTCCAGCTTCTTTGCTGCGGAGATCGAAAGGTTGATGATTGAAACTCCGCGGTCGATCGCGTAGCGGATTGCAGCGTAGACCGCAGACACATCACCGTTGCCGTCATTGTCGAGGGCCTTGATCGAGATGATCTTAGCGTCGGGGTTGACGGACAGGATCGCTTCAGCCATCGCCGTGCCGTGTCCGTGGTAGTCGGTGATATCGTCGCCGATCATGGATACGTGGTCAATGACGTTTCCGATCCGAACGTTCACGCCTGTATCAATCAGGGCGATTACTTTGTCACTGTATACGGGGCGGTCCTCCGCAAGCGCGGACTCGAGCTCCGCAAGCGGATTAGACTCCGTATCCATTTCGGAAGGCTGTCCCTCGTCTGATCTTTCGCCGTCCGCGATTGAAATCACGCCGTCTACATCAGCAAAGTAAGCCTTGCCGTAATAATACGAAAATGCATATGCCGCGGTCTCGGGATCTTCGTACTGGAGGATATATACTCCGTCAAAGGACCCGATGATGTGCTCCGGATCGAGGATGTTTTCTTCGTCCCATGCAACAATCAGTCTGCTGGAAGAGAAGTCGATCGCGTTCAGTACATCCATGTTGATAATGGAGTCTTCGGCAATGCCGGCGAAAAGTTTAACTTCTTCCTGCGCTTCCGGTTCGGCTTCATCTTCATAAGAGCCGTCGATTACATCCGGGATTTCTTCCTCGGGTTCATCGTCAGTTATCTCTTCTTCCGGATCTTCATCTTCCGGAACTTCTGTAACGTCTTCCGGTTTTTCTTCAGGAGATCCGTCTTCATCTTCCGGTTCAGCATCCGGTTCTTCCGGGGCTTCTTCCGTGATTTCTTCCTTAACCGCTTCAACTGCTTCGCTGTAGGTTCCATCCGCTCCCATCAGGAAGATCTTCCCCTCTTCGATCCGGATGAAAACAAAGCATCTGTCCTTCTTGAGAAGGTATTTCCCGTCGATTGTCTCCGGCCATTTTATTGAAGCAAGCTTCGCGGCCGAATCCTGTACTTCAACCGTTACGTCTGTTTCATCGAACTCGTTGACTGCATTCCTGGTGAATACTGTCAGCAGGCCGTCAGATACTTCGTTCCCCTGTTCGTCATAAAGCTTATACAGCTTGTCATCTTCGGAGATCACCGGGGCTGTGGGTCCTTCTTCCGGATCGGGTTCTTCCGGAGCGGGCGGCTCTTCTCCTGCCTCGGTTTCTTCCGTATCCGGCTGTTCCGAATCGCCTGCAGCGGGAACCAGCAGCTCGTCCGGAACTTCTGTCGTCCCTTCCGGCTCTGCCTCTGTTATCTCCCCGGCTTCAGGTACATCTGCCGGAACCTCTTCGCCTGTATCTCCCGGGACTTCTTCCTGGGGTTCTCCGGGTTCTTCCGGATCCTGCGGTTCTTCCGCCGGCTGCGTTTCTGCCGGAACCACTTCCACTTCATGGACGACAATATAATCGTCAAGCGCAGTAAGCGTATCATGGACGGATGGTTCCTCGACAACCGAATCCGCTGCTTCTTCAACAGCAGTATCAACGGTTGTTTCCGGCAAGTCATCAGCGGCATGAACCGGGATTGCCGTGAACAGGATCAGCAATACTGCGAAAACCGCTAAGACTTTCGTCAATACTCGTCTGTGTTTCATTTTTGTTCCTTTCTCTATATCAGCTTTTCCTGCTGAATTATATTTTGTTACATTACAGAAACATTTTTGTTACTTTGTCGCACCGCATCCGCTGCAGTGATAACCTGTGATGATTTCTTCGTCATAGGCTTCCTTCACGGTCACGGTTTCGTCCCAGGCAGCCTTTACAACCACGGTTTCATCCCACGCTTCTTTCGTTACTACCGTTTCGTCCCACGCAGCCTTATCGACGATCCACTGCTGCTCGGTCGTGTATACGGCGTCGTGGTGGACGGTTCCGACTACAACGACCGCCGATTTCCACCCACCGTTTTCACCGTTCAAAAGATGCGCTGTGGCATGTTCGTCTATCTGCTCTTCAGTATAATGATTTGCCGTATAATCAAACCCACAGCCTTTGCAAACCGTATGGACTTCGGTGATTTCCTCATCCCATGCCGGCGAAACCAGCACCTGGACCTCTTCGTAGTGCCCTTCCTCGTCATGGTGGATAACGGTGGTCTCAGCATCATGATGCACAACCTGCGTCTCCGCGTCGTGATGCACGGTTCTGGTCTCGGCATCGTGATGGACGGTTTTCTTGTCGGCAACCCAAGTGTGTTCATGTCCTGCGGAAGTGGGGGCTGCGGTCGTCGGTGCCTGGGTTGTCGGCGCTGTCGTGGATTCCGTGGTCTGCTGGGCCGTTGTTGTCGTTGTCTGGGATGTCGTTGCCGAAGTCTTTTCTTCCGTGGAGGATTCTTTCTCGGACGGCTTTGTTGACTCCGGTTCGGATTCCGGGTCTGTCTTTCCTTCGCCGGATTCTGTCGGATCCTTTTCTGGTTTCGTGGTCTCGTCCGCGGCTTCTGTTTTTGAGGAGGAGGTCTCATCCTTCGATGTCTTATCACCGGATCCGGTGGTCTTGTCCTCCTTTTCGGTTGTGGTGTCCGGCGGCTTCGTCTCCGAAGTCTTCACGGTCAGCGTCCCGTCATCCTCAGCTTCATCCGTCGTGATTACGACCTCTGTACCGTCTTCCTTTTTGATCGTGACAATGGTCTCTCCTGAATCCGGATCGGTCTCGATTGTGACTTTATCGCCGTTCTTCAGAAGACCGTACTCCGAAACGAAGGCGTCGTAGTCTTCTCTGGAGTCAAATTCGAGCGTTTCCTCTCTTCCGGTCCCGTCACGGATCGTCACCCGGACTCTGCCGTCTTCAAGGTCCTCGACCGTTATGTCATCGACTTCGAAGGTAAACGATTCATCACCGGCAGCGGATCCCGACGTCCCGCTGCCTTCGGTGCTTCCTTCCGGACCGTCTCTCTGGCAGGATTTCATGCATGCCTGGACCGTAAACGGAAGGAATAAAATTATGATGCTCATTGCTATTATGCTGATAATTCTTTTTCTCATGGTGTTCTCCCCTTTGTATGTTCTTGAAAATAGCTAAAAGTCGCGACATGTCTGCCGTGACTCGTGATCTCAAGTTCTTTTTAGTTTAAGAAGATTCGCATTTTAAGCGGCTTCCTCATAGTACTACAAAATGACGAATTTATCAAGCAAATTGACAAATTCTTTGTAACTTTTTTTATGAATTTTGGGTGGAATGTTCAGTTAGATTTTTTGGGGTTTTGCATCGTTCCGCGATTGATTAGGGGTATTGCCGCAGCCAGAATTCCGGTTATATTCGTCCTTGATGGGATGTCTTTCTGATATATGCCGGGTATATATTTTTCAACATCATAATACACGCAAAACATTTGGCTGTCAAGCAAAAAATCCATACTGTTCCAGGCAAAAAGAAAAACGCCGGAATTCCGGCGCTGTTTCAACAAAATATGACATGCCCTTCCGTGCTTTCAGTCCGGGCCAGACCGTTTTAGAGAGGCGGGCAATGTAACCAGCCCGCCGTGGAGCAACGGATGCCGTCAAAAGTATAACACATAACCGGATCATCCGCAACAAAAGAGCGCAGACAACGTGGAGCCTCACACGACTGAAGTCGCGTGCTTCCTAATGCCGTCCTCTCAGACGGTTGCCCTTTAGGGGCATCGGACTTCGTTTCTACAGATACAGTCTGAACTCAGAATCCTGCGGCTTACGCCGCAAGTACCGCATTCAG
>JAFYGJ010000071.1:0-12235 GCA_017543275.1 Lachnospiraceae bacterium | reverse complement strand
GTTCGGAAGGACAGCTGCTTCCGGTGAATGAATGGCGGAAAAGCGGCGACTCAGGCGCTGTTCATCGTGCGCTCACAGACATGCTGGATTTCACAACTGTGCATGCCTCTGAGCTTTCGGAGGAGCTGTATTATGTCGTGATGCTGGAAGATGCGAACGGACTCCTCTATGTCACAGAGCCTTCCGCAATCAGCCCGGAAAAAGAGTTTGAAATCGTGAAGGAGAGCACCGTTCTCGGAGTGCTCAGCTTCGCGGTTTATGCAGATCACGCGGAACTGCTTTCCTATACCGGAACGGATGAACGCGTGGAGCTTCCTGAACAGGTTTCGGGGGTTCCGCTCACGGTTATCGGAGAGAGGGCTTTTTCGAATACCGTGCTCTACAATGAAACCGGCTTCACGCCGGTCCGGGAAGTTGTGTTTCCGGAAGGAATTGAATCAATCGGCGCGGAGGCTTTCCTGAACTGCATCAGTTTAGAGACAATCAATCTTCCGAAGACGCTTTGCGACATCCGGGAACGTGCCTTCGGAAACTGCAGAGCGCTTCTGCGTGTTGACCTGCCGGAGCATCTGAGTGCCATCGGGCCCTATGCCTTTTACGGATGCGATTCGCTCACGGAAATCGAGCTTCCTGCGGAAACGACTTTCGTTGAGAACGGAGCATTTGCCTGCTGCCGGAACCTTTCGGAAATCCGGATCAGTCCCGATAACCCGCATTACTGTTCAGTTGACGGGATCATGTACAACAGGAATCATGAGGTGCTGATCGCCTGTCCTGCGGCAAAAACGGGGAGTCTTATCATAGATGACAGTGCCATCAGCATTGCGCAGGACGCTTTTTCCCTGTCCTCACTCGATACGGTTCAGCTTCCGGACGGACTTTTCTCTGTCGGAAGTTATGCCTTTTTCGGGGCCGGGTCGCTTCAGATGCCCGTTTTCCCGGAGAGTCTCGAAAAGGTCGGGAAATACGCCTTTTCAGCTGTGTACGAGGGCATTGACCCCATGGATCTCACCTGGGATACGCAGGAAATCTATATTCCGGAGAAACTGACCGAAATCGGAACCGGTGCCTTTATCGGGTATCCGGTCCGGTCATTCTCGGTGCATCCGGACAATCCGCGTTACTCTGAAGTCTCCGGCGCGCTTTCGAATAAAGCCGGTGACGCGCTTCTGGAATTTGCCGGAACGCCCTACAGAAGTTATGTGGTTCCGGATGGAATCCGGGACCTGGATCTTGCGGTGCTGGATGAACTGGATGTGTTCGATCTGGGCTATTTCTATACGATAGAACTGTACCTGCCGGACAGCCTGATCCGCATCCGGGGGGAAAGCAGCAGGAAAGCGAGCCTCGTTTTCCACTGCAGTCGCGGATCCTATGCGGAAAGCTATGCAAAGGCGGAGGAAATCTCGCTGTCTTATGATACGGAACCGATCCGTTCTGAAGAAATCCTGAAAACGGATGAAGGGGAAATGCATTTCTTCCTGAAGGATACGCATGCGGTATTCTATTACTACGAGGGCGATGACGAGTATATTGAACTTCCGGAAGAGATTCAGGGTCTTCCGCTGACCGTGATCGGAGGCGGAATTTACAGCATCGAATTAGGGGGGATCACAAACCTTCGGGGACTCTATATTCCGGATACGGTTGAAATCATTGCACCGCATGCGTTCAGCTTTATGGAGGAGCAGGATATTACGCTCCCTGACAGCATCCGGGATATCGGAAACGAAGCCTTTTTCTACTGCAGCTTCCCGCTTTCGGAACTGCCCGGCACCCTGCAGCACCTCGGAACGCGCGCACTCGGAAAAGGCACTTCATTCGAAGAAGGCCTCCGGATTCCGGACAGTCTGACGGATATCGAGCCGGGCGCATTCTGCGACGTCTTTACGAAGGAATTCATTCTGTCCCCGGAAAATACCGCTTTCTCCGTCCGGAAAGGTTCGCTGTATTCTGCAGACGGAACGGTCCTGATTGCAGCCTGTCTTCCGGATGCCGACGGTCATTTCAGCGTGCCGGAAGGGACGGTCAGGATCGGAGACTACGCACTGAGTTCCCAGCCGCTGACTTCGGTTGAATTCCCGGAAACGCTTACGGAAATCGGATCTTACGCCTTCCAGTTCTGTCTCAGTCTGGAGAACATTGAAATCCCTGAAACGGTCTCGGTAATCGGAGAATCGGCCTTCTCCATGAGCGGACTCAGAGAAATCACGGTGCCCGCGACAGTGGAATCGCTCGGCAGCAATGCTTTTTATGCGACAAGCCTGACTTCGGCGACAATTGCCGCAAAAAAGATACCGAATGAAGCTTTTTCCTACTGCAGGATGCTTTCGGAGGTGACGCTCGAGGAAGGTGTGGAGGAAATCGGCGATTATGCGTTTTATGAGACTGAGATCGCGGAAGTTTCGCTTCCGGACAGCCTCTATGTGCTCGGAACGGAGGCCTTCGGATCACAGGATACATCCATTAACGTTGGGGTAATCTATGTGCTGGATCTGGGAAGCCGGCTCAGGGAATTCGGCGATATGGCGCTCGGCGCGCTTTCTGCGGGCGAATACGTGGTTTCAGATGAGAACGGATCTTTCAAAAATGACGGGTACATGCTGCTGGATCGCGCCGGAAAAGCGCTGATTTCCTGCCCGTCGGCCATGATGGGAGAAGTGATTGTTCCGGACGGCGTATATGAAATCCGGGATTATGCATTCTGGTACTGCGAATATATTACCGATATCTATATTCCGGGATCGGTTCAGGTGATCGGCGCAAAGGCTTTCAACGAATACCGCTATGACTATCAGGAGCGCAATAAGATCATCTTCCATGTGGAAGCAAACTCTCCGGCGCATCGCTTTGCCATGGAAAACGGCTGGCCTTATGTCGTTGATGAAGCGAAAGGGTGAATTGACCCGCCCGGGGACAGGTACCAAATGGGTCAACTGCTTCGTCAGTTGACCCATTTGGTACCTGTCCCCGGGCGGGTCAAAGAGGCGTTCAGGCATCTTCGGATTCTTCGGCAGAATAGTTTTTGAGAAAACTTTCCCGTACGCGGTTATGCGTATAGCCGGGGAAGGTATCAATCTGGACATTGTGCAGGGCATTCCAAATGTTGTGCTCAATGTCCGGATTTTCTTTGGAAAGCGAGCGGATCAGTTCCTTGACTTCGCGGCGTTTTGAGAGGCTTTCCTTGTCGTCGAGTCCGAGAAGTGCTTCTGTGCGTTCCGTGAATCGGCAGGCGCAGCGGATGAATTCGAGGGAATTGTAGCGCGCCCAGGCGATGATGTCCTCCTCGCGGATGCCGTACATCGGACGGATCAGTTCCATGCCGGGGAAATTGTCGGAATGTACCTTCGGAATCATTGTCTCGATTTTCGCACTGTAGAACATGGACATCAGCACGGTTTCGATCGCATCGTTCAGGTGATGCCCGAGTGCGATCTTGTTGCAGCCGAGATCCTGTGCCTTATGATAGAGATGTCCGCGGCGCATCCTGGCGCAGAGATAGCAGGGGCTTTCGGAGACGGAATTTGCCGCATCAAATATGTCGGTCTCAAAGATCGTCAGCGGAATCTCTAAAAGTGCGGCGTTTTCCTCGATTTTCCGCCGGTTCTTTTCATTGTAGCCCGGATCCATGACAAGATACGTGAGGTCGAAGGGAAAGTCGGAAATCTGCTGCAGCTGCCGCATCAGGACCGCCATCAGCATGCTGTCCTTGCCGCCGGAGATGCAGACAGCGACATGATCGCCGGGGGCGAGCAGTTCATAGCGGGTGACGGCGGCAGTGAAGGGATTCCAGAGTTCCTTCCGGTATTTTTTGATCGCGGAGCGTGCGGCGGTCTGCGCCGGCGTTAAGGAGCGGGGCATGAACAATTCCTTTCGCTAAAACAGAAAACGGAACCCTGACGGATTCCGCTTAAATCAGTAGCTCGTACGAGAATCGAACTCGTGTTTCCGCCTTGAGAGGGCGGCGTCTTAGCCGCTTGACCAACGAGCCTTAAGAGACAACACGGAGATAATAGCACAAGATTCCGGTCCTGTCAAGCGGAAAAAGAATAAAGTGGGTGTTTTCGGTAAATCGGCTGATCAGAGAAAAGAGAAAAGTAAAAAAACAGTGATTTTTGGAATTGACAGGGAGAAGGGAAGGGGGTATAATCATCGCTTAGAAGATGTTGTGACAGCGAAGGGTACTGCATACCATATATAGGACCTTTATGTGGGACAGAAAGGATGCTGCTATGGCAATTGAAAACATTTACGGGCCGGAAGACGGCGTATTTATTCAGAATCATCCCCTGATCCAGCACAAGATCACGATGCTTCGGGACAAGAACACCGGCACCAATGAATTCCGCAAGCTGATTGAGGAAATCGCAATGCTGATGGGATTTGAAGCACTTCGGGATTTGCCGCTGGAGGACATTGAAGTCGAGACGCCGATCGAGACCTGCATGTCTCCGGTCATTGCCGGAAAGAAACTTGCGATTGTTCCGATCCTGAGAGCAGGACTCGGAATGGTGAGCGGCATTACGGCGCTGACCCCGACTGCGAAAATCGGCCACATCGGTCTCTACCGCGATGAAGTCACGCACGAGCCGCACGAATACTACTGCAAACTGCCGAGCCCGATCGAACTTCGTACGATCATCGTACTGGACCCGATGCTCGCAACCGGCGGATCCGCATCGGATGCGGTTTCCATGATCAAGGAGCACGGCGGCGTGCACATTAAGTTCCTCTGCATTATCGCCGCACCGGAAGGCATCAAGCGGCTGCACGAGGACCATCCGGATGTCGAGATCTATGTCGGCCATCTGGACCGCGAACTCAACGCGAACGCCTATATCTGTCCGGGACTCGGCGATGCCGGCGACCGGATCTTCGGCACGAAGTAAGAATACCGGAAAATCGATACAAAAGCCTTTAAATCGCTGCAGAGACGGCGGCAAGGCACAAGGATCGTCCATGATTTCATGGATGTATTTTGCCCTGCTGCGAATGGTATGCGGCAGGGCGTTTTTATGGAAAAGCTGAAATGACAGAAAAGATCATCGTTGATGAAAAGACAATGCTTCGGACAATGCAGCGTCTTTCACACGAAATTATCGAACAGAATCCAGGAGCTGAAGCGCTGTATCTTGTGGGCATCAAAAGGCGCGGCGTCCCGATCGCCCAGCGGATCGGCGCAAATATCGAACTGTTTTCCGATATCCGTGTCGCGACGGGAGAACTGGATATTACCTGGTATCGGGATGACCTCCGGAAACGGTACGGGGACCCGAAGATCAACGAAGCCCATATCGGCTTTGATGTTGCGGGTAAGCACATTATCCTGGTGGACGACGTCCTGTATACCGGAAGGACAGCACGGGCTGCAATGGAGGCGCTGATTGCGCTGGGGAGGCCCGACCGCGTGCAGCTTCTCGTCATGATCGACCGGGGCCACCGGGAGCTTCCGATCTCGGCCAATTATGTCGGAAAGAATATTCCGACTGCGCAGGACGAGGTCGTAAAGGTCCGTGTGCCGGAGTTCGACGGGAAGATGGAGGTTGTCCTTCAGAAGAGGGATGACAGCTGAGCGAATAACGCAGGAAAAAGCCTGTGTATTCATACGGCGCTTCAGACGCCGAAAAAACAAAAAAGAGAGGGGTTTTAAAGTGAATAACCAAAAAACATCCGGTTTACGGACCGCAGTCCTGAGCTTCCAGCATATGTTCGCCATGCTGGGCGCAACCATGCTGGTACCTGTGCTGGCTGGAATGAGCCTTTCCGTAGCGCTTCTTTCCGCCGGCCTCGGAACGATCATTTTCTACTTCATCACAAAGCGCAAGGTTCCTGTATTCCTGGGGTCCAGCTTTGCATTTCTTCCCGCGCTGATCACGGTCGTCGGGGGCGGTGCTTATGAAATCGGTTCTCCCGAATGGAATCAGCGCATGGCTGCCGTCATGATTTCGCTGGTGCTTGCCGGCCTGGTGTATGTGATATTCTCCATCATTATCAAAAGCGTCGGTCCTTCCAAGATCAAGAAACTCTTCCCGCCGATCGTCGTGGGTCCGGTTATCATTATCATCGGTATGATCCTGGCTCCCAAGATGTTCTGGAACAACATCATCGGGAACTATGATACCACGCTTGGCTGGGGCTATACACCCGCATGGAAACAGTGGACGGCTGCAGGTATTACCGCGCTGACCATTGTTCTTGTCAATGCCTTTGCGAAGCCGAAGAGCTTCTTCAAGGTCATCCCGATCCTGCTTGGATTCATCGTCGGCTATATTTACAGTGCCATTATCGGTCTCGTTTCGATTAACTTCTCCGGCGATATCGTGATCTTCCAGCAGGCAACGAAGGTCTGGGGCTTCTGGGGACGTGAAGGCCTCGGCAACATCGACCCCAACATGCTGATATCCGCAATCCTGATGATTGTACCGCTTGCGGTCGTGACCTTCATGGAGCATCTCGGAGACATCTCCGCGAACTCTACTGTCTGCGGACAGGACTTCATGGTTGATCCCGGCCTGCACCGCACCGTGCTTGGCGACGGTGTTGCAACAGCAGTCGGCGGACTTTTAGGCGGCCCTGCCAACACCACTTATGGTGAGAATACGGCTGTCCTTGCCATCACGAAGAATTACAACCCAAAGAACATTTTCATCGCCGCCTGCATGGCAGTTGTACTCGGTATCCTGGTTCCCTTCGGCGAAATCCTGAATTCCATTCCTTCTCCGGTCGTCGGCGGTGCATCCATCGTCCTGTTCGGTATGATTTCCGCGTCCGGCCTTCGTGCCCTCGTGGATGGCAAGGTTGATTTCTCTGACAGCAAGAACATCATCGTCGTTTCCGTCACGCTCGCAGTCGGCCTCGGCCTCGGCGCCATGAGCCTTGCCGGTGACATTACGGGCCAGAACGTGCTGAAGATCATGATCGGAAATGTTGAAATTTCTCCGCTCGCAATCGCGACTGTTGTCGCAATCCTGCTGAATCTGATCATCCCGAACAGCAAGCCTGACAAGAGCACGCCTGACGACGCAACGATCACGCTGACCGCAGCGCCCGGTGCTGACATCAAAGAGGAAGAAGAGTAAGAAAAAAAGCATTTCTTCTTTGAAAACGGCGCGAACAGCTTCTGACAGGGACATTTTCCTTGACAGCGGGAAAGCAGTTGTGGTAAGATAAGCGAAACTTCGAAAGAAGGTTTCTTATGATGAAGAAGACCGGATTATATTTTGCATATACTTACGGCGTCAGCTATCGATTTAGCGGACGCGGGAAACATATGCATGAATGAGCGGCTCTTCATTGTAGATTAATACGCATTAAGGGGGACTCATTCGGAAACGGATCAGTCCTCTTTTTGCAAATATGCAGGGAGAAGTAAAATATGCCTATTTTTGAGACTTTGGAACGCAACGCGGAACTTTATCCGGACGAGACGGCTCTCGTGGAAATAAACCCCAAATTTGAGCCGAAGAGCCGCATTACATGGCGTGACTACGCACTGATTCAGCCGATTCCGGGCGAGCCCTTCAGAAGAGAACTGACCTGGAAGGATTTTGATGTCAAGGCGAACCGTTTCGCGAACCTTCTGTTTACGCGCGGCGTGAAGAAGGGCGATAAAGTTGCGATCCTTCTGATGAATTCGATCGAATGGCTGCCGATCTATTTCGGTATCCTGAAGACCGGCGCGATTGCAGTCCCGCTGAATTTCCGTTATACCTCTGATGAGATCCGCTACTGCCTCCGGAAGGCAGACTGCAGTCTCCTCGTGTTCGGGCCGGAGTTTATCGGACGTATCGAGGAAATCTACGACCGGCTGCCATTTATCCGCCATATGTTCTATGTCGGTGAGGAGTGCCCCTCTTTTGCGGACAGCTACGACCGGATGATTGCCTACTGCACCTCGAAAAGGCCGCAGATGGGCATTACGGATGATGATGACGGCGTTATTTATTTCTCCTCCGGCACGACCGGTTTCCCCAAGGCGATCCTGCACGCGCACCGCAGCCTGATGCATGCGATGAACTGCGAGCAGGCGCATCACGGGCAGACTCATGACGACGTATTCCTCTGCATCCCGCCGCTGTACCACACCGGTGCGAAAATGCACTGGTTCGGGTCCTTAAAGGTCGGCGGAAAAGCCGTCCTTCTGAAAGGCGTTGAACCGGAGTGGATCATCAAGGCAGCTTCCGAAGAGAAGTGCTCGATTGTCTGGCTTTTAGTGCCGTGGGCGCAGGATATCCTGGATGCGATCGACAGCAATGAAATCAACCTTGCGCAGTATGACCTTTCGCACTGGCGCCTGATGCACATCGGCGCGCAGCCCGTGCCGCCGAGCCTCATAAAGCGCTGGCTCAAGGTCTTCCCGAAACACGATTACGATACGAACTACGGGCTGTCGGAATCGATCGGTCCCGGCTGCGTGCATTTGGGACTCGGCAATGTCCACAAGGTCGGCGCGATCGGAAAGGCCGGCTACGGCTGGGAAGTGAAGATCGCGAATCCGGACGATTCGACGGTGGAGCGGGGCGAAGTCGGCGAACTCTATGTCCGCGGCCCGGGCGTCATGAAGTGTTACTATAATGACCCGCAGGCAACGGAAGAGTCCCTGACGCCGGACGGCTTCCTTCGTACCGGCGACATGGCGATGGAGGACCCGGACGGATTCATTTACCTCGTGGACCGCAAGAAAGACGTCATCATCACCGGCGGCGAAAACCTGTATCCGGTGCAGATCGAAGATTTCATCCGCGGAAATTCCGCTGTCAAGGATGTCGCTGTCATCGGGCTTCCGGATGCGCGTCTCGGCGAAATTGCGGCGGCGATCATCGAGGTGAAGGACGGCTATACTTTAAGCGAAGAAGATATCCGCGATTTCTGTATGGATCTGCCGCGGTATAAGCGTCCCAGGAAGTATATCTTCGCGGATGTTCCGAGAAATCCCACCGGAAAGATTGAGAAGCCGGTTCTTCGCCAGCGCTACTGCGGCGAGAGTCTGGTGGCACAGCAGGTGGAACTGTAAGAGAAAAGGAAACCAACATGAAAAAACTGATGTTAGGCAATGAGGCCGTGGCACGGGGCGCCTACGAGGCGGGAGTGCGGTTCGTATCTTCCTATCCGGGCACGCCTTCGACGGAAATCACGGAGAGCATTGTACAGTACAAAGACGATATTTTCGCTGAGTGGGCGCCGAATGAGAAGGTTGCCTGCGAGGCGGCATCCGGCGCGGCCATGGCCGGTGCGCGGGCGATGACCTGCTGCAAGCACGTCGGCCTGAACGTGATGGCAGACCCTGTATTCACGATGAGCTATATCGGCGCAAACGGCGGTCTTGTGATCGCTGTCGCGGATGATCCGGGCATGCACAGTTCCCAGAACGAGCAGGATTCCCGGCACTATGCTAAGGCGGCAAAGATCCCGATGCTGGAGCCTTCGGATTCCGGCGAATGCAGGGATTTTACAAAGGCAGCATTCGAGCTCTCGGAGCAGTATGATACGCCGGTTCTCCTGCGGCTTTCGACGCGGGTTTCGCATTCGCAGAGCCTTGTAGAGCTTGCTGAGCGTGAGGATATTCCGCTTCGGGATTACCAGAAGGACATTGCGAAAAATGTCATGATGCCTGGCAATGCCATCAAAAAGCATGTGGTCGTGGAAGAGCGGCAGAAGAACCTTGCTGCACTTGCGGAAACAAGTCCGCTGAATAAAGTGGAAGACAACGGTTCTTCGATCGGCGTCATTACTTCCGGTATTTCCTATCTGTACGCGAAGGAAGCACTCGGGAACCGGGTGAATTACCTGAAACTCGGCATGGCTTATCCGATGCCCGAAAAACTGATCCGTGATTTTGCTGCGAAATGCGAAAAACTCTATATTGTTGAGGAACTGGACCCCTTTATCGAGGAGCATGTCCGGGCTCTCGGCATCGGCTGTATCGGCAAGGAACAGTTCACGATGCTGTACGAATATTCCGCTGCGATGATTAAAAAAGCAGTCTTTCCGGAAGAAGTCCAATCGGATAGTTTTGAGACCCCGAATGCCCCGATGCGTCCGCCGGTTCTCTGTCCGGGCTGCCCGCACAGAGGAACCTTCTATGTGCTGAAAAAGCTGGGGCTCACGGTTTCCGGCGATATCGGCTGCTATACTTTGGGTGCGACGGCACCGCTGCAGTCCGTCGATTCAGTCATCTGCATGGGCGCTTCTGTTTCTGCAGCATACGGCATGGCGAAGGTCCGCGGCGCCGAGTTCAATAAAAAGCTCGTCTCCGTAATCGGAGATTCGACCTTCATGCATTCCGGTATCACGGGTCTGATCGACATTGTTTACAACCATGGTGCTAATACCGTGATTATTTTGGATAACTCGATCACCGGCATGACAGGACATCAGGACAATCCGCTGTCCGGCAAGGATATTTACGGGAATCCCGCAAAGCAGGTGGATTTAGAGCTTCTCTGTAAGGCAATTGGTGTGGAGCGCGTCGTTGTGGCGGATCCCTTTGATATCAAACACTTCGAAGAAGTCGTGAAGGAAGAAGTCACATCGGACGAGCCTTCTGTGATTATCGCCCAGCGTCCCTGCGCCCTCCTGAAATACGTGAAATATGAAGGAAAATGCGCTGCTGATCCTGAAAAGTGCAAAAAGTGTAAAATGTGCCTTCGGATCGGCTGCCCGGCGATCAGCTGGAAGGAAGATCATATCGAAATAGATGAAACCCAGTGCAACGGCTGCGGCCTCTGCATGAATGTCTGCCCCTTCGGCGCGATCGGAAAGGAGGGCGTATGAGCACCACCAGCATTATGATTACAGGCGTCGGCGGTCAGGGAACCCTTCTTGCTGTCCGCGTTCTCGGAAACATGGCCCTTCGTCAGGGCTATGATGTCAAGGTCAGCGAAGTCCACGGCATGTCACAGCGCGGCGGTTCAGTCGTAACCTATTTACGATACGGTGACCAGGTCTATTCCCCGATTATCGAAAAGGGCGAAGCGGATGTCATCCTCGCCTTTGAGAAACTGGAAGCGCTTCGCTGCCTGCCCTATGTCAAAAAAGGCGGCAGGATTGTCGTAAACAATCAGAAGATCGATCCGATGCCCGTCATTACCGGCGCAGCAGCATATCCGGAAGGGATTATTGAGAAACTGCAGGAGCGGGCAGAAGTCAGTGTCGTTCCCGCGATCCGGATTGCTGAGGAAGTCGGGAACGCCAGGACTGCGAATGTTGTGCTTCTGGGCTCTTATGCGAAAAGTTCCGGCATCCCGAAGGAAGAATGGATCGAAGTGCTCCGGGAGACCGTGCCTGCGCGGTTTATTGACGTGAACATTCAGGCATTTGAACGAGGATATCAGATTTAATCATAAACAACATCTCAGGAGGACTGAAAGAAAATGGGTTATTGGAATCAACAGGAAGAAACAATCAGCCGGGAGGAGCTCACAGCGCTGCAGTCGGAACGTCTTGTCTGGCAGGTGAAGCGCTGCTATGAGAACGTGGAATGCTTCCGGAACCGGATGGATGAACTGGGGCTCACACCCGATGATATCCATGGAATTGAAGATCTGCCGAAGCTGCCGTTCTCGTACAAAAAAGACCTTCGGGACTATTATCCCTATGGGCTGTTCGCAGTTCCTTTGACGGATATCACCAGACTGCAGGCATCGTCCGGAACCACCGGAAAACGGATCGTAGCAGGATATACGAAAAAAGACCTTGATATCTGGGCGGAAGGCGTTGCGCGTGTGCTGACCGCAGCCGGTCTCGGAAAGGATGACATTATCCAGGTGTCCTACGGCTACGGCCTGTTCACCGGCGGCCTGGGACTTCACGGCGGTGTCGAGAAGATCGGCGCAACGGTTATCCCGATGTCCTCCGGCAATACGGCGCTGCAGATCCAGACGATGATTGATTTCAAGGCGACGGCGCTCTGCTGCACACCGAGCTATGCCATGTATCTCGGCGAGGAAGTACAGCGCATGGGCGTGCAGGACCAGCTCAGCCTGAAGGCCGGCATTTTCGGCGCGGAGCCCTGGTCGGAAGAGATGCGCAAGCAGATTGAAGCTGCACTCGGCATCAAGGCTTATGATATTTACGGACTGACTGAAGTCATGGGCCCCGGCGTTTCCGGCGAATGTGAATACCAGGCCGGCATGCATGTCTGGGAAGACCACTTCATTCCGGAGATCATTGATCCCGAAACCCTGGAACCGCTTCCCGTGGGCGCGACGGGTGAACTCGTCTTCACGAGCATCAC
>JAFYGJ010000001.1:0-5071 GCA_017543275.1 Lachnospiraceae bacterium | reverse complement strand
GCCGAGTCGCTTGCGGAAGGCGTGAAAGCAGGCGTTGATGCGATGCTCGATATGCCTGCCCGGGTCTCCGAAGCCGCGAAGGAAGCATATGAGCGCGGACTGATTACGGAAGAGGAGATGGACAAGTCCCTTCTCTGCACGGCGACGACGCTGATCCGCATGGGCTTCTTTGATCCCGCGGATCCGTATGCGGACCTCGACATGGCAGATGTCGGAACGGATGAGGCCAAGGCGATTGCGCGTGAGATGGCCGAGAAGAGCAACATTCTCCTGAAGAATGAAAACGGCTTCCTGCCCCTGAAGACGGACGACAATATTGCGGTGATCGGCCACATTGCCGACAGCTGGTATATGGACTGGTACTCCGGAAAGCCGACCTACAAGGTGACGCTTAAGGCCGGCCTTCAGAAGAAAACGCACCGGAAGCTTCCCTATGACAGCGGGCTCGACCTGATCCGCCTGAAATACGGTGACAAATACCTCGGCGGCAGCGTACCCGCGCCGGGATGGCCGCCGAGAGAGGAGAACGGTCCTGCACAGCTTGTACTTGTGGACAAGGCAGAGGACGCGGTCGTATTCGAACACACCAACTGGGGCGAAGGCTCGAACTTCCTTTATGCGCCGGCTTACGGGAAATATCTGACGGTCGGAAACGACGGTACGGTCTCGATCAGCTCCTCCGATCCCTACGCCTGGTTTGTCGTCGACAGCCTGACAATCGGAACCGCGGACGCGGTGAAGAAAACAACTCCGCCGAGAAACGCGAACAATATTGAACTTAATAAATACTGGGAAGACGAGCCGGGCGATATCAAAATCTACTGTTTCGGCAAGCGTTCCTTCCGTGTGTCAGACGGCGTACTGATGACAGATCCGCTCCGGAAGATCCAGCCTGTCGAAGGCGCACAGGAAGGCGGAAACGTCGCAGAGAGCTATTATGGATCTTCGGAGGATGCTTCTGTTCTGACAGTCGAAATCGTGAGTTCCGGCATCGAACGCGCACAGGAACTTGCGAAGAAGGCGGACAAGGTGATCGTTGCTTTAGGCTGCAACCCGGTTGTCAACGCGAAAGAGGAGATTGACCGCAGTACGATCGCAATGATCCCCGAACAGGAGCGGCTTGTCGAAGCGGTTTATGCGGCGAACCCGAATGTCGCTGTGGTGCTTCTTTCGAACTATCCCTACGCGATCAACTGGATGCAGGAGCATGTGCCGGCAATTCTGACGAATGCGACAGGCTCCCAGGAAATGGGAAACGGCCTTGCGGCGGCGATCTTCGGCGACGTGAATCCGGCAGCGCGCGTGCCGATGACCTGGTATCTTTCGGATGAGGATCTTCCGCCGATGGAGGATTATGACCTGATCCATCATCCGAGGACCTACCGGTACTTCGACAAACCGGTGCTGTATCCCTTCGGGTACGGACTGTCCTATACGAAATTCAGCTACCAGTTCCTGGCAGTCGAGAAGAAAGACAGCGGCGGACTCAAAGTGTCCGTACAGGTTTCAAATACCGGAGACTCTGCAGGTGATGAAGTTGCGCAGCTCTACATCAAACGGATTTCCGAATCGGAGACGGTTCACCCGATCCGAAGGCTTATCGGATTTGTCCGGCTGCACGATCTGAAGCCCGGTGAGACCAGGAAAGCAGAATTCATAGTCAACCCCTGTGATCTCGAGATCTATATGGAGAAGCTCGGCAGGAAGATTATCGAGCCCGGAAAATACTTCGTGTATGCCGGCAGGAACTGCCTCGACGAGGCGGTGTGCGCTGAAATAGAACTGTAAGTGCTGTGAATAGTAACCAGGAAAACACAAGATCTTGTGCTTTCCTGTTGACAACTTAACAAAATATGCTATACTAAGGGCTGTCCGCGCTTTTTCGGACAGCCCTGTCTTTGTGTTTTTCGAAAGGATCGATTCATATGTTTAACGGTTTTCAGAAAATGACCCTTCTTGATTTCCCGGGAAAGGTGGCCTGCACGCTTTTTACGGGCGGCTGCAACATGCGCTGTCCCTTCTGCCATAATGCGCTTTTAGTGAAGGAAGCGGCGGAGCTTCAGGAGATTTCCGAAGAGACCATCCTGTCGTACCTGAAGAAACGGCAGGGAATCCTGGACGGGGTCGCCATCACGGGCGGAGAGCCCCTTCTGTGGCCGGATTTGCCGCTTTTTATCGAGAAAGTCCGTGCGCTCGGGTTTTTAGTCAAGCTGGACACGAACGGCACGAAACCGGCCTTTTTGAAGCAGCTCGTCGAAGGCGGGCTTGTCGACTATGTGGCGGTCGATATCAAGAATTCGAAGGAGAAATACGCAGAGACCTGCGGCATTCCGGGCTTTTCCATCCAGCCTGTGGAGGATACGGTTTCCTTCCTTTTAGAGGGGCATGTGCCTTATGAATTCCGGACAACGGTCGTTTCGGAGTATCACGAGGTTTCCGATTTTGCGAAGATCGGCGAATGGATCCGCGGAGCGGAGCGGTACTTCCTTCAGGAGTTCGTTTCACAGGAGGAGCTTGTGGGAAACCGGGAGCTTCACGCGGTGAAAAAGGAAGCGATGGAAGAGATGCTGCGTACAATCCGGCCGTATGTGAAAGAGGCTTCGATCCGGGGGCTTTGATCCGGGGGCTTTGATCCCGCCGGAGGACGGAATCAGGTTTAACGAAAAGAAGGCTGAAAAAAGTTCACCGGAAAAAATGTTAAGCATTTCCCGGAATTCACGGAACCATCCCCGCGAATTCCCGAAATCCCACCCGAAAGAATGTTAAACTCCTGAAGAGAATGAAAAGAAAACACAAGATCTTGTGGTTTGGTGCTTGACAAAACACCACAGAATGTTGTATCATGTATTTCGTTCCCGCAGGGCTTCTGTGCGCATTTTTGGCGCAGAGGGCGGACAGAGAGGTTAAACGGCAGCGCCCGGAAACGGCATGGGGCAGCAGCCGTATGCACGATAAAGAAACACAGCAAGCAATACAAAAAGGGGTAAAACGAGATGTATCGCGTAGTGAAAAGAGACGGCAAACAGGTCGATTTCAACATCAGCAAAATCACAGCGGCAATCACGAAGGCATTTGATGCCTGCGAGATGCAGTACCATCCGGATGTGATCGATTTTCTCGGGCTGAAGGTGACAGCCGATTTCGAGTCCAAGATCGAAAACAACCAGGTGACGGTCGAACAGATCCAGGACTCGGTCGAGTCTGTCCTGATCCGCGCCGGCTACGACGAGGTCGCCAAGGCCTACATCCTTTACAGAAAGCAGCGGGAGCGTTTCCGTAATCTGTCGACGACCCTTCTTGACTACCGGCAGGTCGTGGACAATTATCTGAAGGTCAACGACTGGCGCGTCAAGGAGAATTCGACGGTGACCTATTCGGTCGGCGGCCTGATTCTCTCAAATTCCGGCGCAATTACGGCAAACTACTGGCTTTCCGAAGTCTATGACGAAGAGATTGCAAATGCGCACCGGAACGTGGATCTGCACATTCATGACCTGTCGATGCTGACCGGTTACTGTGCGGGCTGGTCCTTAAAGCAGCTGATCCAGGAAGGCCTCGGCGGCATCCCCGGAAAGATCACTTCCGCACCGGCGTCGCACCTGTCGACACTGTGCAACCAGATGGTCAATTTCCTCGGCATCATGCAGAATGAATGGGCCGGCGCCCAGGCGTTCTCCAGCTTTGACACCTACCTTGCGCCTTTTGTCAAGATCGACAACCTGAGCTACAAGGAAGTCAAACAGTGCATCCAGAGTTTCATCTACGGCGTCAATACGCCTTCCCGCTGGGGCACGCAGGCACCTTTCACGAACATCACGCTCGACTGGACCGTACCGAACGATCTTGCGGAACTCAACTGCATCGTCGGCGGCAAAGAAGTGGATTTCAAGTACAAGGACTGCAAGCGCGAGATGGATATGGTCAACAAGGCCTTCATCGAGATCATGATCGAAGGCGATGCGAACGGCCGCGGCTTCCAGTACCCGATTCCGACCTATTCGATCACGAGAGACTTCGACTGGTCCGATACCGAGAACAACCGGCTGCTGTTCGAAATGACCGCGAAGTACGGCACGCCCTATTTCTCGAACTACATCAACTCCGACATGGAGCCTTCGGATGTCCGTTCGATGTGCTGCAGGCTGCGTCTGGATCTCCGCGAACTCCGGAAGAAATCCGGCGGCTTCTTCGGCTCCGGCGAATCCACCGGCTCGATCGGCGTTGTCACGATCAACATGCCCCGGATCGCATACCTTTCCGAGAATCCGGAGGAGTTCTACAAGCGGCTTGACAAGATGATGGACATCGCGGCGCGGTCTCTGGATATCAAGCGTCACGTGATCACGAAGTTCCTGGACAACGGCCTTTATCCCTATACCAAGCGTTATCTCGGAACCTTCTCGAACCACTTCTCGACAATCGGCCTTGTCGGCATGAACGAAGTCGGCCTGAATGCGAAGTGGCTCCGCGCCGACATGACGCACGAGAAGACGCAGAAGTTCGCGGCGGAAGTCCTGAACCACATGCGCGGCCGTCTGTCCGATTATCAGGAAATGTACGGCGACCTGTTCAACTTAGAAGCGACGCCCGCCGAGTCTACGGCTTACCGCTTCGCGAAGCACGACGTCAAGATGTATCCCGGCATTATCACGGCTGCCAAGAGCTGCGACGATACGCCGTATTACACGAACTCCTCGCATCTGCCGGTCGGCTACACCGAGGACATCTTCTCGGCGCTTGACGTGCAGGACGAACTGCAGACCCTTTATACTTCCGGCACCGTTTTCCACGCCTTCCTCGGGGAGAAGCTTCCGAGCTGGAAGAGTGCGGCGGAGCTCGTCCGGAAGATTGCAGAGAACTACCGCCTGCCGTATTATACGATGTCTCCGACCTACTCCGTATGCCGGACACACGGCTATATCGCCGGCGAAGTCACGAAGTGCCCCGAGTGCGGTGCCGTGACCGAGATTTACAGCCGCATCACCGGTTACTACCGTCCGGTCCAGAACTGGAACGATGGCAAGACGCAGGAATTCAAGGACCGCAAGGTTTACGATATCGGCGCTTCCCG
>JAFYGJ010000070.1:0-11483 GCA_017543275.1 Lachnospiraceae bacterium | reverse complement strand
GATGCGGATGTCGTGATTGATTTTTCAAATCACCTCGGAACGGAAGCGCTTCTCTCGGAGGCGGTGAAACGGAACCTTCCGGTGATTCTCTGCACGACAGGACATACGGAAGCGGAATGGCAGCGGATTTTTGATGCAGCTGAACAGATCCCGGTATTCTTCTCTGCGAATATGTCCCTCGGCGTCGCGATCCTGACGAAGCTTGTCCGGGAAGCGGCGGCGAAATTCCCGGGAGACGCGGAAATTGTCGAGATTCATCACAGAAGGAAGCTCGATGCACCGTCCGGCACTGCGCTGTCTCTTGCGCGGGCGATTCAGGAAGAACGTCCGGGTTACGAGATCGTCTGCGGCCGGTCCGGTCAGTCAAAGCGGCAGCCGACGGATATCAGTGTCCAGGCTGTCCGCATGGGCAATATCGCCGGAATCCACGAGGTTTTCTTCGGGACCGACACTGAAACCATTACCCTGAAGCATGAAGCGCACGACCGCGGCGTTTTCGCGGACGGCGCACTTGCAGCCGCACAGTTTATTGTCGGAAAGCCTGCCGGGCTATACAACATGGAGGATTTGTTATGATCAGGACAGCGATTATCGGTTACGGAAATCTCGGAAAAGGCGCGGAAGCGGCGGTTTCGGCGGCGCCGGATATGGAACTCTGTGCGGTGTTCACAAGACGCAGCCCGGAAACGCTTGAGATCAGAACCCCGGGCGTTCCGGTTTACGCTTACAGCGAGCTTGCTGAAAAAGCGGCGGATATCGACGTTGTGATCCTCTGCGGCGGTTCGGCGACGGACCTTCCGTGGATGACGCCGGAGGTTGCGAAACTCTGCACGGTCGTGGATTCTTTTGATACGCATGCGCACATTCCGGAGCATTTTGCGGCGGTCGATGCGGCGGCAAAAGAGGGCGGCAATGTAGCGGTCATTTCCACCGGCTGGGACCCGGGCCTTTTCTCGATCGCACGGCTCTACGCGAATATCGCGCTGCCGGACGGGAAGGATTACACTTTCTGGGGCAGAGGCGTTTCACAGGGACACAGCGACGCGATCCGTCGGATTCCGGGCGTCCGGGACGCGCGGCAGTATACGGTTCCGGTTGATTCGGCCGTCGAACGGGTCCGGTCGGGCGAGAATCCGGTGCTCACGACCCGCGAAAAACATACCCGGGAGTGCTGGGTCGTCGCGGAGGAAGGCGCGGATCTTGATTCGATCCGGGAACAGATCGTCACGATGCCGAACTATTTTGACGAATACGATACAACCGTGCATTTTATCACGGAAGAGGAGCTTCTACGGGACCACGCGGGCCTTCCGCACGGCGGATCGGTGATCCGCTCCGGCGCAACCGGCTGGGAGGGCGAGTATCAGGACACAATTGAATTCTCGCTGAAGCTGGATTCAAACCCCTTCTTCACGGGTTCCGTTCTGGCCGCCTGCGCGCGGGCTGCATACCGGCTGAATGCAAAGGGAGAATCGGGCTGCCGGACGCTTTTCGACATTCCGCCGGCACTCCTTTCGGAGAAGACGGCAGAAGAGCTGCGGGCGCATCTTCTGTAAGGCTGGAAGCAGCCTTTATCACTGCTGCAGATATTCACCAACCAGATACGAAAAGGAGCCAGAACCATGCTCTATCCGCATATTTCAGTCAACAGTGAGGGACACCTCGAAGTAAGCGGCGCGGACACCGTCTCTCTTGCCAGAGAATACGGCACGCCTCTCTATGTGCTGTCGGAAGACCGCGTCCGTGAAAACTGCAGAACATACACCGAAGCGTTCCGGAAGTACTTTCCCGAAGGCTCTTCGGTGCTGTTTGCCGGGAAAGCGCTGTGCTTTAAGGGAATCTATCCGATCATCGAATCAGAAGGACTGTCTGCGGACGTCGCGTCCGCCGGGGAGATTTTCACAGCGCTTTCCGCGGGCTTTCCGGCAGAAAAAATGTACTATCACGGCAGCAACAAGACCGATGAGGAGATCCGCTTCGGACTGGAGCACCGGGTCGGTACCTTTGTTGTCGATAATTTTGCGGAACTTGAGGTACTTGATGAGGAAGCGGAAAAACGGGGCATCGTGCAGGATGTGCTTCTTCGGGTCACCGTCGGGCTTGATCCGCACACGCTTGCCGCAATCAACACGGGCAGGGTCGATTCGCAGTTCGGAACGCCGATTGAGACAGGCGCTGCGATGCAGATTCTTTTGTGTGCGCTTGAGAAGAAAAACCTCCGGGTTATCGGTTTCCACAGCCATATCGGCTCTCAGATTTTCGATTCCGGGTCCTTCTGCGACCAGGTCGATATTTTACTCGGGTTCTGTGCCGAAACCCGCGAAAAGGCCTGTTTTACGCCTCAGGTGCTGAATCTCGGAGGCGGTTTCGGTGTGCCTTACGTGGAATCGGACGCGAAGATGGACATTCCGGGCAATATTGAAAAACTGGCTGCGCATCTTCAGGCGGGACTTGAGAAATATGACCTGCCGGCACCGCGGATCCTGATGGAGCCCGGCCGCTCGATCGTCGCCGATGCAGGCCTGACCCTGTACACGGCCGGCGGCCTCAAAACGATCGAGGGCTACCGCAGTTATGTGACGGTTGACGGCGGCATGACGGACAATCCGCGCTATGCGCTGTACAAATCCGCTTACACCGTGCTGTCTGCGGCGCGGATGAACGAGCCCGCGGATTTCCTTTGCACGCTTGCCGGGCGCTGCTGCGAATCGGGAGACCGGATCCAGGAGAATATCCTGCTTCCGAAGCCGGAACGCGGCGATATCCTGGCGGTTCTGACAACCGGCGCCTACAACTATTCGATGGCCAGCAATTACAACCGCATTCCGCGGCCGGCGCTGGTGATTGTGAAAGACGGAAAGGCAAGACTCGCAGTGAGAAGGGAGCGATTTGAGGACCTGATCGCACGGGAATTGTAAAACAGAAAGACTGATTTTTCGCTGAGAATCTTCCGGTTTTCCCGCAGGAAATGGTCTTTTTTGTCGTGGTGGTAAGCGGGGAACCGCTCAGGCTGAATCATTCTTCCGATCAGAAGCTTCGCCGGATCCTTCGGAAGAAAAACGCCCGCGTGGAAAGCGCCTGGCACTACGTCATGCCCTACAATATGATTTTCAGGCATACGGAAGAGCAGGCTTTTCGGATGGATCAGACCATGCAGGCGCTGGTGCCGCTTCATGTGCGGGCATATATCACGGAAGCCGGAACAGGAAGAACCGGACAGGCACGCGTGCTTTTTAAGAAGAGCCTATACGCGGTATTTCAGGGAAGCGCAGGAAAAGCTGGACGAAAGGGGAGGAGAGGAACATGAAGCACTGCGGGACACAGAGGATTGAGACGGAGCGGCTGATACTCAGAAGATTTGTTTTGGAGGACGCCGGAGCCATGTTCCGGAACTGGGCTTCCGACAGCGAAGTGACAAAGTTCCTGACCTGGCCGACGCACAGGAACGCTGAAGTCAGTGAACGCGTGCTGAAGGACTGGATTCCCCGGTATGAACAGGATGATACTTATCTGTGGGCAATCGTGCTGAAGGAATCCGGGGACGAACCGATCGGCAATATCGCTGCGGTACAGGTGAACGATGATATTGCTTCGGTGCATATCGGCTACTGCATCGGCAGGGCTTTCTGGCATCAGGGCATCATGTCGGAGGCGCTTCAGGCAGTGATCGATTTCTTTTTCGATACGGTCGGCGTAAACCGTGTGGAATCGCGTCATGATCCCGGAAACCCGCATTCGGGAATGGTCATGCAGAAATGCGGCATGCAGTATGAGGGAACACTCCGCAGCTCAGACCGGAATAACCAGGGCATCTGCGACGCCTGCTGGTATTCGATCCTGAGATCCGAATGGGAAGGCAAAACGCAATGATCTTCTTGCATAACCGGAACAGCCGTGTTATGATAAAGGACAAAGAAAGCTCGAAAAGGAGGCTGAAATTATGTCATTCATGAGCGAACAGATCAGAAAATCCTTCAAGGAAGGCGATGACATCCGGGACGCGGGACTTCAGACGCCGCAGGATGTGATCCGTTACGATGATATCCAGTACGGACCGGACCGGGAATGGCAGGTCATGGATCTGTACCGGCCGCGCTTTGCGGAAGGCGCTGTACTGCCGGTGATCTTCAGTATTCACGGCGGCGGCTGGGTTTACGGAGACAAGGAACGCTACCAGTATTACTGCATGAGTCTTGCGCAGCGTGGCTTTGCAGTGCTGAATTTCACCTACAGGCTGGCCCCGGAATTCCAGTATCCGGCGCCGCTCGAGGATACCTTCCTCGTCGTGTCCTGGATGGTCGAAAATGCCGCCAAATACGGCCTCGACACAAAGCGGGTATTCGCGGTCGGCGATTCGGCCGGCGGGCATTTACTGGGCCTTTTCGCTGCAATTAAGACCAATCCCGACTACGCAGCGGAGTATGATTTCAAACTGCCGGACTTTGATCTTCGCGCGATCGCCTTAAACTGCGGAACCTTCACGCCCGGAAGAGATGCGGACGGTTCGGTTTCGGGACTGATGAAGGACTGGCTGCCCGGAAAAGACTATGATGCGGAGATTGCAAAGATCAATGTGCTCACCCACATCACGCCGGACTTCCCGCCGACTTTCGTGATGAGCGCGATCGATGATTTCCTGAAGCACGACGCGTACCGCATTGCCGGCGTTCTGATCGAGAATGAAGTCCCCTTTGTCCTCCGGATCTACGGAGACCGGAATACCCGTCTCGCGCACGTCTTCCACTGCAACATGAAGACAGCCGAAGGCAAGAAGTGCAATGACGACGAATGCGATTTTTTTAAGGAATTCTTAGGGTGACTGCGATGAAAATACTTGGATTTGACCACATCGGACTTGCAGCAAAGAACCCGAAAGCGCTTGCGGACTGGTACATTGAGCACCTCGGCTTCTCGCTTGTCATGGCGGGACCGACAGGAAATTACTTCGTTGAAACGCCGGACAAGGTGATGCTCGAAATCATGCTTCCGGGGAAGGGCGAAGAGGACGTGACGGAACTCACGGGCTGGAAGCACATCGCACTGGTTCCGGCGGATTTCGACGAGGCAGTCGCGGAACTGAAACGCGCGGGAATCGGAGCAGATGCGCCGGTGAATAAGCGCGAAGACGGCTACTGCACCTTCTTTTTCAAAGATCCCGACGGGAACGTTGTCCACTTTGCGAAATGGGCCGACGACCGGGGGATGTTCCGGTAAAAAGAATCATCACAGGGGACAGGTACCAGGCGGCCTGTCCCATATTTTTTTCTCAGCCTGTAACGAAAATGCTTTTTTCAGCATCAATATACAGCACGGAAGAAAGGAGGGGGCGTGATGCAGTCGATGGAAGAAATTTACCAGGAGTACGCAAAGCTTGTGTACCGGTATCTTCTGTCGCTTGCAAAGGACCCGGATCTCGCGGAAGAACTGACACAGGAGACCTTTTTTCAGGCGATCCGATCGATCGGGCGCTATGACGAAAGCTGCAAAATCTCCACCTGGCTCTGTGCGATTGCGAAAAATGTCTGGCATGGGTACCTGCGGAAGCATCCCGAAACGGAGGATTTTCAGGATCAGGTCATTGCCGTCGGCTCGGCGGAAGAAAAAGTACTCGAAGAGCAGGAGCGGACAGATCTGCTCAGGAAAGTACACGAGCTTCCGGAGCCGTACCGCGAGGTGATTTACCTGCGGATCTACGCGGACCTCTCGTTTCGGGAGATCGGTGACGTGATCGGAAAGACCGAAAATTTCGCGCGCGTGACATTTTACCGCGGAAAGGAAAAACTGAAAAAAGCGTTTTCAGAGGAGGAATAGAGGATGAGCAAAATACCCTGTGAACTCGTGCAGGACCTGCTGCCGAATTATATTGAAAAACTGACGGGAGAGAAGAGCACGGAGCTGATCCAGGCGCATCTTCAGAGCTGTGAAGACTGCAGGAAAGTATATCAGTCGATGCTTCCGGAGGAGCAGGAAGATGAGGCGGCGAAGAACTCCGGCGAAAAGACTGAGATCGATTTTCTGAAAAAGAACAGGAGGAGAAACCGAATGATTGTGCTGGCCTGTGTTCTGGGCGGCCTGGTTCTTGCTGCCGGCCTGCTGTTTTCATGGTTCTTTTTGATCGGTGAGAAGTACGCGGAAGGGATTTACTGCAAGGTGAAGGTCGAAGGCCTGCATGTAACAGCGGCAGGAGGTTTTGCGGACAGCATTCATGTCGTGCGGAAAATCCGTTTCTCGGAACAGGACGGCGTCGTTACGCTGACACCGAGAAGCGTACTTGCAAGCGCTTTCCACCGCGGTGAATTCAAGGCGGAATATGATGCAAAAGAAGAAATCAGGGAGGTACGGATGAACGGAAAGTCGCTGTGGCACAGAGGCGGAACGGATCAGATTTCAGCAAACCTGTCTGACGAAATCCTTCGGACTTACGAAGAATGGGATAAAAAGACCGAATTGGAACAGGCACTTTCCAGTACCGGGCCGGGCTGGTGCACGAAGCGCTTTGAAAGCTGGGCGGATCTTGTGAATTTTCTCGGCTGTGAACCGGAGAATCCTTTCGAATACGCCCAGGGTTTTGAAAAGATGAATGCTGCCGGCGAAAACATTCCGGATGCCGTGAGCGGCAGACTGGAGCATGTGCAGCTGACCTTTGTCGGAAACCGGGACGGGCAAGTGGTCTATTACGAGGTTCAGGCGGGATATCAGGCGGAAAGCGTCGCCGTAGTCTATACTGTGAAACCGCTCGGCTGGAATTATGCATACACCGGCGTTGAGTTTATTGTACAGAATACAGCGATGATGTTCGAGCAGGAAGCCGTCGTGATGCCGCAGGGGGACGAGGTTTTTACCAGAAATGATGAAAGAAACAACATTCCTGCCGAGGACATCTTTTACCTGAAAAACGGCGTTCCCTGCTGGGTGCGGCTGGTTTCCCGGGGGGATGATATCAGCGGGCGTGCGGATGCGCTTTTTAGGGCGGAAGAGATTGTCCGGGAGCTGGTCCCGTAAGCGGTTTATTTCTTTCCGGCTTCCTCCATCGCTTTTTTTCTGCGGAATTCTTCCGCTCTTTTCTGACATTCGGCGCTCATTGCGCAGCTTCCGCAGGAATGCGAGCAGGTGGATTTGCCGGCGCGTTTGTCACGGATCATCACAAACAGCACAAGGGCAACAATCAGTACTAAAACCGCGCTGACGATAATCGTTCCAAGATTGGCACTGAGCCAGGACAGCATAGAAGCCGCCTCCTTTCCAAATCCCGGAGTCTTTTGAAGGACTCCGGGATCTTTGTATCACAGATATCTGATTTTGTCAATTGCTCCGGGAGAATGGAGGGAGGAGGGATAAGGGTCTCCCGGAGCAATTGCTGTTAACCCACCTTCACGGTCAGGTGTTCTGCCTCCCTGTACGGACGAACCAGCAGGTATACCGCGCCGCCAAGAAGCAGCAGTGCGATGATAAAACCGACGACGCTTCCGGAACCCGTGAAAATGTTTGCAATCTGGTACACGACAAATGCCGCGATGTAGGCAAATACACATTCATAGGTAATTGCGAAGGCTGTCCATTTTCCGCTGTTCATTTCCCGCTTAATCGCACCCATTGCGGCAAAGCACGGCGCGCACAGCAGGTTGAATACGAGGAAGCTGAAGCCCGCAGGGCCCGAGAATGCCTGTGCAAGGTTGTAATAGACCGAGTGGTCGGCAGTGCGGTAGAGAATACCCATCGTCCCGACGATGTTTTCCTTTGCGACGAGGCCGGTAAAACTGGCAACGGCTGCCTGCCAGTTACCCCATCCGAGGGGTGTGAAGATCCAGGCAATGCCGGATCCGATCTTCGCAAGGATGCTTAGATTGATCTCATCCTCCGAGAGCATCCGGAAGCCGTCTTCCGCCCAGCCGAAGAAGCTGAGGAACCACACGACGATCGACGAAAGCAGGATGACCGTTCCGGCCTTTTTGATGAAGGACCAGCCGCGTTCCCACATGGAACGAAGCACATTTCCGAGTGTCGGCATATGGTAGGCCGGGAGCTCCATGACGAAGGGAGCCGGGTTGCCGGCAAAAAGCTTCGTCTTTTTCAGGATAATGCCGGAGATGATGATCGCCGCCATGCCGATGAAGTAGGCGGAAACCGAAATCCACGGAGAGCCGCCGAAAATCGCGCCTGCAACCATCGCGATGAAGGGAAGCTTCGCGCCGCAGGGGATGAAGGTCGTTGTCATGATCGTCATCCGGCGGTCACGTTCGTTTTCAATGGTCCGGGAAGCCATGATACCCGGGATGCCGCAGCCCGTTCCGATCAGGATCGGGATGAAGGATTTGCCGGAAAGGCCGAAGCGGCGGAAGATCCGGTCCAGAACGAAGGCGACCCGGGCCATATAGCCGCAGGCCTCGATAAAGGCCAGCAGGAAGAAGAGTACGAGCATCTGCGGGACAAAGCCTAAAACCGCGCCGACGCCGGCGACGATGCCGTTCAGGATCAGGCCCTTGACCCAGTCGGCGGCATTCATCCGATCCAGCAGGTTTTCAATCAGGACCGGGATGCCGGGAACCCAGACGCCGTCGTCCGCGGGATCCGGCGCATCAAAGCCTTTTTCCTCAAAGTAATCGACCGCATCACGGAAACTCATGCCGCAGACGTCCTCGTCCGCGTCTTCCGGAACTTCGTCAAAATACACGGTGAGATCAGATTCTTCGAGCGTTTCTTCGTCTTCGACGGTTACGACGGCGGTCTGATCATCTGAGCTGAAGCCCTTGATTTCCGAAAGCAGCGCGTCCGGATCGAACTCTTCGTCCTCGAGGTCGAATTCAAATCCGTAGGCCGCGAGCGCATTCACCGCGTCGCCGTATTCCTCGGCCTTTGCCTCATACTTCTTTCCGCCGATGCCGAAGAGATGGTAGCCGTCGCCGAAAAGCCCGTCATTGGCCCAGTCGGTCGCAGCTGCGCCGACAGTCACCATGGCGATGTAGTACACGAGGAACATGACGAGGGCGAAGATCGGAAGACCGAGCCAGCGGTTCGTGACGATCTTGTCGATCTTATCGGAGACCGTCAGCTTTCCGGCCGATTTCTTGCTGTAGACGCCCTTCAGCAGCTCAGCGATATAGACATAGCGCTCATTCGTAATGATCGATTCGGAATCATCGTCAAGCTCCTGTTCCGCTTTTTTGATGTCCTCTTCGACGTGGGCGATTTTGTCTTCGGGGAATTCCGCGACCACCTTTTCGTCGCGCTCAAAGACCTTGATCGCGTACCAGCGCTGGCGCTCCTCGGGCTTGTCGTGGACAAGGGCTTCCTCGATATGGGCGATTGCATGCTCAACGGCGCCGGAGAAGGTATGCTTCGGAACGGTTTTCGTGTTCTTCGCGGCGTCGATTGCGGCCTCCGCGGCCTCCATGATGCCGTCGCCCTTCAAAGCCGAGATCTCGACGATTTTGCAGCCGAGGCGCTTACTGAGCTCTTTCGTGTTGATTTTATCGCCGTTCTTTTTCACAATGTCCATCATGTTGAGGGCGATCACGACCGGGATGCCGAGCTCCGTGAGCTGGGTCGTCAGATACAGGTTCCGCTCCAGGTTCGTCGCATCCACAATGTTCAGGATCACTTCCGGGCGTTCTTCCATCAGATAGTTTCTTGCGACAACCTCTTCGAGGGTATACGGGGAAAGAGAGTAGATGCCGGGAAGGTCGGTGATCTTCACATCGTCATGCTTCTTAAGAGATCCTTCCTTCTTCTCCACTGTAACGCCGGGCCAGTTGCCGACGAACTGATTGGAACCTGTCAATGCATTGAACAGGGTTGTCTTGCCGCTGTTGGGGTTGCCTGCAAGGGCAATTCGAATACTCATAATGTTCTTTTACCTCTTTTCTCTTTACTCTACCAGTACCATTTCGGCGTCGGCCTTTCGGATTGAAAGTTCGTAGCCGCGGACCGTCACTTCGACAGGATCTCCGAGCGGCGCGACCTTACGGACATAGATTTCCACGCCTTTTGTGATGCCCATGTCCATGATCCGGCGCTTCACGGCACCTTCGCCGGTGAGCTTTCTGACTTTCACAGTCTCACCGATTCTGACTTCCCTGAGTGTTCTCATAATCTCCTCCTTTTTCATACCAGAACTTTATTGGCCAGTCCCTCGCTGATTGCGACCCGGGACTCTTTGACATTGACGATGACGTTTCCGCCGATCGAATTGATGATTGTGACGGTTCCGCCCACAACGAAGCCGAGATTTTCGAGATGCTGCCGGACTTCCGGCGAGCCGCCGATCTTTTTGATGATGTTTTCTTCGCCGTTTTCGGCAAATGTCAGTGGAATCATAGATTATTCCTTCCTTTCAGTTAGCATAAACTAACCATCGGCCTGTAATATGGAGTTAGCTCAGGCTAACTCCATCGTCTGTATTATAGTTAGTTTCGGCTAACTTGTCAAGAGGTTTTTGAAATGAAGCGTAAAATTGGAGAAGGAAAGATTTGACCAGAAGAAAAACGCCGGCAGGTGCCGGCGTTTTTCTTTATCGGTTTTGTCAGTACAGTTACAGCTGCGGGCCGGCGGGTACAAGCGCCTTGCCGGCTTCGTTTGTGGTGTACTTGACGAAGTTCTTCTGGAAGCGGCTGGCGAGGTCTTTCGCCTTCTCTTCCCAGACAGCGGGATCCGCGTAGGTGTCTCTCGGATCGAGGATGTCGGTTGCAACGCCCGTAAGCTCGGTCGGAACTTCGAAGTTGAAGTACGGAATGGTCTTGGTCGGAGCATTCTTGATCGCGCCGTTTAAGATTGCGTCGATGATGCCGCGGGTATCCTTGATGGAGATCCGCTTGCCGGTTCCGTTCCAGCCGGTGTTCACGAGGTAAGCCTTCGCACCGACTTTTTCCATCTTCTTGACAAGCTCTTCCGCGTACTTCGTCGGATGCAGCTCCAGGAATGCCTGGCCGAAGCATGCAGAGAAAGTCGGAGTGGGCTCGGTGATGCCGCGTTCAGTTCCTGCAAGCTTTGCTGTGAAGCCACTGAGGAAGTAGTACTTGGTCTGGTCCGGAGTCAGGATTGAAACCGGGGGCAGAACGCCGAATGCATCTGCCGAAAGGAAGATCACGTTGTCGGCATCGGGGCCGGCGCTGATCGGGCGAACCTTCTGCACGATGTTTTCAATGTGGTCGATCGGGTAGGAAACACGGGTGTTCTCGGTTACGCTCTTGTCTGCGAAATCGATCTTGCCGTCTGCATCAACCGTAACATTCTCTAAAAGCGCATCGCGGCGGATTGCGTTGTAGATGTCCGGCTCGGAATCCTTATCAAGATTAATGCCCTTTGCATAGCAGCCGCCTTCGAAGTTGAAGACGCCGTTGTCGTCCCAGCCGTGCTCATCGTCGCCGATGAGAAGACGCTTGGGGTCGGTGGAAAGGGTGGTCTTGCCGGTTCCGGAAAGGCCGAAGAAGATCGCGGTGTGCTCGCCGTTCATATCGGTGTTGGCGGAGCAGTGCATGGAAGCGATT
>JAFYGJ010000069.1:0-22273 GCA_017543275.1 Lachnospiraceae bacterium | reverse complement strand
GAGGATTTATCATTACTGACGATTCTTCTCCGCAGGCTGTGATTGCGTAGTCTTTTCACTGCTCGTTAGGCCGGCTATTCGGGCGGCCAGAGTTTTATTGCCTTCTCGCTACTTGGCTCCTACCGGAACAGTTTCAAACTTTCTCCTCTTTGTACCGGATGGAAGTTCCGGTACGTTTATTCATAGTAAAGCAGTGTATGCACTGCCGATAAAAACAGGGTTCCGTCTGCGCGGTACAGTCCCAGAAGGTCCGCTTCCACAGTTGCATAAACCGGATGGAACACATCTGCCGCCGGACTGTCGTAATAGCCGCTGTTGCTGTGAACGACCATATAATGCAGGTTTCCTTCTTCGTCTGTCCGGGTGCCGCCGTAAATCATCGCATGGCCGCTCATCACAAGAACCGCACCCGGATGCGCCGCAATCAGAGAAAGCTTTTCCTCGTCCGAAAGGCCCTCAAGGCTGACTGCGTATGTCCCGCCGCCGTCAAAGCCCTTCATCCAGGAAGTGTTCCGCGGAAGACGGATGCCGTAGCACTGATACAGAAGCCCGGCCGTCGAAGAACAGTCGTAATACTGGTTCGTATCGCCCCAGCCGTAGGGAAAACCGGTCAGCGTGAAGCTGCGGTTCGTTAAATCCTCGACACTGTAGGGAAGGAATCCGTCTGATACGGACTGCGGGTCATCCGGAACCATTTCCTCGCGGATTATTAGCTCCCCGCTCTCCGACCGTTCCGGAAGGAGCACCGTAAAGCCTTCTTCGGTCCTTTCCCGGTACGGAAGCACCGTCCCAAGCCTCAGGGCCCGCGAATTCAGCATAAAACGCTGCTTTAAAACGACGATGAAGTCTTCGGCGGAAAGATACTCACTGAATTCCGAAAAGCCGCAGAAAGCCGCTTTTTCGCGCTCTATCCAGCCGCTGTAATTGCTGCCCTGCACAAAGAGAAAGGCGCCGTCCGCAGATTCGTGAAGGACGATCACGCCCTCTCCCAGAGAAAACCCGCTCTCCTGCAGAAGGTCGAAAGATTCCTCCGTGAGTTCATTTTTCGCGGGAAGCATTGTCGGAAAGGCCCGGACATCTGCGTTGTCGGTAAGAAGCGCATACCGGATTCCGAAGTTTTCTTCACTGAGCGCCGAAAGGTTCCGGTTCTCCATGATTTCCCATGTACGATCGTCCGTCCGCGGTTCTCCGCCGAGATACGCGGTTTCCGGGAAACTGTAAGCTTCAATCAGTGCGCGTACCGATTCCGCGCTAAACGAAGGCTCTGACAGCACGTCATAAAGATGAGCGCCTTCAGAGTTAAGTGTACGCTGATTCAGCGCCGCGATATCCGCGTTCATATAGTGTCCGAAAAACACCGCTTCTCCTTCGTGCGAATTCTTGGGAGCTGCCGTTTCCGTCTCTTCTGAACTTTCCGTTTCGGATTCACTTTCGGATTCCGTATCTGCCGTATTCTCCGATGCGGATTCTTCCCGGGCTTCCGGATCCTCGGTGCTTTCCGATTCACTTTCGGAAACCGGTTCCGTCTTCTCTGTCTCGGTCCGGATCACTTCCGGCTCCCGTGTACATGCTGTAAAAAGCATCAGAATGATGCCGAACGGAATCAGGATTATCCGAAGAAAACGCTGTAAGCTTCGCCGCTTCATGAGGATTCCGCGGCCTTTTTTTCCGCCTTCCGCCAGGCCCGGTAGCGTGTAATGCGGTCCGTTACGATATCAAAAGCCCTCTCTAAAAGGTCTTCAAAAATCGGCGCGAAAGTCACGACCGCAAGAAGCACAACAACACCCGTCGTGGAAACATTCGTCATGTCAAGGAGGTGCTGGCCGAAAATAATGACGACGAAGAACAGCACCTGCATGCTGTACACGACAATCCGCCGGAACAGGTTCATCGGCTGGTAAACCCGCCGCAGCATGTAGAAATAAATATAGCCGATCGCAAGCACACAGATCGTTGTGAGCATCGAGGCATTGTTCCGGTCCACCAAAAGGCCGACATTGTTCAGTGCATAGGAAAGCACCGCAATTGTCACGCCCGCCGGCAGCGCATAATGCATGACACGCCGGATGAAATCGTCCTGTACCCTGAGGTAACTCGGCTCAAACTGCAGCAGGAAGGTCGGGGCGCCGACCGCAAAGGCACTGATAATCGTGAGATGGATGGATTGTACCGGATAGCTGATGCCGGCAATGACCGTAAGAAGCGTCAGGACAATCGAAAACATTGTCTTGATCAGGTACATCGTGGAAGCGCTGCAGATATTGTTGATGACGCGCCGGCCCTGCTTTACCACGTCCGGAAGGGAGGTGAAATCCGAATCCAGAAGCACGATATCCGCCGTATGCTTTGCCGCATCCGAGCCGGATGCCATCGCGATCGAGCAGTCCGCCTGCTTGAAGGCAAGAACGTCATTGACGCCGTCTCCGGTCATCGCGACCTTGTGGCCGTGCTCCTGAAGCGCCGCGATCATCTTCTTTTTCTGTTCCGGACGTACGCGGCCGAAGACCGTATACCGATCCATCAGTTCCGGAAGATCCTGGTCTTCCGTGATTCTGGAAGCGTCCAGATAATCCTCCGCCCCCGAAAGACCGCACTGCGCGGCAATGCGCGATACTGTCACCGGATCATCACCGGAAATCACCTTGAGCGTCACATCCTGCTCCGCGAAATACTTCAGCGTATTCTGACATTCGCGTCGGATCACATCCGTCATCAGGACAAGGCCGAGCGGGCGAAGTTCTCCCGGCACAATGCCGCCGGAGAAAGGCTGGTCGCTCTGCGCAGCCGCAATGACACGGAAACCCTGCTTCGCATACTCGCCTGCCTCCTGCAGAAGCGCCGTATCCGCGGGGAACAGCGCCTGTACGGCACCGATATAGATACTTCCCTGCTCTTCAAAAACTGCACCGGAATATTCCCGTTCCGAAGAAAAAGGAATGGCCTTCTGCAGTTTCCAGGCACTTGTGATCGGCGCGCCGAAATACGCGGAAAGCGCTTCGGTAGTCGCATTTTTCGAATCTATGGTAAAGAGAAGCTGCTGAAGCGCAGGCGAAAGCTCCTCTTTTTCGGTCATGTCGATTACCTGCTCCACCTTGAGCCGGCCTTCGGTCAGGGTTCCGGTTTTATCGAGACAGAGTACGTCGACACGAGCAAGTGTTTCGATACAGTACAGATCCTGCACAATCGTCCGCTGCTGTGCAAGCTTTAATACGCCCAGCGTCAGCGAGACACTGGTCAGAAGAATCAGCCCTTCCGGAATCATGCCGACGCCGGATGCCGCAGTCATTTCCACGGTTTCCTTCAGCGGATAGTGATTCATGAAGTACATCTTGGCAAACAGCAGTCCGCACAGCGGGATGATTGCAAAGCTGACGATTTTCAGAATCCGGTTTAAAGTATCGCGGAGTCCGGATTTCCGGACGCGTTTCTTTTTCGCTTCTCCTGCGATTTTCGCGGCATAGCTTTCATCGCCGACTTTTGTCACTTTCGCATAGGCGGAACCGGCTGTAATAAAGGACCCGGACAGAAGTTCCTGCCCCGCTTTCTTCGTTACATTGTCCGATTCACCCGTAAGGAGCGATTCATTTACCTCAAGAGCTCCCTGAAGCACCTCGCAGTCGCAGGGGATCTGGTCGCCCTGTTTTAAGAGGAGTACATCGTCAAGCACGATTTCATTTACGGCTATGTCCTGCTGCGTCCCTGACCGGACTGCAATCGTCCGGCTCATGTTCATGATCGAGAGCTTGTCGAGCGTGCGTTTCGTCCGGATTTCCTGGAAAATGCCGATGCCGGTATTGATCAGGATCACGAGCATAAACAGGCCGTTCTTGTAGGAGCCGACCAAAAGCACCCCGACAAAAAACACGACGTTCAGCAGGTTGAAAAAGGTCAGTGTATTCCCTAAAATGATGCTGGCATAGGACCGGGTGTTCCCCGCTTTGACATGGTTTACCTGTCCCGCTTCTATTCTTTTTTGAACTTCTTCTTGTGTCAGTCCGTTCATGTTATCCTAAGATGTTCAGTGCTGGCGGTATCCGTCCAGGAATTCCGCCATCGCGTTCATGGCTTCCTGCAGCACTTCAACGCGCGGCAGATAGACGATCCGGAAGTGATCCGGCTCTTCCCAGTGGAAGCCTTTTCCGGGCACTAAAAGCACCCGTTTTTCGTGCAGCAGGTCGATACAGAATTTCTCGTCATCCGTAATGTTGAATTTCTTCACATCGAGCTTCGGGAAGGTATAGAATGCGCCGTGCGGACGCACCTCCGAAAGGCCCGGAATCTCATTTACCAGCCGGTCGACGCATTCACGCTGCTCGTAAATTCTTCCGCCCGGAAGAATCAGCTGGTCCGCGCTCTGAATGCCGCCGATCGCGGTCTGGATGATCATCTGCGAAGGCACGTTGCTGCAGAGCCGCATGGAACTCAGCATGTTCAGGCCTTCGATATAGCCCTGCACATGATCTTTCCGACCGGAAAGCACCATCCAGCCGACCCGGAATCCCGCAATCCGGTGGGATTTTGAGAGACCGTTCAGGGTAACGCAGAACAGATCCGGCGCAAGCGATGCGATCGAGGTATGCTTAATGCCGTCCATGACCAGACGGTCGTAAATCTCATCCGAGAAAATGATCAGTTCGTGCTCTCTTGCGATTTCAACAATCTCCTGAAGCAGTTCCACCGGGTAAACGGCACCGGTCGGATTGTTCGGATTGATGATGACAATGGCCTTGGTGCGGTCGGTGATTTTGCTCCGGATGTCCTGAATGTCCGGGTACCAGTCTGCCTGTTCGTCGCAGCGGTAATGCACGGCTTTTCCGCCGGAAAGCGTCACGCATGCGGTCCACAGCGGATAATCCGGTGAAGGCACAAGCACTTCGTCGCCGTTATCGAGAAGCCCCTGCATGGACATAGAAATCATCTCCGATACCCCGTTTCCGGTATAGATATGATCGACGTCGAGGTTTGGCAGGCCTTTCAGCTGGTGATACTGCATGATGGCCTTCCTGGCCGCAAAAATTCCCTTCGAATTACTGTAGCCTTCTGCATCCGGGATATTCCGAATCATATCCGAAATGATTTCTTCGGGCGCCATCAGCCCGAACGGTGCAGGATTCCCGATATTCAGCTTCAGGATCCGGATGCCCTGCGCTTCCATCTTCTCCGCTTCTTCCAAAACCGGTCCGCGGACATCGTAGCTGACATAATCCAGTTTATGTGATTTCAGAAATAGTCTCATATTTCGCCTCAAACACGCATAAAACCCGGGGATATCCCGGTTTTGAGAAGAACAAAAGCCGATTTACCCCAGTATTCGATATAGTATAGCAAAAAAACCGGTTTCAGTCAACCTTCCTTCGGAAATGGCCGCGCGTAAATTTCGGGCGTTCCGAAACGTCTTTTCCGTCCCGATAAGCCCGTGTAAATGCCCGGATGATTTCCCTGGTTTCATCAGCCGATTCGATCGTAAAATCAAGCCTTCCCGTGGGAATTTGAAGCTTTTCCACATCTTTGTGCAGAGAAAGAAGAGACAAGGGGACCGCGTTCAGGATCCGGTTCATGCAGAAGCGGCAGATGCACTCCACCGGCAGCCTGTTCTGCAGGCGGTCCGAAAGGATCACGGTCCTGTTTCTGTGATCGCAGCCCTCCGCTGTCCGCACGAGACAGTTTGCGGAAAGCATCATCGGAAGATAACCGTATAAAAGCAGGCAGTCATTCGTGAAATCCATCCCGCGGATCTCCGGCTCCGAAAGCTCCAGAGGAACCGTAAGACGCGAAAAGCCGCTGTCCCGGAGGAATGACTGAGCTTCCAGGTTCATCGCATACAGCGTATGGTCCGAAAGCCGCTCGCCCGGGATATTTCTCTCCTTAAGCCAGCTGATCTCGCCGAGTGTCCGGACCAGAAATCCGTCAAACCCGGCTTCCCGGACTGCTTCGGCGTTCTGATTGAACCAGCGCTGCATCTCCTGCCGGAATATCGGCGGAAAAGCCAGGAAACTGCGTTTTTCTGCCGTGTGAATCTGCTCGGAAAGCGCCTGATATTCGGAGGCTTCCGCAATGGTGGATTCAAGGATAACCGTTTCCGCAGCGGATTCGAGTGCTGCCGAAAGCTGTTCTTTTCGGGTCACCAGGACCTGAAGGCACATCCCGGAAACAGGCATCTTTTTTTCTGCAGGATCATTTGCCTTCCCGGTCTTTCTCTCCGGAAGCTTCCTTCTGTATGCGGACAGGATCTCCTCTGTCAGCGCCGATACGGCTTTTCTTCTGAATGCATTCAGCGAAGAGACCGGAAGGAAGAGGTTCGGTTCCAGGATTCCTTCGATGGATTCCGCATCAAAATCCGTATCTCCGAGCCGAAGAAGCTGCCGTTCAACAGCCTCCCGGTCCGTCGGGCGGGATTCGGCACGCTCCGGGATGAAATCACTTTGGACCGATACCGTAAACTCCTTTTTGTCAAGATCCGTACGCAGTCTCAGCTCCCCCGGATCGCCCTCAGTAAAGCGATATGTCATCTGAATCGTGCTTTTGTGCGGCGTATCAATATATTGTTTCCGGATTTCTTCCGAGAGTTCCTTCGGTTCCTCCCGGAAGGAAGGTTTTTTCAAGCTCAGCATCTCCCGGCCGTTATGACGTGTGAGGTATCCGTCCGTAAAACCGTTCCGGTTGAAAAGATCAAAAAGCTTCTTTTCGTCCGAAATATTCACTTTGTATCCCGCTTTCCGGAATTCCTCGGGCGTTTCGCAGCGCTGCTCTTCCGAAAGTTTCAACAGTAAATCCAGATACTTCCGGTAAACGGAGGTTACACCAGCCGCATATTCTGCTTTCTTCATGCGGCCTTCGATCTTCAGGGAGTCAACACCTGCGCAGTACAGTTCCGGAAGATACGCGAGTGAATTCAGGTCCTTCAGGCTCAGAAGATACTCTTCGCCCTTCTGATTCAGCTTTCTTCCCTGCTCATCATACAGGTTATAGGGCATCCGGCAGCTCTGGGCGCAGCGGCCGCGGTTCCCGGAGCGCCCGCCCACGAGAGAACTGAACAGGCACTGCCCCGAATACGAATAACAGAGCGCACCGTGGATGAAACATTCCACCTCGAGCCCGCTCTCTTCTTTGATCCGCCGGATTTCCTGAAGTGAAAGTTCCCGTGCCGGTACAACCCGGACGGCGCCGAGTCCTTTCAGAAGATTGGCCGCCCCCGGGTCTGTCACCGTCGCCTGGGTGCTGACATGAAGAGGAAGGCCGGGATAATCCCGGGAAAGCATGCGCATCAGGCCGAAGTCCTGGACAATAATCCCGTCAAGCCCGGCTTCATACAGCGGATCCAGCAGAGGATGGATCTCTTCCGACAGTTCCTGCTCCTTCAGAAGTGTATTCAGGGTCAGGTACAGTTTTTTACCGTGCAGATGCGCATAGTCGATCGCACGGATATAGTCTTCGCCTTCCGCGTTTTCGGCAAATGCGCGCGCGGAGAACCTCGAAAGCCCCATATAGACAGCATCTGCGCCGGCCGAGATGCAGGCTTTCAATACCTGGAAGGAGCCGGCCGGCGCCAGAAGTTCAATCATTTTCTTCATGCGGTATACCAAGATGTGCGTAAGCGTGATCGGTTACAACGCGTCCCTTCGGCGTCCGGACAATGAATCCGTTCTGCAGAAGGTAGGGCTCGTAAACATCTTCCAGTGTCCCGGCGTCTTCGGAAAGCGCCGCGGATAATGTGTCCAGTCCGACAGGTCCGCCGCCGAATTTCTCGATCATGAGAAGCAGGATCTTGCGGTCGCCGTTGTCAAGACCGAGCTTGTCCACATCAAGCATGTCCAGTGCTTCGTCTGTGATCTTTTTCGTGATGTTTCCATCGCCGCGGATCTGCGCCACGTCCCGGACCCGCTTCAGGAAGCGGTTTGCAAGCCGCGGTGTGCCTCTCGACCTTCTTGCAAGTTCATAGGAGGCTTCCTCGTCAATCCGCACACCCAGGACCTCCGAGCTTCGCATGACAATTTCATGCAGCTCTTCAACCGTATAGAACTCCATCCGATGTATGATGCCGAAGCGGTCCCGAAGAGGCGCTGTCAGAAGTCCTGCCCTTGTCGTCGCGCCGACCAAAGTGAAATGCGGCAGATCAAGCCGGATCGAGCGTGCTGTCGGTCCTTTCCCGATCACGATATCAATTGCAAAATCCTCCATCGCCGGATACAGGACTTCCTCTACCTGGCGGTTCAGCCGGTGAATTTCGTCGATGAACAGCACATCGTTTTCCTGCAGGTTGTTGAGAATCGCCGCGAGCTCTCCCGGCTTTTCAATTGCCGGGCCTGAAGTAATTTTCATATTTGTGCCCATCTCGTTCGCAATAATACCCGCAAGAGTCGTTTTTCCGAGTCCGGGAGGCCCGTAGAGAAGCACATGGTCCAAAGCTTCCCGGCGTTCCTTCGCGGCGTCAATATAGATTTTCAGCGTTTCCTTCAGTCTTTCCTGACCGATATACTGGGACAGCCGCTGCGGCCGGAGTGAATTCTCGACCGGAATGTCCTCAATCATTTCTTCCGTGGTGATGATTCTGCGGTTCATATCTTTCTTTCCTGTTGTTTATCTTCCAAGCGCTTTCAGTGCGTCTTTCAGGATCTGGTTTGCCGAGCGTCCCGCGATCTCCACTTTCGAGACTGCCCGAAGCGCATCGGAGGAACTGAATCCAAGCTCTGTCAGCGCAATGATCGCATCCGATTTCGCCGAGGACTCTTCTCCTGTCAGGGCAGCAGCGCTTCCCACATTCCCGGAACTGTCAAAGCTGTCGCTGATGCTGACTTTATCCTTCAGCTCCATCACAATCCGCTGGGCTGTCTTCTGGCCGATCCCCGGCGCCCGTGAAATGGATTTTGCATCGCCGGCGAGGACTGCAAAGCGAAGATCCGATACGGACATGACTGACAGCACGCCCAAAGCGCCTTTCGGACCGATACCGCTGATTGTAATCAGGAGCTTGAACATGGACAGGCTGTCCTGGTCCAGGAAGCCGAACAGGCTCATTTCATCTTCGCGGACGTTCAGAAACGTGTAAAGCTTCACTTCCGAACCGATCCGCACCGCTCCCGTCACGGAAGACGGCACATTGATTTCATATCCGAGGCTCCCGCAGTCGACGACAACTTTCCCCTCGCCGATTTCCGATAGAATCCCCTTTACAAAAGCGATCATGCAAGACCTCCTTATCCTGTCATCGAGGACTATAATAGCACATATGTTCTCTTTTCACAAGAACCTTTTGCTTGTCAGTTTTACGAATTAATGCTATACTTTCCCCATGATTACCGTTCAGAAAAGTTTTCAGACTGAAATGTGCTATGATCTTACGCGGATCGGGCCGCCGGAGCGTCTCCTGTTTTTTGATATCGAGACTACCGGCCTTTCCGCGTACAATTCCGGACTCTATCTGATCGGCGCCGTGACTGTGGAAGAAGATGGCTTCCTGCTCCGTCAGTGGTTCTCGGAATCGCTTTCTGACGAGCAGAATGTGCTTCGCGCCTTCTTTGCCTTCGCCGAAAACTACGACATTCTGATCTCTTTCAACGGCGAAACTTTCGACATCCGCTTCATCGAACAGCTGGCTTCGCAGTACGGCATTCCCTGCCCCCTTGGCAGAATGCAGAGCTTTGATATCCTGAAGCATCTTCGGGCAAAGCGGTCTCTCCTGCCCGTTCCGAATTTCCGACAGAAAACGATCGAGCGCTTTCTCGGCATTGACCGCGAAGACCCTTTCACAGGCGGTGAACTGATCTCAGTATATGAGGATTACTGCCGCACCCATGATAAAAAGGCGGAGCATTTCCTCCTTCTGCACAACGAAGAAGACATCAAGGGCATGCCGGCAATCCTGCCTGCCCTCACCTACCAGGATGCTCTTCGCTCCGACTTCACGGTCGAAGACTCCGGTCTCCGTAAAGACGGCAGCCGCCTCACAGCCTTCCTCCGCTTCCCCTTTTCCTTCCCGAATCCTTTGGATTACACCTTTTCCGACGACATTTCCCTCCATTTCGAAGAGAACCGCATCGAAATTTCGATCCGGCTCCTTCAGGATGAGCTTAAATTCTTCTATCCTGATTTCAGGAACTACTGGTTTTTGACGGTCGAAGGCTACGCGATCCACAAAAAGCTTGCTTCTTTTGTTGACCGCGCCTACCGCGTCCCGGCCACGGCCGCGACCTGCTACACCCTGATGCGCGGCTTCTTCCTGCCCGCGATCAAAGACTCCGGCCTCCAGCTCTTCCGCCGCGAATACCGTTCCCAGCCCGCCTACCACCTCCTCGAAGACCGCCCCGGCTTCCTCGAAACCTACCTCCGCGCCCTCCTCCGCCAAATCTGACCCGCCTCAAAGACGCAGCTGGCATCCCGGACGCTGTCCCGTGACCCGGACGCAGCCCCCAGTCACAGATATCAGCTTCACCGGCTAAAACTCCGCACCTCGATTTTCTACGGGGCTTTGCCCCTTGAAGTTCCGGGTCCCTTCGGCAACTAATACAAAGCAAACCGTCCAATCATTTGCTCTTGCGGCAAATGCTCGGACGGTTTTGCTTTGTTTCGCCGAATCCCGGAACTTCAGAAAATCTGAGGCACGTCGTAAGTCGCCTTGCGAAGCTGATATCTGTGCCCCGGGACTGCGTCCGGGTTGGCGTCTGTGTCGCGGGGCTGCGGAGGTTTACTTCAGCTGGATCTGGCCGAAGCGGGCAAGCTTTTCGTTGGCGGCGGAGTCGGAAACCGCGAATGCCACGTTGATGGCGTGGTCAGCGATCCGCTCGAGGGCCGATACGGTGTCGGAGAAGTAAATGCCGGCTTCCGCGGTGCAGAGGCCGCGATTCAGGCGGTCGATGTGGGATTGCTGAAGTTGCTGCTCCATCTGGTCCACTTCATCTTCGAGGCGGCGGATCTCCTCCATGTGGATGTCATTTTCCTTTTCGCCGAACATCTCGAGTGCCTCGTCAATCATCAGGTTGACTTTTTCCATCATCTCCTTCAGTTCCGCAATACTGTCGTCGGAGAAAGAAACGTTGTTCTCAGCCATCTGGATCGTGTACTCGCGGATATTGTCGGCGTAGTCACCGATGCGCTCAATATCGCTGACGACGTGGAAATAGCCGGAAATGCGGCTCGCATCTGCAAGGGGCAGGGTGTTCTGGTTGATCTTGACGAGGTAGTCGCTGATCTTGATGTTGAGGAAGTCGATATAGAGTTCTGTATCTTCGACGCTCCGGACCTTCTCAGCATCAACCGTATATAGACAGCTCATTGCGAGGTTCAGGTTATCCTTAGCCATATGCGCCATCCGGTAGATTTCCTGGACCGCAAGGTATACTGCGATCGCGGGATTCGGGAAGGCATTTGAAATAAAGCGCGTGACAAGCTGGCCCCCGTTCTCCTCTTCGTCGTCGCCCGGCACCAGGACATAGGTCAGTTTGATCAGGAGATTCATGAACGGATAGAACAGAATCACCATGAAAATCTTGAACAGGAAGTGGGCAAATGCGATGTTGCGTCCAAGTGATCCGGCGTCGGAATTGCCGCCTGCGATAAACATGATCACATTTTCTATCTGCGGACCGAAGAAGGTCAGAAGGACGAACAGAATGATCGATCCGAAAACATTGAACAGGAAATGGATCAGGGAAGCGCGCTTCGCATTCTTGGAGCCGTTCAGGCCGGAAAGAAGCGCCGAGGTGCAGGCGCCGATATTACATCCGAGAATGACGTACAGGCAGATATTCAGGTCGACGAGACCCTGGGATGCCATGACGACAAGGATCGAAACCGTCACCGAAGAACTCTGCACCACCGAAGTAATCACAAGGCCTAAAAGAAGGCCGATAAAAGGATTCGTAAACCCGGAAAGAACATTGGCAACGGCCGGAACCTCCTTCAGCGAGGACATCGATTCCGACATCGCGCTGATGCCCAGGAACAGAATACCGAAGCCGAGCACGATGTCGCCGCTCTTTCGGATCATCGGTCTTTTTACATAATAGGACATGATCGCACCGAGGAACACGAAAATCGGTGCGATCGCACCAAGCCGGAAAGCAACCAGCATCGCGGTAACCGTGGTACCGATGTTCGCGCCCATAATGACGCCGGAAGCTTCAGTGAGCGTCATCAGCCCGGAGTTGACAAAGCTGACGACCATAACCGTCGCGGCGCTTGAGGACTGAATCAATGCGGTAAAAAAAGTGCCGACCACGAGTCCGAAAAAGCGGTTTCGCGTGAATTTTTTCAGTATGTCACGCAGTTTGTTGCCGGCGACGCGTTCAATTCCGCGGCTCATCAGGTTCATGCCGTAGATAAACATGCCGAGGCCGCCGACCAGGGCGACAATAATCAGAAACATAGTAGAATCCTCATCTGTTTACATATTCTTCAACTTATACGAGAGGCTCATCAGGCTTTCCGAAAGATGCACATTTTCGACTGCAACCGTATCCGGGACCGCAAGATCCGTGTGTGCAAAATTCCAGATTGCCCGGATGCCCGCATCCGTCAGGCGCTTCGCAACCTTTACCGCCTCTTCCTTGGGAATTGTGATGGCCGCGATATCCACTTTGTTTTTCGCAAGATACTGCTCCAGTTCATCGATGGAATACACCGGGATTTCATGGACAAGCGTTCCGATTTTTTCCGGATCCCGGTCAAAAATCGCCTCGATAAAGAAACCGCGGTTCCGGTAATTCGTGTAGTTTGCGAGTGCGGTTCCAAGGTGTCCCGCGCCGATCAGGATCAGGCGCTTGATCCGGTCCAGCCCGAGGATCTTCCCGATCTCCTGGTACAGATAGTCGACCTTATAGCCGTAGCCCTGCTGCCCGAAACCGCCGAAATGGTTCAGGTCCTGGCGGATCTGGGAAGCCGTCACCTTCATGCGTTCCGACAGTTCTCCCGAAGAAATCCGCTCGACACCCTCGTTCCGAAGCTCCTCGAGATAACGGTAATACCGCGGAAGTCTTTTGATTATTGCTTTAGATACCGTAATTTCACTCAATTGCTTCACCCGTTATCCGGAACAGAATCCAGATATTCCAGTGCGCTGTGCGCGGCGATGTTGCCCTCTCCTGCTGCTTTTGTATACTGATATGGCCGTCCGGTACAGTCTCCTGCCGCATAAACCCCCGGGATATTGGTTTCCATCCGGCGGTTGACAAGGATATGATTGTCTTTCGTTTCAAGTCCTTTCAGCAGGCTTTTCAGGCTGATGCTGTCCCGAAGGATAAAGATGCCGTCGATTTCGATACGCCCGGAGAAGAGATCCAGTGCATTTACCTTCATCCCGCCATCGATCCCGAGGATTCTTTCCTTCAGGACCGTCACGTTTTCGGGAAGCTCTCCGATTCCCGCATACTGGGGAAAATACAGGACTTCCGCCGCAAGGTCCGCAAGGTAACGCACCTCATATTCGAATCGTGCATTATTGCAGAGAACCGCAATCTTCTTCCCGCGGTACAGAGAGCCGTCGCATGTCGCACAGTAACTGACGCCGCGGCCGAGGTATTCCGCCTCATTTTTAAGGATGGCTTTGACGGAAACGCCAGTCGCGAGAATCACCGTTTTTGCCTCGAAAAAGTCCGCTCCTGCCATCAGCGCAAAGTGATCGCCGAAGGGTACGATCTCATTGATCATGGATTCGTTGATCTCAAGGCCCATCTTCTCTGCCTGGTCAAGGAAGGCTTTCTGAAGATCCTCTCCGGAAGCCGCATAAAAACCCGGATAGTTCAGGATCTGCTCCGCTTTCCGGATCTTCTCGCTGAGCGATTTCGATCCGAACCAGAGAAAGTTTTTGTCGTGGATTTTCAGGTTCAGTGCTGCGGAAAGTCCCGCAGGCCCGGTGCCGATGACGGCGGAATCGTAAATCATAAGCAAACCTCAGATGTTGGAATAGGGATGAAATGCCCGGCTCACCGGACAAGACATCTGTTTATCATAATCATAACAGAATACGTGCAAAATGAGAAGACCCCAAATCAGCGCTTTTTTATGAACTGAAACGGGTTTCGCAGTACAGGCAGCGGTAAATGCGTCTTTCCCGGTCGGAAAGCGCAAAAATCTGCGGCAGTTCCTGTTCCGTTGTGGAAATACAGCGGGGATTTTTGCAGCGGAGTACATTCACAAGCCGCTCCGGCGCCGGAATACTTTTCTTCTCAATCAGTTCACCGTCCCGGATAATGTTCACCGTTGCCTCCGGATCGACATAGCCGATGACGTCCAGATTGACATCGGTAATGCCGTCGATCTTGATGATGTCCTTTCGGCCGAGCTTTCTGCTTGTTACATTTTTCATGATTGCGACCGTAAGCGAAGGATCGGAAAGCCCGAGAAGCTCATAAAGCTTCATCGCGGAGCCCGCCCTCAGATGGTCGATCACGATTCCGTTCTGGATTGAGTCTACTGTCATGTCCTGCTCCTTTCCGGAAGCGTTTTCAGCGTTCCCGCCTCCCGAAGGAGTTTCAGAATCAGCGCCATCCGCATATATTTGCCGTTTTTGACCTGTTTGAAGTAGCAGGCGCGCGGATCGTCGTCGATCGCGACGCTGATCTCATTGACACGGGGCAGCGGATGCATTACGGAAAGGTCACCGCGCGCCGATCGCATCTTGTCCGGCGTCAGGATGTAGCTGTCTTTCAGCCTCAGGTAATCCTCTTCATTGAAGAAGCGCTCCCGCTGGACACGTGTCATATAAAGGATATCGAGGTCTCCGATGACCGCCATCAGATCCGAAGTCTGCTCATAGGGAATATTCTTCTCCTTCAACACGGATTTGACGTAACTCGGGACCTTCAGTTCTTCCGGGGAGATCAGAACGAAGCGGTTTCCCGGATAACGGCTCATGGCCGAGATCAAAGAATGCACCGTCCGCCCGAATTTGAGGTCGCCGCAGAGACCGATCGTAAGATCTGTGAACCGCCCTTTTTCGAGCCAGATCGTCAGCAGATCCGCCAGCGTCTGCGTCGGATGCAGGTGACCGCCGTCACCGGCGTTGATCACCGGAATCGAAGCATTTGCCGCTGCAACATAAGCTGCGCCTTCCTTCGGATGCCGCATCGCAATGATGTCCGCGTAGCAGCTGACGGTTTTCGCGGTATCCGCGACGCTTTCGCCTTTCGCGGCAGAGCTGGAATCCGCGCTGGAGACGGAAAGCACATTGCCCCCGAGTTCGTACATCGCCGCTTCGAAACTCAGCCGCGTCCTTGTCGAAGGCTCAAAAAAGAGCGTCGCCAGCTTTTTATGGCGGCAGACTTCGGCATACTTTTCGGGATCGGCAATGATGTCTTCGGCGGTTTCAATGAGTTCCTGCAGCTCTTCCGTCGAAAGATCCAGAATATCAATCAGGGATCTCATACCGCTCCTCCGATCCAGCTTTCGTCGGAAGGATTGTTCCTAAAGCGGATCAGCCGCTCCACATCCTCCGGCTTAATGTAGCCCTCTTCCGCCGCGGCTTTTGCGATCACGTCGAAATTCGTCAGCGAAATATTTTTTACCTTTGCATCCTCAAGGCGCTTCAGGCCTTTTTCCATGCCGTAGGTGAAAATCGAGGCAATTCCGAGAACCTCCGCGCCTTCTTCCCGAAGCGCTTCCACGACTTCCAGCACAGAACCGCCGGTTGAAATCAGGTCCTCCACGACGACCACTTTCTGACCCGGCTCAAGCTTTCCTTCAATCCGGTTCTGACGGCCGTGATCCTTCGCTCCGCTCCGGACATAGCCCATCGGAAGTCCCATCAAAAACCCCGTGATTGCCGCGTGCGCAATGCCCGCAGTCGAAGTGCCCATCAGCGCTTCCGCTTCCGGATAATGTTCGCGGATCATTTCCGCAAGTCCGTTCTCCACATCCGACCGGACCTCAGGATCCGACAGAGTCAGCCGGTTGTCGCAGTACACCGGGCTTTTGATGCCCGATGCCCAGGTAAAAGGCTCCTCCGGCCTGAAAAACACCGCCTTTATCTTCAGAAGGTCCCGTGCAATTAACTCTTCTCTCGTCATTGTTTTACATCCTTTCCTTGCATCTGGCCAGACTCGCTTCGGGCTCCGGGTTGTCCGCGGAACTCGCCTGCGAGTTCTGCAATAACATAAATCCGGAGCGGGTTTTGAGATTATCCGTATCCGGAGCGAGTTTCACGCACCCACAAACTCGCGGAGGGCGCGGCGGTACGCGGCGACGGGGTCGGGAGCCGCGGTGATCGGCCTGCCCATCACAATGTAATCGGAGCCGATACGGCGGGCCTCTTCGGGGCTCATAACGCGTTTCTGGTCGCCGATTTCGCCGCCGGGGAAACGAACGCCGGGAGTGACCGTCAGGAAGTCGGGGCCGAGAAGTTCGTGAACCTTTCCGGCTTCTAAGGGCGAGCAGACAATGCCGTCAAGGCCTGCTTTCTTCGCATTCTCGGCGTAATGCATGACGACGTCGCCGATTTCAGCGCCTCTGATCCAGAGATCCTCTTCCATCGCCTTCTGGTCGGTGGAGGTGAGCATCGTCACCGCAATCAGCTTCGGCCGCGTGCCATCCGGCCGGGTCAGGCCTTCGAGCGCCGCTTCCATCATTGCGGCCGTTCCGCCGGCGTGGACATTCGTGATATCCACATCGAGATCCCGCAGGACCGCCATTGCTTTTTTGACGGTATTCGGGATGTCGTGAAGCTTCAGATCCAGGAAGATCCTGTGGCCGCGTTTCTTGATCTCACGGACAATCTGCGGACCTTCCGCATAAAAAAGCTCCATTCCGATCTTCACGAAGGGTTTTTCCTCCGTAAACAGATCGAGGAAACGGTAAACCTGTTCCGCGCCTGAAAAATCACAGGCAATGATTACATCTTTTCCCATATTTTCTCCAAAATCAGCATTCACGCGGCTGTGAAACTACAAGCTCCCGAAGTGTCCTGATACCAAAGCGATCCATCGTTTCCGGCAGTGCCTCGATGATCTTTTTGCAGGCAAAGGGATCCACAAGATTTGCAGAACCGATTTCGACCGCGCGTGCGCCTGCCATCATCATCTCCAAAACATCCTCTGCCGACGATACACCGCCCATTCCGACAACCGGGACCGAAACCGCATGTGAAACCTGCCAGACCATTCGAAGCGCGACCGGGAAAACTGCCGGGCCGGAAAAGCCGCCCATGACATTTCGGATCACGGGTTTTTGGGTCCGGAGGTCGATCCGCATTCCTAAAAGCGTATTGATCAGGCTGATGCCGTCCGCGCCTGCCGCTTCGCATGCCTTTGCAATGGAAACAATATCCGTTACATTCGGCGTCAGTTTGACGATTACCGATTTTTTCGAAACCGCTTTGACCGCCGCAACCACTTCCGCTGCAGCCTTCGGATCGGTTCCGAAGCTCATCCCGCCGCCGTGCACATTCGGGCAGCTGATATTCAGTTCGATCCAGCCGACCTGTTCCTCTTCGGACAGAAGCGATACGGTCTCGCGGTATTCTTCGACCGAGAAGCCGCTGACATTTGCCATAACCGGCTTGTGAAAGTATTCCTTCATCCGCGGAAGTTCTTCCGAGATGACGTGATGAACGCCCGGATTCTGCAGACCGACCGCGTTGATCATCCCTGCCGTGCATTCCGCAATCCGTGGAACCGGGTTCCCGTAACGCGGCTCGAGTGTCGTTCCCTTGAAAGAAAAAGTTCCGAGGATATTGATGTCGTAAAGCTCCGCAAATTCCGCCCCATATCCGAAGGTTCCGGAAGCCGGAATCACGGGATTATCAAGCCGGATTCCGCATAAATCCACCGAAAGGCGGTCATTCTGCATCAGTTCTCCCACAGGATTTCCTCCTTTCGAAGCACCGGCCCGTCCTTGCAGATCCGTTTCGATCCGCCGCGGACCTTCTGTGAACAGCCCATGCAGGCGCCGAAGCCGCAGCCCATACGCTCCTCGAAACTGAATTCTCCGTCGATATCCGTCCCGTTATAAACCGCACGCAGCATCGGCAACGGTCCGCAGGTATAGAAATAGCTGTGCGCCTCTGAAAACAGTGCCGCATCCGTTACAAAACCCTTCGTCCCGAGACTTCCGTCCGCTGTCGTTACTTCAACCCGGCAGCCGAGTGCTTCAAAGCATTCCTGATAAAACACTTCCGAAGCAGTATTGAATCCGAGCACAACATCAACGGGAATCTCCTGTTCCCGCAGTTTTTTCGCAAGCCAGAGAAGCGGCGGAACACCGACACCTCCGCCGATAAGAAGCGGCTTCTCTCCCGCTTTCGTAAGATCATAACCGTTCCCGAGTCCTGTCAGAATATCGAGCCTGGTCCCAGCCGCGATCTCCGCCATCGACGCCGTGCCCTTTCCGACCACCTTATAGGCAATCGTCAGCACATCTCCTGTCACGTCCGCAACCGAAATCGGCCGCCGGAGATAGAATTCCGGCAGCTTCAGGTTCACAAACTGCCCCGGATTCGTAATCGCAGATGTATCCCCCCGGAGCCGCATTTCAAGCACCAGCTCCGTGAGATTGATATTCGAGATAACGGTAAAAATGCTGTCTTTCATATGTTTCAGTTCGCGTCAATTGTCGAGATGGTTTGCGTGGTCTCCTCCAAAACGTCTAAAAGGACGCGGACAGTATCAAGCGAGGTAAAGAGCGTGACATTGTTTTCGGTGGCGCAGAGACGGATCGCAACGCCGTCGTCATAGTGTACGCCGGACATAATCGCGCGGGTGTTGATAATGTAGCTGACGTAGCCGGCGCGGATTGATTCGAGGATCTGGTCGGAGCCTTCGCTGATCTTGCCGCGGACACGGGTCCGGATGCCATGCTCACGAAGGAAATTCGCAGTGCCGATTGTCGCTTCGATATTGAAGCCGAGGTTGTAGAAACGGCGGATCAGAGGAAGCGCCTCTGCCTTGTCTTCGTCGGCGAGTGTCACGAGGACCGTGCCGTAATTCTGCAGATTCATGCCGGAAGCAATCAGCGCCTTGTACATTGCGCGGTGCAGAGTCTTATCGTAGCCGATCGCTTCGCCGGTGGACTTCATCTCGGGTGAGAGGTAGGAATCCAGCCCTTTCAGCTTGTTGAAGGAGAATACCGGAACCTTGACGTAATAACGCTTCTTCTCTTCCGGATAGAGGTCGAAAATCCCCTGCTCTTTCAGCGACTTCCCAAGGATCACTTCGGTCGCGATGTCCGCCAGCGAATACCCGGTTGCTTTCGACAGGAAGGGAACGGTCCGGGAGGAACGCGGATTCACTTCGATGATGTAAACCTCTTCTTCCGGCGTGACGATAAACTGGATATTGTAAAGGCCTACGATGCCGATCCCGAGACCGAGCTTCTTCGCGTAAGTCAGAATCTTTCCCTTAACTTTGTCCGAAATCGAATAGGTCGGATACACGCTGATCGAGTCGCCGGAATGCACGCCCGTGCGCTCGACAAGCTCCATGATGCCCGGAACGAAAACATCCCGGCCGTCGCAGACCGCGTCCACTTCGACTTCCTTGCCGAAAATGTACTTATCGATCAGCACAGGCTTGTCCGTATCGATTTCCACAGCGCTCTTCAGATACCGGATCAGGTGCTCATCCTTCGATACAATCTGCATCGCGCGGCCGCCGAGAACGAAGCTCGGGCGCACCAGCACCGGATAACCGATTTCATTCGCGACCCGAAGGCCGTCCTTTAAATTCGTCACCGCTTCGCCTCTTGGCTGCGGAATCTGCAGGTCCTTCAGGATCTTCTCAAAACTGTCACGGTTTTCCGCGCGCTCAATCGCCTCGCAGTCGGTCCCGATAATCCGGACGCCGCGGTCCGATAAGGGCTGCGCAAGGTTGATCGCGGTCTGGCCGCCGAGAGAAGCGATAACGCCCTCCGGCTGCTCGAAATCGATAATCGCCATCACGTCTTCCGGTGTCAGCGGCTCGAAATACAGCTTGTCGGAAGTGGTGTAATCCGTCGAAACCGTCTCCGGGTTGTTGTTGATAATGATTGCCTCATAACCCGCGCGGCGGATTGTCTGTACTGCATGCACGGTCGAATAGTCGAATTCCACGCCCTGTCCGATACGGATCGGGCCCGCGCCGAGAACGACTTCCTTCTTCTTGTTCGTAAGCCGCGATTCATTTTCGCCGGTATAGCTCGAATACAGATAGGGAATGTATTTCCCGGTATGCAGCGTGTCAACCATACGGAAGATCGGTGTGAGGCCTTTCTCCTTCCGGAAATGATAGACTTCAATCTCGGTGCACTTCCACATTCTGGCGACATAGCCATCCGAGAAGCCCATCTTCTTTGCTGCCCGGAGGATCTCCAGATCCCAGGGATGCTGTTTCAGCGTCTCCTCCATGTCGATAATCCGCTTCAGGCTCTCAAGGAAGATCTCCGTAATCATCGTAATCTCATGGATTTCCGCAACTGAAACGCCGTGATACAAAAGCTCTGTGATTGCAAACAGGGAGTCCGCGTGGAATTCCTTCAGGTATTCCTTCAGTTCTTCCACGGTGTAATTGTCAAATTTCGGGATGTACAGATGGTTGACGCCGACTTCGAGGGAACGCACAGATTTCAGGAAGCATTCCTCAAGATTCGCACCGATGCCCATGACTTCGCCGGTCGCCTTCATCTGCGTACCGAGAGTATTCGGAGCTTCTGTAAACTTGTCGAAGGGGAATCGCGGGAATTTTGCCACGATGTAGTCCAGAGAAGGCTCCGTCGAAGCCAGTCCGCCTGCAACCGGGATCTCCGAAAGGAGCATGCCCATCGCAATCTTGGCGGTAACACGGGCAATCGGATAGCCGGAAGCCTTCGATGCCAGCGCAGAGCTTCTCGAAACCCGGGGATTGACCTCGATCAGGAAGTACTCGGAGCTTTCCGGATTCAGGGCAAACTGGACATTGCAGCCGCCTGCGATCTTGAGCTCCCGGATGATTTTGATCGCGGAATCATTGAGCATCTTCAGGTCGTGATCGTTCAGCGAAAGGATCGGCGCCACAACGATTGAATCGCCGGTATGCACACCGACCGGATCCACATTTTCCATACCGCAGATCGTGATCGCGTTGTCCTCGGAGTCGCGCATGACTTCGAATTCAATTTCCTTGTAGCCCTTGACGCTCTTTTCGACGAGCACTTCATGCACCGGGGAAAGCCGGAATGCATTCGTGCCGATCTGGATCAGTTCCTCTTCGTCATTGGCAAATCCGCCGCCGGTGCCGCCCAGGGTAAAGGCAGGACGCAGTACGACCGGGTATCCGATGCGCTTCGCCGCTTCTTTTGCGGTCTCCAGATCATAGGTGATCTCGGAAGGAATAACAGGTTCCCCGATCGATTCGCACATTTCCTTGAACAGTTCGCGGTCCTCCGCGCGTTCGATCGAGTCATAGGGTGTGCCGCAGAGTTCGACGCCGCATTCCTTGAGGACGCCTTTTTTCTCAAGCTGCATCGCAAGATTCAGGCCGGTCTGTCCGCCGATGCCCGGAACGATCGCGTCCGGACGCTCATAGCGGAGAATTTTCGCGATATATTCAAGTGTCAGCGGCTCCATGTAAACCTTGTCCGCAATCTGCGTATCCGTCATGATTGTCGCGGGATTGGAGTTACAGAGAATAACCTCGTAGCCCTCCTCTTTCAGCGCGAGGCAGGCCTGTGTGCCCGCATAGTCAAACTCCGCCGCCTGCCCGATCACGATCGGCCCGGAGCCGATGATCAACACCCGTTTAATATCTGTTCTTTTCGCCATGTTTTCTTCCTCGTATTTATCTTTTTTGAACTACCCCAACCTACGCTGCGCTTAGAGGAGGGGGATTCCGGTCTCGGGCCTGTCTCCGTAAGCTGATTTCTCATGCAGCATATCCGGGATGTTTCGCGCTTCACCGGACGGTTCCCGCCCTCCACGCGCATGACTTCGGACCGTCCCGGCCCTACCTGTTATGATTGGCTGACTGTGTTACGCGGATACTCCTGCCAGTATCCGAAGCGCTTCATCTCTTATGTTGAGGCTTGCGTTCTCATCCCGCTGATGCGCCTTCCCGCACTTGGGACAGGTCCATGTGACAAGACGCTTCGTCTTTACATCCGGAAACTGATATCCGCAGTCATGACAGATCTGGCTTGACGGGAAGTACTTTCCCGCTTTGACCAGTTTCCTTTTGTACCAGTCCGCCTTGTACTGAAGCATGGATACAAAACTGTTCCACCCGGCGTCCGAGATCCGTCTTGCTGTATCCGTATCTCCTTCCCGGAGAAGATGCTTTACATCAAGATCCTCTATACCGATTACACGGTACTTTTTGATCAGTTCTGTCGACAGCTTCTG
>JAFYGJ010000068.1:0-37746 GCA_017543275.1 Lachnospiraceae bacterium | reverse complement strand
TCGACCAAAAAACAGCAATCCGCTCAAGCGGAGGCCGTAAGAGCCGGAGGCTTGAGCCGTTGCTGTTTTCTAAGTTGGAGAAGGGACCCGGAACTTCGAGGGGACCCCGAAGGGTCCCCGTAGAAAATCGAAGTGCGGAGTATTAGCCCGTAAGAAGCCGGAATTATCTACAGCCCCTGCGTCATTCCAGCGACCGCACATCAGTCCTCGCCGAGTTTCAGGGCTTCGGCGATGCGCATGCGGCGCACGATGGCTGCGAGGATCAGGAGGCCGGTGAGGATCATCAGGCCGACGATGATGAAGAGCCGGATTTCGTCGCGGGCTTCGCGGACTACAAGAAGCGGAACCGGCGAATCGGCTGAAGAATAGGCGATCCGTATCAGCGGCATGTAGAGGACTGCTGTGATGCGGCCGACGAAGTAGCCCGCGCCGATTGAGAGAATCGAGACGAAGAACTGCTCATTCAGGAGCATGACGACAATCTCGGAAAAGCGCATCCCCATCGCGCGGAGGACGCCGAACTGCAGCTCACGGTTTTTGACTGAACTGATCCAGTAAATCAGGAAGCCGATGACGGAAAGCGTCAGAGAAACGATAAAGCTGACTGTAAAAATACCGCTGGTGCCCTGCTTGATCGCTTCCGTGCCTTCCGCGATAATCAGGGCTTCGGTGTCGTAAACTCGATCAGTCCACAGGCCGCGTTCCTCCGCCATCTCGTAGAAGCCGTCAGTGCTGCCCCCTTCATCGGTCCGAAGCCAGACCTCGTAGGGAATCGTGTTCCATTCCGCCATCATCGTGTCAAAGCGGCCGAGCACGAAATACTCGTCCTTTTCGCTGAGAGATTTGTCGGACTGGACCGTATAGCTTTTCGAATTGTAACAGGGCCAGTAGTCCACAAAGCCGTAGATTGTACCCTTCACCGATTCGTTTCGCTTCAGGGCAGGCATGGTCAGGTTCACCGTATCGCCGATTTCGAGGCCCAGGGCTTTGAAATTCGACGACAGGATCACCGCGTCTTTTCTGGAGGCGAGGACGTTCAGGAAACGGTACCAGTGAATATCCATCAGGCTTTCGTCAAATTCCGCGGTTTCGCCGAACTTTTTCGGCTCGACGCCCATGACGCGGATATCCTTCAGCGTGGTTTTCCCGCTGTTGAAAGCGACCGTGCCCTTCGATTCGTTGATCACTTTCGTCACGGAGGAAAAGCCCGGAAGCTGTTCGTATTTATCGAAATTCGGCTCGTAATAAACAACAGCGGCGGATGAGGAGGCTTCCGGCCCCTCGGCAGTATGATTTCCGCTGTTGTCCCAGCGTTCCTGCACCACAAGGTCCGCACCGGTCATGTAGCGGATGTTCCGGACATCATTTTCCGAAATGGTCCGGGCTGCCGCGGCGTTGAAAATGCCCGTTGCAACCGTCATCGTGAGAAACAGCATGATGAAGCCCTGCTCCCGCCGGGTCCCGAGGATGTGGCGGTGCGAGGCAAACAGCGCCGGGCTCCAGCGCTTCTTCCCGATCCGGAAAATCAGCATTTCAAAGTACGGAATCAGCCGGAGAAGAAGCAGGCCTGCGCCGGCCATGAAGATCGCAGTCGAAAGAAACAGCAAAGGATCCAATGCGTTTCCAAGAATCACTTCCTCCATGAGTGCCTGGCGTCGGCTGTTGAAGCTGTAGAGCCCGTAAAGCGCCACAAGAAGCAGTACAATGTCGACGAAATACCGGTGCCAGACCGGGATGTTTCTGCGCCGGCTGTACTTGTGCTGCTTCTCCTGAATCACGCTCTTTCCGGCGAATCGAAGCGCCGGAAGCACCATCGACAGCACCGAGGCGCCGGCCGCGATGCCCGCGTACCAGAAGGCTTCCGCATTCAGCTCCACTGTCAGGTCCTTCCTTCGTATAAACTCTAAAAAGCCGTTTGCAGACGACAGAAGCCGTGTCAAAGGAACCGCAAGAAGCAATGCCGCCCCGTAGGCAATCGCCGACAGAAACAGGCTCTGCATGAGATAGATGAAGAGGATCTGTCCCTTTCCGACGCCGCGGGAGGAGAGCACCGCGATCTCCGTCTCCTCATTGTCGATCATGCGGCTTGCAACCATGAAAATGAACAGGAGAAGCAGTGTGAAAACCGGTACCTGCAGCACGAGGTAGGTCGTGCGGACCTTCTTCGCATTGATGATGAAGTCCGAAATATAGCCTTTCCAGGAGAATTCCGGCGTATTGATGAAATTGGTTTTGAGGTATTTGTCCAGGGCAGAGGTGACACGCATCAGGCGGTCGAGGTCCTGCACGCGGATGCCCGTATAGTCATAGAGCATCACAAATTCCGCCGTCACCTTGTTTCCTTCCGGATCGGACAGGAACAGCTCGCGGAAAACAGTCTCGTCCACAAACAGCGAAATCCGGTAAGTACTGTCCGCCGGCGAATCGACCCAGTAGGGATCCGAAAGATCCTTCATCGTAAAGGTACCGGCCACCCTGATCTGTAGTTCCTCGCCCGATTTCAGCTTGTAATCAGGGAAAGACAGCACTTCGCCGAGGGAAAGCCGCTGCTTTTTCATGACCCATTCCGGGAGGTAGCCGTTTATGGTTCCGTCTGCATTCAGCTGCCCGGGGACCGGCTGTTCGCCCCTGATATCCACGTGTTCCCAGAGATCCGTCATCGCGCTCACGGTAAAGCGAACGCCGCTCTCGCCCCGGGGAACAGAGCTTTCCGCATTCATGGTATTCAGCGTGAAAGAACTGCGCTGCAGAAGAAGCGGAAGCCGCAGGTCTTCGCCGGTTCGCGCAAGCCGCGCTTCGGCTTTCAGAAGAAGCTCATTGGAGGATTTCGCAGCCTTTGCGGATTTCAGGGACATCTGCATCGGATAGCGGTTGTTCTCCCGGATATCCTGCCGGAACTGAAGCTCCAGCGCCCGCTGCAGCGCCGTATCCATATAGACGGCCGTAGCGGCGGACAGCGAAAGGAGCAGAATGTTTCCAAGAAGGAGCGCCAGCGCCATCCACTTTTTATTCAGGAGCTTGTGAAAAACAAATCGAATCATCAGTAGCTCCTTTCCTTCGTCACAACCTGTTCGCCTTCGCGAAGGCCGTATAGAAGTTCATACTCAAACTCGGAACAGAAGGCTCCGAGAGACACATAGCGCTTATTGATCCGGTCCCCGTCCCGGTACAGAAGGACATAGTCCCCCCGATCATCCTGCTTTACTGCCGAACGCGGAAGCCGGAGGACATTCTTGAGATCCCGCTCGATATAATACATATCTGTCCAGCTGTTGATCGGCTTCTCCCGGTCCAGGATGTCCTCAATTTCCTGCTGATCCGCAACATCCAGTGAAACCATTGCCCAGCCTGTATCCCTTTCGCTGTTGGACATTTCCTGGATGCAGTTCGATGCGATCACAACGCCTTCGACCGTGCCTGTGACCTGACCGTCTGTTTTCGATACAAAACGCGCCCTGCTTCCGTAATGCACCTTTGCGGGGCTTGCTTCATCCTGCTGGGAAACGGCGACGACAAGCCGCTCGGCGTATCGGATCCGCGCGATCACATCGCCGTCATGAATCACGGTTTTCCCGTCCTTCGCATCCGTCAGCAGCGAGACAAAGCCCGAGACCGGAGCCGTAAGTACGATTTCTTCCCGGAGACTTCCGAGACGCGCCTCTTCCGCTGCAATTTCACGTTCGGAGTCGTAGCAGAGCTTCTCAAACTCCACCTCGTCTTTCTGAATCTGCAGGCTCAGAAGGTCATGCTGCGTCTGGTCCTGCGATTCATTCATCTGCCGAAGTTTTGCGTTCCGCGTTTCCTGATAGTCCTGCTTTTTCCGTTCAAATCCCTCGATTTTCCGCTGAAGCGCCCGCTCCTGCTCCTCGATATCCAGCTCCGGCACATTCGTCACAAGCGTGATCACAGGATCACCGGCCTGAATTTCTCCGCGGTAGCGCGTGTGGCACTCTTTCGCGATCCGGTCCTCACCGTGATAGCGGATTTCCCGGTACATGAAGATGAATTCAGTGAAATGGAAATCATTCAGGACTTCGATATCTCCCCGCGTGATTTCGGCGGTCTGGTACGTGTAACGGCTGTCCTCAATCTCCTCGTCGGGCACGATCTCCGCAGCGAAAACACGCCCGGAAAGCGTGAGAAGGAGCGCCGAAAGAAGGAGGAGCGCTGCTGCTTTTTTCAGCCTGTTAACGCACGACATACAGCTCATCTCCTTCCGAAAGTCCCGACTGAATCACCATATACACGCCGCATTGCCGGCATTCGACTGTGACACGCTCGTGTCCGCCCTCCGGATTCATGCGGTAAACGTAATTCTCCGAAAGCTCCGTATCGCGGTAAACCGCAGAAAGCGGCACATACAACACATCCTCGTAATTTTCCTTCACGAAATAAACCGGTATATAGTCGCCCGGCTTCATATCCGCCGTCGTGCGGTGCATGATCCGATAACGGTACGCATCTTTCCTCCCCAGCACGGAATCCCGGACCCTCTGTTCGGAGCTCAGCGTGATTGCCTCAATCTCCACCTCTTCGCCCTGGTACAGCGCGAAACACGGAAGTCCCCGAAGCTCCGCTGTGATTCTGTCCTCCAGATCGATATGCTTCCGGGTTTCGTCCGCGATATAAACAAGCGTCTGATCCTTTTCCGTCCGCGCACCTTCCGTGATGATCATACTGACACCGTTCTGGTAGCTGCTGTTCACATAATAAACCGTCCCGGAAACCGGCGCATAGAGGAAGGAACTGTCGTAAATCTCCTGCTTTTCGGCAAGTTTTTCTGCCTTCTCGGACTTTTGCCGCTCATACTCGCGCAGATATTCGCTGTGCGTGAGCGAAAGATCTTCTTTATCAAGCTGGGCGAGCCGGACCGACTGCCAGCCCGCGCCCTGCTGCTGGTAGCCCGCGATCAGGCGGTCCTGATATGCCATATCCAGTTCGTAAATCCGCTGCTCAAAGGAAGCCTGCACATCAAGATCTTCCAGTTCGGCCTGAAGCGCCGCAATCTCCTGCTCCACCTTAAAGGTGTCCAGCTTCAGAAGAAGGTCTCCCTTCTCCGCCCGGTCGCCGGTCATAAACGGCATCTCGTCCACGATCCCCGATATCGGCAATGAAAGCTCCACCTCTTCCGGTACAATAAAAGCGTCCAAAACTGTCGTATCCCGCAGATCCCCGCGCTCAACGGTTACGGTCCCGATCTTTTCCGTGACCGGTTCCTTTAATGAAATCTCCTCTTCCGGTGCCTTTTTGCAGCCGAAAAGCAGCAGGAAGGAACAGATGAGAAGGACGGAAATCAGTCTTTTCATTCCAGTACCTCCTCTCCCTCCGAAAGCCCCGAAAGGATCTCGGTCAGCAGTTCGTTTCTTGCGCCGATCTCAACATTACGGATCTCCGGAATGCCCTCCGCGCTGAAGCAGTAGACATAATACTGGTCTTTCGTATGGTAAACGACTTTGGAGGGAACGGTCAGCGCATCGTCCGAACCCGCCGTGACATAGCGGACTTCATAGGTCTGGCGGTTTGTAAGGTCTGTACGCGGCTTTGTCAGCATGAAATACACATAGGGCAGGCCGCTATCCTCCGCATTTTTCGGATAGCCGAGCTTCACGCCGTCCGTCACGACGACTTCCGCGGTCTCATCGCCGACAAGAAGGTCATAGATACCATCTTCCGAAAAGTCATCCGGCCGCTCGCATTCGGCCCGCATGAGCGGCAGCGAAAGGTCCGCGATCTCAATGACCTTCATGCCGCTCCGGTACTTTTCCTTCTCTTTTGGGGTGTAGGCAAATACGATTTTCCCGTCAAAAGGCGCACGGATTTCATAGTGTTCCCGTTCCGCTAATAGTTCTTCAATCCGCTTCTCATCAAACTCCAGCGAGTCGAGAAGCAGCACGCGTTTTGCCTGGTAATCCCGCTCGTCGCGTTCCTTTGCGCGAACCCGTTCAGCCCAGGGATAATAAGAATAATTAATCTCGTTTTTCTGTTTCTGGATCTCGTAACGCCGATCGAGGACAGACAGATCTTTTTCAGTCTCCGACACCTTTTCCTGAAGCGCTTCGAGCGTCTCATCAAGGTCCCCGGTGTCAAGCCGCGCAAGAAGCTGCCCCTCGACGACGCTGTCTCCCTTCTTCACAAGAACATCCCGGAAATACGCGTCCCGGCTTTCGCTGGCAGGGAATTTCAGCACCTCGTCCCGCACCGGCACGACCGCGGCATTGACGCTCCGCTGGATCGCCACCCGGCTTTTTTCCGCACGAACAGTCTGATAGCTGACGGTATCGGGATCGCGCATCGCATGTTCGGAGCGAATTTCTTCTTCCGGCAGGGAGCAGCCGAAAAGAGACAGCAGGAATACGGCCGTGAGGAACCACAGCCGTATTCTATGCAGTTTTCCGGGTCTTTTTTGAATCATGTCCGAGATTATCCTCTCTTTTATCAGATCGATTCCGTGGAGTCAGATTTCTGGCGTTTGAATCGTCTTACTCCCTGACAAAAGGTGTTACGCGCAGTCCGTCCGCGGAGACGGCATAATAGAAATCCTCAAATTCTCCGTTCATACTCCAGTAGCTGTCATGGAAATACAGGTCCCGATCCCCGCTTCCGAGGACCTCCGTCATACCGCTCAGTCTTCCATCCGTCATATATTTCCCCGGGTCCTCCGGTTTCAGTTCATCCGGTTTATTTACATTAAACCGGTTAATTTTCTGCCCGTGATAGTCATATAATGTCAGTTCCAGGCTCAGCGCTTCGCCGGAAAATCCCTCTCCGTAAACGCAGATATTTTCTCCGGCAAAATAGATATGCCGATAGATTTCGTTCACGCCCTGATCCAGCGAGAGAAGCAGTTTCGGTTCGCTTTCCGTCATGCTGTGCTCAAAAAGCTGTGTAATTTCCAATGCGTTGTCATAAGCGACAAAATAGACTTTCCCGTTCCGTATGCAGCAGTTCTGAATATACAGGCCTTCTCCGTATTCCGTCGAGAATACCGGCTCCGTCGTTTCATTCTGCGGATTGTGAAGGAAAATGTCGATCCGGGTCTGAAGCGTATGAATGCCTTCCTCCGTCCTTTCCTCCTTCGACATCAGTTCGATAATATACAGGCCTTCCCCGCGAGGCATCAACCCGACCGTATAATTGTCATATCCGGTTATCTTGTCCTGGACAATACTCCGCTCCGGATTACCGGACGTGACAGGGCTCCGGTATACCGTTGCATAGACTTCGTTTTCCCGGACAGATCCGTTTTCCGGTACCGTTCCCGCGCAGATCGGGTAGTAGAAATCTCCCTCATAGAAACAGCTTGTATTGTAGTGCCAGGTGTAATTCGGTTTTTCTGGAAATATGTCCTGTAAATTGACATAAGTGACCTGTTCAGCCGCGCCGTCCGGAAACTTTCTCCGGAAGACGCCGCTGCCGCTTTGCATCGTTCCGGCATAGTACAGCCGGTTATCCGAGGCAGAAATCGTCGTTAGCCCGCTGCCGATATACGGCTCATAAGCGCCGCAGGAAACCCGTTCGTGCGGACAGTCCGGCTTGTTGCACAGCGGTTTCATGATGCCGGTCAAAAGGTCAGCCGCCATCAGATAATATGTACCCGGAGAAGTCATACTGCTGCTGTATAAAAAATAGACGGAATCATCCTGCTCGGCGATACGGTTCGGCGCCAGGTTATAGATTTCAGAGTTCGACAGAACCGGCGGATCTTCTTCGGTCTCCGGCTGCAGGATAACTTGTTCAACAGTCCCGGAAGACTCCTCCCGGCTGTCAAAAGACGCGAAGATTTCGTCGTCCACAAGAAGGTCCTCCTCCTTCCCACTTTTACAGGCAGAAAGTGCGGACATCATAAACAGTATGATGCACAGTAATATGACCGTAACCCTTCGCATCCTCAGCATGATACTCCTTTGGGGGATTTTTCATTTTAATTCTATTTCCTGAGCGATACCTTGTCAACATATAAACGCCCGGTTTTATTCGCCGAAAATGACTGCCTGTCCGCCGTTTTTCGGGACTGCTGCAAGGCGGCTCCAAAGTGCTTTATTCGAATTCTGTTCTTCATATTCCCAGACGTAAAAGTAAAGATACGCGCTGTCAGATCCGAGATACTGGATATGCGGCAGGTCTGAAAAAGTCAGCTCAATATCGGAGAATGAAGTCTGCACAGCATTTCCCGATAGATCCATCTGCTGGATCTGCATCCTCAGGAGTTTTGTTCCGGGCACAGATACATCGGTCATGGAAACGAATACCGGACCCTCCGCATCGAAGCGTGTCATATCTATGATTTCGTTTTCTGCTCCCGCCTGAACGATTTTCTTTTCTGAGTACTTCAGCGATTCCAAATCCAGCTCCGCCAGCACGGTTTCCTCTTCGTCAAGCGACGATCGGCCGAGCATCAGGATCTTCCCGTCATAAAGCGCGCAGTCTGATGGGTAAAATTCAATCTCTTCCCGGTAAACCTCTTTTTCCGTGCGGCTTTCCCGGTCCCAGACACTGAGAATCAGCGTGCTTTCGATCGGAATGAAGGGATCTTCTTCTCCCTCCGCGCTTCGCCTTTCTTCCTCTTCCGTATCCTGCCGGTACAGATGAATCAGGCTGTACACATGGTCCTGATCCGGCAGGGTCCAAAACGATCCCATATTCCAGTTTTCATAGACTGAGGAAATAATCTCCGACACTTCCTTGTCCCGGAAACCGTAAATGGCTGAAACTGCCCGGTAATCAAATTCGGAAGGTATGCTGAATTCGCCCGTACTGCCGGACCAGTCCCCCTTCAGCTGAAGCATGGAAAAATAATAATCCCCGCGGAAAAATCTTCCCGAAGGATTCATAAAGCTGTTAAAACCTCCGGAGGTGCTGAAATAAGGGGAAATATCGACCTTTCCCTCGTCCAGACAATATTCACATCTTGTAAGATCCACCGAACGGATGGCAATAGCCATTCCGTTTGTGTTTTTTGCGAAATATAGCTTTTTTCCTGCGCGCCCCATTCCAAGGATGTCCCACTGTGAATTGCCGACACAGGCCATACAGAGACGATCCGAATGGGTGCAGCCTTCCCGCGTGCATAGCGGAATCAGTTCTCCTGTTGCCTTGTCCGCTGCTGTAAAAAAGCCGAGATCGGTTCCCGTAGCGCCGTTGATAAAATACAGATAGCTGCTGTCCTCCGCAAAATTCCCGTAAGTTTTGAAAAGCGGCATATCTTCCGCAGGCACATCCGGCACGTCCAGGAAATATCCTTCCGGTTCGTCCGCTGCAGCTGAAGATTCTGCCGTCTCCTGATCCGATGCCATCTCCGTCGTTTCCGTCGACGGAAAAATCTCCCCGTCATCGATCAGGAGGTCTTCCTCCGCTGCCTTTCGGCAGCAAGACAGAAGAAGTGCAAAAAGGAGAACAAACATCAGTTTTCCGAGAATTCTCTCCTTCATTTTATTGCTGTCACCCCCCCCAACGGGTATTATACTATTCTGCACTTTCTGTGTCAACATTGACTGCCCGGGCGGAACATCCTCCTGGCGCAAACCAATACTCTTTTACTCCCCGAACACAACGCCCTGTCCGCCGTTCACAGGCACCGCGGCAAAAACGCAGTCGAGGAACAGATCGTAGCTTTTCTCCGCGTCGATCTTCCTGGTGAACAGATACAGATATGCCCCGTCATATCCGCAGAACTGGAAAATTCCGCCTGCAAAGGGCAGTTCCACCTCCGAAACCGCCTGATTTAAAGGATTTCCCTCAAGGTCATACTGCACAATATGCGCCTCTATCAGATGCGCTCTGGAAACTGTTTTCCCTTCCGCCGAAAAAGTAAAAATGCTGTCCCCCGCGAAATACAGGAAAATGCTTCCGTTCATCGGAATTGTCCGAAGATGCGTGAGCTTTTTTCGGTCCGGATCCAGTTCATACAGATCCGCCTTCTCCGTGTCATTGATCGTCGAGCGTCCTTCGATCAGGATTTTTCCGTCATGGAGCACGCATTTCCCTGGGAAGAAGTCGATCTCTTCCCGGTAGATCTCTTGATTCTCCCGGCTCTCGCGGTCCCAGACATTCAGGACGAGCGTACTGCCAACGGAAGATGCGGACTTTTCCGCTTCTTCCGTGCCGGATTCTTCTGCGTCCTCATAAGCCAATTTCTGAAGCATCACAAGGCTGTACACCTTCTCTTCGTCCGGAAACACCTGGACTTCAGCCATATACCAGCTCTCGTACGTATCCTGAAAGACCTGCGTTTCCTCCCTGCTCCGAAGATCGTAAAGTACCGCCACAGGCCGGAAGTTCCGCTCGTCCGGTATCTGAAACCCGCCTTCGATTTCCCTGTAGCTCACGGTCTTCGTCTGAATCGTCCAGTAACAGTATTCTTCCCCGAAAAATGTGCCGTAAGGATTCATCGTACCGCTGTATCCAGCGCCGTTTTCATTGTATTTGTCGAGATTAATTGTGCCTTCCTTCCGATATTCGCAGCGTGTGAGATCCACGGAACGAACCGTCGTCTGGGGCCCGTTTGCAGTCGCGAAGAGAAGCTTTTTTCCGACCCGGGAAAACACAAAGCTGCCCATGTTTCCGTTCAGCTCGATGCAGGCATCACAGGAGGGATCCGAATGCGTGCAGCCCTGCTTCAGGCAGAGCGGGATCAGCTTTCCCGTCGCCTTATCCGCTGCCGTGAGAAACCCGTACTCCGTTCCGGGCAGTCCGTTGACAAAATAGAGGTAAGATCCGTCCGAAGCAAATGGCCAGTAGGAAGGCGTCATCCGATACTTCATGGATTCGGAGGCGGAGACGTCCGGAACGTCGAGAAAAAATGATTCTTCCAGAATGCGCGTTTCCATCGTGGCTTCTGTTTTTGATCCGGCTTCCGAGGTTTCCGCACTCGAAAAGAGATCCTGATCGTCGACGAGGAGATCTTCGTCCGTCTGCTTTTTGCAGGATACAAGCAGAACCGCTGCAAGGATAAGAACCATGAGAAAGGAGGCTTTTGCCTTATTTCGTCCCATTTTCTATTCCGCCTTTCCTTTTTGATGATCACTTTTTTCACACTATATACCGCTGTTTTTTTCGGACAGGTTTCGCCTTTTTCAGAAGTCTTCAGTCCTCTCCAAGTTTCAGTGCTTCGCTGACCCGCATCCGCCGGATGATCCGGTACATGACGAACAGTCCGACAAGGACCATCAGCCCGATGATGATAAAAAGCTTCGCCTCATCCGCAGGCTCCCGCTCGACAAGAAGCGGCACCGGATAGTCGGCGGAAGAATAGGCGATCCTCAGGACGGGCATGTAAAGATAAGCCGTAAGCCGGCCTGCCGCATAGCCCGCCGCAATCGCGGAGAGAGAAACAAAGAACTGCTCGTTTAAGAGCATGACAAGGATTTCCCGAAAACGCATGCCCATCGCCCGGAGCACGCCGAACTGAAGTTCCCGGTTTTTGACCGAACTGATCCAGTAGATCAGAAAGCCTGTGAAGCACAGAAGAAGCGCCGTAATGAAGCTGACCGTAAAGATGCCGCTCGTACCCTGCTTTACTGCGCCGGAAGCCTCCGACAGGATGTCCGAAGCCGTATCCTTCACGTAAAGCACGGAGAAATTCCGCTCTTCCCGAAGCTTGTAGAAACTCTCCGTACTTCCCGAATCCGACTTCAGCCAGACTTCGTACGGAAGCACCGACCAGGCCCGCTGCAGCGTATCGAGACGCGCGATTGCAAGGTACTGCGGCTCTTTTTTAATGCTCCGGTCTTCCATGATTGTACTCGTCTCGGGCTGATAACCGGGCCAGTAGTCGACAAAGCCGTAAACCACAAGCGGTACACCCTGTTCCTGGTTTTTCTCCCTGGTCCGCAGCATGACCTGATCACCGATCGAAATGCCGAAAGCTTTGTAATTGGCGGAAAGGATCACCGCATCCTCCCGAAGCGAAAGTGCATTCAGAAAGTCATACCAGTGCACACTCATGAGCGAAGGATCAAATTCTGCGGTTTCGCCGAAAAGCTTCGGCTCGATACCCATGATCCGGACCGCGGCCGCCTTGCCGCTGATGCCGTCTGCGTTGATCTGTCCCTCCCCGCGGTAAACCTTCGTCACCGGGCTGAAGCCCGGAAGACTCTCGTACTTCTCGTAATTCGGCTCGTAATAGGTCAGTGGGGAACTGCCAAGCGCCGGGTTTTGCTGAATCCGGTTCGCAAGCTCCACCGAATTGTCGCGCCAGACTTCCCGCACGACAAGGTCCGCACCGTTCATGTATCCGATGTTACGTTCGTCGTTTTCGCGGATTGTCCGCGCGGCGGAAGCATAAAAAACGCCGGACGCGACCGTCATTGCGAGAAAGACCATGATAAAGCCCTGCTCGCGCCGCGTCCCCTGCACCTGCCTGTGGGAGGCGAATAGCGCCGGGCTCCACTTTTTCTGAAACAGCCGGAACAGAAACCCCTGCAGAAGCGGTACCAGCCTGAGAAGGAACAGCCCCGCACCGGCCATAAAGGCCGAAGTCGACAGGTACAAAAGAGGATCCAGCGGTTCTCCGGCGATCACATGTGCCGTCAGCGCCTCTTTCTGCGAGGAGAAGCTGTAAAGCCCGTACAGAGCGACGCCGAGGAGAATCACGTCAATAAAGAAGCGGTGCCAGAAGCTCTGCTTCCGCATGCCGGAAAGTTTCTTCCCGCGCTGGGTGATGACCGAGTTTCCCGCAAAGCGAAGCGTCGGGAGCACCATCGCCGAAGCCGCCGAAAGGACTGCCGCAAGCCCGTAGAAAAGAGTGCGCAAGTCCAGAGAAAGCTTCAGGTCCTTTCTGCGGATGAATTCCAGGAATCCGTTCGAGGAAAGCAGCAGTTTCGTAAGAGGGAACAAAAGGGCCATCGCGCAGGGCGAGGCCAAAAGGAGCACGAGGAAGCTCTGGGAAAAATAGCTCAGGAAAATCTGCCCTCTCGAAACGCCGCGGCTCGAAAGAACCGCGATCTCCGCCTCCTCATTGTCCGCCATCCGCGCTGACACCATGAAAATGAAGAGTATAAGAAGCAGGAAGATCGGAATCTGCAGCACGAGATAAGTCGTGCGGATCTGCTTTTCCAGACTCACAAAGTCCCGGAACCGGTTCCGGAAATTGAAATACGCCGTGAATCCGTAGGTCTGCGTCATATATTTGGCGAGCCGTGCGCAGACTTCGGCGTCACGCTCCACATATTCTACCGAAAAGTCTGAATAATCATACAGAAGGTTCCACTCGGCGTTCACGGCAGTATCGCTTTTTTCACTCAGGAACAGCTCCCTGAAAAGCCCTTCATCGATGAAAATGCAGGTCCGGTAGGCGGTATCTGCGGGACTGTCCACCCAGTACAGGTCCTCCCGATCTTTCATCACAAAATCACCGGCGATCCGCACTGTAAGATTTGTCCCGTCCGGCAGGACAATATCGTCAAAGCGCAGGACTTCTCCGAGCGCAAGATGCGTGCGCTGCATAGCCTGGGAAGCTAAATATCCATTCACGGAGCCGTCTTCATTCCGCGATGTCCGGATTTTTGATCCGTCCGTAAGTATGATATGATCAGAAAGGCCGCTCATCGCACTGACCTGGAAATTATTCAGCTCCTCCCGCCTCGGGAAGTCCGATTCCGCATCCTTTGATCCGAGAGAAAGGAAGCTTCGCATCAGAAGGACCGGCATTCTGAGATCCTCACCTGTCAGCATCAGCCGCTCGTCCATCTTCAGAGGCTTCTCTTTGATCTCCTGCCCGTCGCCGCGGATTTTCGGCGTTTCCACCCGGAGTCTTGCCGGATATTCATTGTTCTCTGTGAGATAGTCCCGAAACTGCAGGTCGAGTGTGCGCTGCAGCGAGGCTCGGGTGTAGACCGGCGTCGAAAGCGCGAGCGACAGAAGGAGCACGTTTCCGAAAAGAAGCGCGAGACTCATCCACTTTTTATTCAGGAGTTTTCGAATGACAAAACGTATCATCAAAGGCTCCTTTCCCGGATGATGACCCGTTCCCCCGGAAGAAGTCCCCGGATAACCCAGATATAATCTCCGGCTTCATCGAGGATCTGTATGTTTCTCCGGTTCACAAGTCCCTCATCCGACAGGACCCGCACATAAAAACTGCCTTCTTCGGTCCCCTCATGCACCGAGTCCCGCGGAATCTTCAGCGCTTCCGTGACCCGCCGCTCGATAAAAGTATTCTCATCCCAGATTTTGGAAGGCTTGATCCCGGTCCGGATTTCCTCCAGGATTTCCAGGACAAGAGGCATATCAAGCACCATCAGCGACCAGCCCGATTCCACTTCGCTGTTGGACATCTCGGGGATCATCGAGGAAGCCGTCACGAGAGCATGCGTTTCCTGCAGGATCTTCCCCTCTTCCGTCTTCCTGAAAAGCGCATCCGTCCCGTAATGCACGCGCGCGGGCGTTTCTTTCTCGTTCTGCTCAAGAAGCAGGATATTCGTCGTCTCCCCGGTGATGCGAAACAAAAGATCGCCGTCCTTCACTGCCGTTCCTTCCTTAACCGGACTGATGATGCGGCTTACGGTTCCGTCAATCGGCGAAAGGATTTCGATCAGGCTGTCCTTTTTCTCACATTCCGCCCGGAGCTTCGCGATCTTCGTCTCTGCCTCGAAAACTGCCTTCTCGTGTTCAAGGTCTCTTTTCTGGAGCTGCAGGCTCTGAAGTTCCCGGTCCCAGGGGTCCGTCGTTTCCTGAAGGCGCTTTTCCGCCTGCTTCCTCGTGCGCTCGTTCTCGCGGCAGAGCAGAGAAAGCGCTTCCTCTTCCCGCTGCAGTTCGCGCTCCCGTTCCAGGGAGACGATTTCGTCTTCCCGGTACCCAAGCTGCATCAGGACATCGCCCTCCTTCACGGTATCGTCCCGGGAAACGAGACATTTTACGATGACACAGTCCTCTCCTCTGTAAATCACGCGCCTTTCCCGGTTCAGAAATGAGGCGCGCCCGAAGGCAAAGGGGACCTCGACGGTACCGGTTTCGGCCTCTGCCGTTTCGTATTCATACCGGCTTGCCGTGATTTCCTGATCAGGCATCACCTCTGCCGCACGTACGGAACCGGGAAGGAAAAGAACCAGGACCGACATCAGGAGAAATGCTGCAATCCGTTTATTCGCTGACATACAGCACCTCCCCTTCCGAAAGCCCTGACAGGATGACTGCCGTCACACCATCTGATTCGATTTCCACGTTCCGCCGCGCCCTCGTCCCATCCGGCTGAACCACATAGACAAAGTCCTGCCGAAGATCGGTATCCCGGATTACCGCATTCGAGGGAACGAGCAGCGCATCACGATACTGTTTCTGTTCAAATACGATCGGCGCGTACATGCCGGCCTCAAGACCGGAGGCTTTCCCATCAATCGAAAAGACCGATTTCGGGATCCTTTTCAGCAGGTTGTCATGCGCGATTTCCGCTGAATTCTGCGGAACATGGCTTACCGGAATGCTTTCCCCGGAAACAAGCGCATAAAACGGAAGCTGCAGAAGGGACAGGCTGATTCGTTCCTCGGTCTCGATATGCAGCTCCGATTCATCCGCGATCCAGGCAAGCTCCGCGTAAGCCGGAACATTTTCACCCTCCGAAACGACGGCTGACTGTCCGTCGTTGCCCGCGGTACCCGCATAATAAATTCGGCCGGACGCCGTCGCATACACAGTCGACCCGTCTACAGTTTCCTGTAGTTTCGCGAGACGGTTTTCCCAGTCTTCTTCTCGTTTTTTCCGCTGATACAGGGTTTCCTCCCGGGAGAGCTCGAGTTCCTGCATATCCAGATTCACCAGTTCCGAAGCCTGCCAGCCCGCGCCCTGGCGGTAATACTGCTGCTTCTCGCGGTCATAAATCTGCTTCTGCAGCTCGTAAAGCCGGTCTTCATAGTCGTCGATCGCATGCTGATATTCCTGTTCCGCCGTGATTTCGGCGATCTCACGTTTCTCCTCCGAGCAGCAGAGCCGGAGAATGATGTCGCCCTTTTTCACTTCTTCCCCGGAAACAAAGGGGATTTCCTCGACCGTTCCGGCTTTGTCCAGCGAAATACTTACGATCTTCGGAACGACGAAGGCGTCCTTCACCACAACCGGCGTATAGTCCCCGCGCGTCACGGTGATCGTCCCGTGTTCCTGCGTCACCGGGTCGAGGAGTGTCTTTTCTTCTGTGCTTTTCGTTACCGCGCAGGAGGAAAGGAGGAGCGCCATAAGGAGGATCAGGGGCAGGCAGAGCTTCCTATTCACTGATGATCACCTCCCCTTCCCTAAGTCCCGACAGGATTTCGGTCCGGTACTCGTTTCGTGCGCCGGTCTCAACAAAGCGCAGCACACGTGAGCCGTTTTCATTCAGCGTATAGACATAGTACTGATCATTCGCATGATAAACCGCGGAAGTCGGAACCGAAAGCACGGACTCCCGGTGCGCCGACTCGAAGCTCACACTGTAGTTTTTACTGTAGGAAACGGTTTCGCTGAATGCTTCAGGCAGGAAGTAAACATAGTATTTCGCCGGACTTTCCTCAGTCTTCTCGGGCTGGGAAACTTCAGACGCAGAAACAAGCCGGACATTCGTCTCCTCCTTGTCCAGCCTGATGGTATAAATGCGGTCTTCCCGGAAGATTTCCGGTCGTGTTGTCTCTCCCTGGAAAATTATCTGCGAAAGCTCCGCCACCCGGATGATATTGCGGCCTTCGGTATAAGTTTCTCCCTGCTGCGGGGAAACTGCCGAAAGCACGGTTCCGTCAAATGGCGCGGTGATGACATAGGCTTCCATGGCTGTTGTCAGCCGCTGATGACGCATTTCCGCAAATTCGATCTCGTCTGAAATCAGCGCCCGTTCCGCCTGATACTTCTCCTCAGCCTCATCGCGCATCGCCTGACGGTCCGCCCAGTTCATGCCGGCGCTCTGGATTTCGGTCCGGCGCTTCGCGATTTCATAGCGTGCATCCAGTCCCCGGATCTTCTCCTGAAGTTCTTCCAGCCTGATCTCCATTTCCCGAAGCTCCTGCGGAAGGTCCCCGGCGTCAAGTTCCGCAAGGACCTGGCCTTCCGTCACCTTTTCGCCGGTACTCACATAGACGCCGCGGTATTCATGCTCCTCCCCGGTACTGACACTGAAGCCGAGCAGCGCATCCTTCTTCGGCAGCGCGCGCACCGTGATCGAATCCATCGAAACGATGTCGCTTAAACTGCAGACATCCGTCGGATACTGCGCCCGGTCGTCCGCGCGGACTACGCTCCCCGTGCGGAGCTCCTCCACCGGAATGCTGCAGGCGGAAAGAAGCGCTGCGAAAAGAAGCGCTGTAAGAAGGATTCTGAACCTGTATTTCAGGCATCTCATAGTTTCTGCCTTTCTGTCATTTCCATCGGGATGCCATCCCGGGCGGAGGAACTCCGTCAGGATGTCGATACACATGATGTCCTACTCATCAACCCAAAAAATCACCGGCTGATCTCCTGATATCGGGATCGAATAAATTACCGAATACCCTTCGTCCGCATTGAAAAAGGAGTCCCGGATATACAGGTTCCACGCGTCGGCGCCGAGGTATGCATGCCACATGTCCCAGGCCTCCGGGTCCTCCGGCAGGAGGGCTTCCGGCATCGGATAACTGAAAGCGCGAATTTCCTCTCCATTGAAATCAAAAAAGCTGCAGGACAGATCCCCGACGTCTGCATAGCGGCTTTTCTTCCGGATTGTAAAATACCCGTCCCGGCTGAAATACAGTCCCACAGTCTGATCCGAATTCGACATGATTTCCGTCATTTTCCCGCTCTCATAGTCGAGCCGCATCAGCGCGTCATCATGAAGAATGAAGCCGTCGGAAAACCGGCTGTTCCGGTACACGATCAGGTTCAGCGCATCCTGCTCCGGATACATTCCGAGGATTGAGGTCTGTTCATTCACATCATACAGCTCCCTGATTTCTCCGGTACCCAGATCATAGGCCCGAATCCGCGTCTCCTCGTTGTCATAAATATACCCGCCCTCTTCATCATAGTCAACAATTTCCGCAGAAGATACGCCGAAAATGAGGCTTCCGCCGCAGGCGCCCGCTTTCAGTGATACGATTCCGGCCTCGGGATATTCTTCTTCGAAAATGATTCTCCCCTGATCGGGGTGGAGAAGCGGCAGCTCATAAATGAGGATCGTATTCTCCGCGTTCCTCATGCCCGAAGGCCCTATGCCGTCCCCTGCCTGTGTGTTCCGCACACAGTACAGATAAAGGCAGTCTCTGTGGAAAAAGATGTTCAGGTCATTCAGCGTATAATCCTTCTTCCCGATTCCGGCTTTCATAAGAGACAGACTGGTCACTTCCGACCAGGCCTTTGTCTCAGGATCGAAAGCCCGGACCGCGAGGATGCTTCCGTTGACATTCTCAAGACGGGCGAGCCAGCATCTTCGGTCTGTCGCGGTAAGCGCGTCTACGGACAACACCCCGTTCGTACTCCTGAAGGCCTCACAGCTCTCCGAATCATGCCTGCAGCCCGGCCTGCCGCACAGGGTTTCGATGCGGCCGGTCTTCTTATCGGCCATGCGGAGGAACTGACTCTGTCCGTAGGGTCCGGTGTTTTCAAAGAAGAAAATATACTCCGCAGTCTGGCAGAATGCATCTCCGGTGCCGGAAGATGCCGGATCGTAATCCGGGAACTCCTCGGCAATCAGGGGATTGTCACTGTCTTCCGGTGCTTCCTCCGTGGATCCGTCTGATTCCGCGGGATGATTCTTTGCTCCCGCATCTGTGAAAAATTCCGCCGGCCTGCCGTCAATCGGTATCCGGTACAGCCTTAGATCGTCATCGGATTCGGCCTTGCAGTACAGGTATTCCGCATCCGATCCGTGGACTTCGGCTCCGAAGCTGTAGCCGCAGGAAGGCAGGGTCTCGTTAAAACTGAACGTGGAAAGCATTTCGATACTGTAATCAAGAATCGTGAAGTCTTCGCCCGTGAATTCGCCGTCCGAAACATAGGGATTCCCGCGGAAGTCCCGAAGGTAGAGATAACCGTCGCCGTAATTCGCGAAAACCAGCCGGTCATCCCGAAGTTCGCAGATTTCCTTTCCCGGCGAAAGTTCCCCGCTGTCCGGATCCAGTGAACAGAGCGTGAGTGCTGTCCTGCCATTTTCATCCGTCCGCTCCCCGATCATCAGGATTTCTCCGTGATCGACGGCAAAATTCGCAGTCGGATCGTCAAAGGGAAGCGGCGGAACCTCAATTTTCTGCGGAGCCTCCGCCGATCCGAACCTGAAACGGTAAATTTCTGGCTGATCGTAGATGAAACCAAGCGAATAGCTTTCACTGCCGTTTCCGTCCGTTTCCTTCTCCGGCCGCCCGCGCTGTGAGCTGATGATAATCAGAAGCTCATCCCCGTACGGCAGAAGCCGGACCGAACTGTGGGCACGGCCTTTCACATCCGCAGAAAGAAGCGGTGTCAGTTCGCCGGTTTCGAGGTTAAAGAGACTGACATCATGCTGAAAATCATAATGCATCGTCCGAACCGTCTCATTCCAGGGATTTTCAGGGTCATAGTCCTCTTCCGTTTTCGGATCCCAGGGTTCCTCCGGATCAAGCTGAGCCGTTGAATGAATCACCGCGTAGCCCCGGTGCAGAAGCGCCTGCGGATCAGCCTGGAATTGATCTGCAGAAGAACTGAGATCCCGAAGCGGTATCTCATAAGCGATACGCTTCGGCTTTTCGCCCCGGGGATCGATCCTCTGACAGCGAAGAATGGGATTCTCCGGATCCTCCCGGATATACACGGCCTGATACAGCCCGTCTTCATAGACCTGAAAGCTTCCTTCCTCTGCGCGGGAGTCGCCGAGCCATGCATAGCAGCTCTCATCCCGATGTTCGCAGCCCGGCTTCTGACAGAGAGGGCGGTATGTGCTCTCATGAAGATCCACGGCGTAAACGGTTTTATTCACAGCATAATACACCTGATCCCCGCCGAAGCCGAAAGCCTCGCTCACGTTCTGGTTCCAGTCCCGGGTGAATACGGCGGAGCTCTGGGAATCGTAAGTCCCGGACGCGCTGCTTTCTTCCGACGTCATTTTTTCGGTCTCATCGATAAAGGCGAGGCTTTCATCAGTTTTTTTTGAGCAGGCGGAAAGAAGCGCTGCGAGAAGGAGCGCTGTGAGGAGGCATATGAAGCTGTTCTGTTGTCCTTTATGGTTTGCCATTTTCACTCCGCCCACTGAAACAGCACCAGTTGATCTCCTGAAACCGGTACAGCATAGACGACAGAATAACCCGTCAATTCAGATGTCTGCATTGAATATGTATCCCTGAAATACAGGTTCCATCGGTCCGCGCCAAGGTACATACACCAGTGAAACCAGGCTGCAGGATTCTCCGGCAGAAGCTCCTCCGGCATCAGGTAACTGAAAGAACGGAGTTCCTTTCCCTGCAGATCGAAAAATGTACAACTGAGATGATCCACGTCGATATAGCTGCCATAAGTACTGGGTTTCTCCAGCAGGAAGAACCCGCCGTCATAAAAATCCAGCCAGGCTTTGGAATACTCTGGCCCGGATACTACCTTTTCCATGGTTTTCTGTTCATAATCCAGCCGCAATACCGCGCCTTCCGGCGTATTCTGTGTTTCTTCACGATAGAGCGTTTCCAGATACAGCGCATCATGCACAGGATACAGCATTTCCACGCCTATCACAATCTTTTCCTCATACAGAAGTTCCGCATTCCTGCCTGAAAGATCATAGCGGATAATCCTGGTCCGAGCATTTTCGAAGTCCATGGACTCTTCATCGTGTGGCTTCTCACCGGTTTCAAAAGTGCAGATCAGGTTTTCGCCATAGGCTGTTACATGCAGAAAAACAACGTCATCATCAGGAAACGATTCCTCAAAAATCATTTCCCCCTGCTTCGGCTGTGTGATGGGGAGCCGGTAAATTAATGCCGTATTGTCCAGAATCAGGTGCTCTCCCTGCCGGTTTTCATATGTCTGATACCTGGTGGCGCAGAAGTAAAAGCAGTCCCTGTGGAAGAAGGCAATCTGATCCCCGAACTGATACTCCTCTTTGGCAACGTCCGCCTCCTTCAGGGAAATCCGGGAAAGCTCCGACCAGGTCTTGGTTTCCAGATCAAAAGCTCTGAGTATCAGGATGATATCAGCCTGCACGCCCGTAAGTTGTTCCATTGAAACTGTATAGACTCTTCTTTCCGTTGCCGTGATAACAGGCGAAAGAAGGATACCTGTTTTCTGACAGGCATCACAAGTCTGATTGTCATGGCTGCAGTCTGGCTTCCCACAGAGCGGTTCCATGATGCCTGTTTTCCGGTTTGCCGTAACCAGAATCTGATACTCCATCCCGGGATATCTCCCGAAAAAGTACGGAAAATAAAGCATATCTCCGTCTCTCGAGTACGAATTTGCATAATTTCCTGCAGTCGGATCAAAGTCCCGGAACACCTCGCGTTCGAAATCAAATCCAGTCGTTTCCGGCTCCTCGCTGTCGGATTCCGGTACCCCGGCCGAACTTGTCTCATCTATAAATGCCAGAGTTTCAGTAGACGGATTTGTGCAGGCGGAGAATAATGCAGCAAGAAAAAATAAGATGATAAAACCGATCTGACTGTAATGACGTTTTTTCATTTACTTCTCCGCCATCCGGAACAGCACCGGCTGATCTCCGGCTGCCGGAATCGCATAGACCAGCGAATATCCCTCGCTGTCATTGGTCCAGACATCCCGGTAGAACAGATTCCACTCGTCCGCACCGAGATACTGGGTCCAGCCGCTCCAGGCCGAAAGGTCCTCCGGGAGAAGTTCCTCCGGCATCCGGTAACTGAAGCTTCTGAGCTCCTGACCGCTGAAATCATAGAAGATACAGCTGAGATCCTCTGTCTCAATAAAGCGGCTCGGTTTCTGCAGAAGATAGAAGCCGTCCGCGTCAAAGTACATGGCCCAGAATTCCCCGCCGAGCCCGGATGCTTCTTCCGTAAGCGCTTTCGCCTCATAATCCAGCCGGTACAGAAGCTGCTCTCCCGTCCGGGCGGAAGCAATATACAAAGCATCGTCTTCAGGATACAGGCTGCTGACACCGATCATGCTTTCGTCTTCGTAAAGGGTCGTGAATTCCTTTTTTGCAAGGTCAAAGCGGCTGATCCTGCTGTACTCATCTTCATAGTATATCGTAGTACTTTCCTCATCGTAGTCCGTCAGATTACCGGCGGTGATTACAGTGATCAAACTGTCGCCATGGGCAGTCACATTCAGCCAAACCGAATCATGTTCCGGGAATTCCTCCTCGAGAAGCATCTTTCCCTGATCCGGAGCTGCAAGCGGAAGCTCGTAAAGAATTGCGGTATTTTCTGTGTTTTTCACGCCGATCGGGCCTCCGGCAATGCCTTTGTTCCTGACCAGATAATAGTAGAAACGGTCTTTGTGGAAGAATCCCTGTGCGTTCGATCTGCCGTATCCGTCCTTCTCGATACCCGTGTTCACAAGCGACAGTTCTGCGACTTCCGACCAGGTTTTCTTCTCGAGGTCAAATGCCCGGATGATGATTCCACGATGATTCACGCTGAAATCTTCCCAGGCTGCATAAAACCGCCGGTCCGTTACCGTAAGCGCAATCGGTCCCATCCCCATACTCCGGAGATAGGCCTCGCAGTCCGATCCGTCGTGACTGCAGTCCGGCTTCCCGCAGAGCACTTCAATCAGTCCTGTTTTCTTATCCGCGCGGCAGAGGAACTGGTCCTGTCCGTAGGCGCCGCTGCTATAACAGAAATACAGTGCCTCGCTGTCCTGACAGAAGGCGTTTCCCAAGGCCCCGGCTGTCGGATCCAGGTCCGGAAACTCCTCCTGAGCGATCGGATATACTTCATCTTCCTGATCGGTTTCGTTCTCCGAAGCGCTCTCTTTTGCGACAGGATTTCCTTCTCCGTCGGTCTCCCGGAAGAATTCCACAGGGTTTCCGTTCACCGGGATACGGTACAGCATGGTTTCCTCCTCCGAATAATTCATACAGTACAGGTATTCCGGATCGCTGCCGCATTTCCAGACACCCCGGCTGTAGCCGTCAGACGGAAGCCTCTCGTCAAAGCTGAAATGATACAGTTCTTCTCCGTTGTAATCGAGGATGGTAAAATCTTCTCCTGTCATCTCCTCCCCGGATTGATAGGGATTCCCACGGAAGTCCTCCATGTACAGGTATCCGTCCCCGAAATTCGCAAGACAGATCCTATCGTCCCGAAGTTCACAGATTTCCTTCCCCTGTGAAACTTCCCCGGTGTCCGGATCCAGCATGCACAGCGTCTGCATTCTCCTGCCGCTCCCGTCCTTCGTTTCGCCGAGCATCAGGATCTTCCCCTGATGGATCCTGAAAGACGGCTGATCGCCGAAGGGGAGCTCCGGAACCGGAATCTTCTGCGCTTCTTCCGAAGAGCCGAGCTTCCAGCGATAAATCTCGGGCGTGTCAAAGAGTAAATCGATGCCGTATTCTTCCGTTCCGTCCTCATTCGCCGTTTTTACCGGTTTCATCCTGTAAGCTTCGAGGAAAATAAACAGCTCGTCTTCGTACGGAATGACCGAAACATAAGAAGAAGTGCAGCTCTTCGTACCGGTATTCAGCACCGGGGTCATTTCCCCGGTTTCAAGATGGTATACACTGACATAGTTCTGAACATCAAACCAGCTCCCTCTGACATGTTCGTTAAAGGGATTCTCCGGATCGTAATCTTCTTCCGTCTTCGGATCATAAGGCTCCTCGGCTTCTTCCTGCGAGGATGCGCTTATGACCGCATAGTCCCGGTGCAGCTTCGAATCCGGGTAGACCTGATAGCTTTCCGTCACAAAGAAGAGACCCTGCATCGGGATTTCATAGGCGATGCTCTTCGGCTTCGTGCCCGAAGGGTCGATCCGGTAATAGCGGAGAATCGGATTCTCCGGATCCGTCTCGATAAAAACCGGCTGGTAGATGCCGTCGTCGTAAACCTGGAAATTCTCATTATACTTCACACAGTCGCCGAGCCAGGCATAACAGCCTTCGCCATCGTGGCTGCAGTCCGGTTTCTGGCAGAGCGCGTGATAAGTGCCTTCTGCGGGATCAGCCTGGAGAATGGTCTGATCCTTCAGGTAATAGACCCGGTTTCCGCCGAAACCGAAGGCGTAGGAAGCGCCCTGGTTCCAGTCTTTAGAGAAGCCGGATGTTTCAGTTTCGGTTTTTTCTGCTGTCACCTGTGATTCCGTTTCCTCTGTTTCATCGAAAAAGGCCAGCGGTTCATCCTGATTTTTCGTGCAGGCGGGAAGAAAGATAAGAATTGCCGCAAGGAACAGTAAAATTCGTTTTGTCATCAGTACAGCCCTCCAAAGCATGATTTTTGTGTCTTACCTGTATATACCGCTGAAAAGAGATGTCTGGTTTCGGGGAAACCATATATTTTTCTGTCATTTTGGCGGAAACTGCAGGCAAAGAAAGAAAACAGCCTTGCTGTTCGCATACCGCCCGGGATAACACAAAGGCTTGCAACATCGCGGATTTTGTGCTATGCTAAGAACCGCAAATCATATCGGGCGCTGTTTGTCCCGTGAAATAAATATTCTTAGAAAGAGGTACCCTATGTCCGGACATTCGAAATTTGCCAACATCAAACATAAAAAAGAAAAAAACGACGCCGCGAAGGGCAAGATTTTTACCGTAATCGGCCGTGAAATCGCGGTCGCTGTCAAGGAAGGCGGACCGGATCCCGCGAACAACTACCGTCTTGCCGCCGTCATCGCAAAGGCAAAATCCAACAACATGCCGAATGATACCATCAAGAACAGTATCCAGAAGGCAGCCGGAGACAGCAATGCCGCAAATTACGAGTCGATTACTTATGAAGGCTACGGCCCCTCGGGTACCGCGATCATTGTCGAAGCGCTGACCGACAACCGGAACCGTACGGCCGCAAATGTCCGCGCCGCATTCTCGAAGGGCTCCGGAAACCTCGGCCCGAACGGCTGCGTCTCCTATATGTTTGACAAAAAAGGCCAGATCATCATCGACAAGGAAGACTGCGAAATGGATCCCGACGACCTGATGATGCTCGCTTTGGATGCGGGTGCGGAGGATTTCACGGAGGAGGATGATTCTTACGAAATCATTACCGATCCCGACGATTTCCCGGCAGTTTACGAGGCACTCAGTAATACGCCCGACCTTCCGATTGTCAGTTCCGAAGTTACGATGATTCCGCAGAACTGGGTGACCCTCACGGACGCCGACGATATCAAGAAAATCAACCGCATCCTCGACCTTCTCGATGAGGACGACGACGTCCAGGAAGTTTACCACAACTGGGAAAACGCGGACGAATAAAGCCCTTTTTTCAATCAATCGGGGATGCACACTCTGGGTCTCAGAATGTGCCTCCCCGTCTTTTTTTGTATTTTCAGCAGTTTTTCGGTTATTTCTGCTGTTCACGCTGTCTTCTGCGCTCAAGCATCTGTCTTCTCCGCTCCCGTTCCCGTTTCCGTTTTTCCCGAAGCAGGATAATCCAGAGGGCTGCCCCTCCGATAATCACGGCTGCAGGCAGGATCACATAGATCGGACGGAAGCCGCCGGTTTTCTTCTGTGGATCATTTGTGCTTCCGGTCTCCGCACTTTCGCTTTCCCCCTGAGAAGGCGCCGTTGTCGTCACGCGGGCAGCACCGGAAGACTGCTTTTCTTCGGATTCTTCGGTCTCCGTCGGCGCTTCGGTTTCCTCTTCCGTCGTCGGTTCGACATAGACATAAGGTTCCGTGACCGGTACATGGTCCGGATCATCCGACTGCAGAAGCTCCGTCGCAATGTAGCGGATGTTTCCGTTTACCAGCACCTTGGACCAGTCGCCGTAGATGCCGAGCCGTTCAAAGGTCTCCGCACCGTAGCAGGGCCGCTCCACCACACCGCGCTGGGAGGGTGAATAACGGATCCGGACGCCGTCGGAAGCCGTCACATGGTCGTGTACCGGAACCCAGGAAACCGGCGTCATCGTGTGCTCGTGGAGCCCGTAAACATACTCCAAAAGCACCGCTTCATCCGGGTAATAGGCGTCCGCACTCGATTTCATCAGCGCGGAAACCGTATAATAGCCATTCTTTTCGGCAGCCGTCGTCAGGCATTTCCCGGCCTGGGGCGTACTGCCGGTTTTTCCGCCGAAAACATGTACATCTTCAGGCACCGGGTAGCTTCCGTTCAGCATCTGGTGGCCCATGGTGAAAGTTCTCGGGGCATTGAAATTGGTCGTCGGTATGGTGTAGGTGATGGTCGAATTCAGTTCCCTGAAAGCCGGGTTTTTCAGCGCCTCCCGAAGCACCAGCGCGAGATCATAAGCCGTCGTATAGTGGTCCGGATGATGGATGCCGTAGGCGTTCATAAAATGGCTGTTCCGGCATCCGATCTCCTGCGCGCGCCGGTTCATCATTTCCGCGAACGCTTCCTCGGAGCCTGCGACATATTCGCCGAGCATCGCCCCGCATTCATTCGCGGACTTCAGGATCAAGCCGTAGAGCGCGTCGCGGACCGTCATCGTTTCGCCGACCATCGCCTTCGGCTCCAAAGTCGAACTCGAGGGGTCGATGTTGATCGCGGAAGGCGTGAATGTCAGCGTCTCGTCCAGATTTTCAACGTTTTCCAGCACAAGAAGCGCCGTCAGCACCTTGGTGCAGCTCGCCGGATAGTGCCGCTCGTCCTTTCTGCAGGAAAGAAGCACCTCTCCCGTCTCGCCGTCCAGCACACAGTAGCTCATGGCATAAATGTCCGGGCCGTAGTCGCCGAGGGATTCGTCAACGAAGTTCTCGGTCGGAGCCGGCGCCGTTGTGGTCGGCGGTTCGGTTTCGGACTCGGTCACGGGTTCCGTTTCCGGTTCGGTTTCAGGGGAAGTCTCGGTCGGAGGCTCAGTTGGGGGCTCGGTCGGAGATTCGGGAGTGGCTTCCGTTGTTGTCTCCGGACTGGTGTCTTCCGGTTCTGTTGGCACTTCAGTCGATTCTGTCGTCGCTTCGGTCGGTTCCGTGTCGGACTCAGTTGACGATTCGGTGTCCGGCTCTGTCATGCTTTCCTCTGTCGTCGTCTCCGTATCTCCCGGATCCTCCTCCCCGTAGACATGTTTCACCGGCACTGCAAGCATCAGCAGCGCCAGAAAAACCGCGAGGATTTTCAGCAAAATCTTTTTCATACTACTCTTTCTCACAGGATCAGGCCGAACAGCACAATGACAATGAAGCCGAGGATGATCCGGTAAATGCCAAAGGCTTTGAAATCATGGCGTTTGACATAAGCCACGAGGAATTTGATGATCACAATCGACACGAGGTAAGCCACGACCATGGCAACCGCAAGCGCAATTCCCTGCGTTGAGGTGAAGCTTCCGCCCTTCAGGAAGTATTTCACAAGCTTCAGGGCGCTCGCGCCGAACATGACCGGAATCGCGAGGTAGAACGTGAATTCCGTCGCAATATAGCGGCTGCAGCCAAGAAGCAGCGCGCCGATGATCGTGATGCCGGAACGCGAAGTGCCCGGAATCAGCGAAAGGATCTGGAAACAGCCGATGAAAAGTGCGGTCTTAATGGAAAGCTGCGAGAAGCGCATGACCGAAGGATCCTTCCGGTTCAGGCGCTCCACGAGGATGAAGGCCGCACCGACGAGGATCAGCATGATCGCGACGACATACCATTTGAAGAGGTATTCGTCCATCAAATCGTCAAAAAGCACGCCCACGATCGCCGCAGGGAGAACCGCGATCACTACCTTGCCCCAGAGGGACCAGGTGTTCCGCTTCTGCTCTTTCGTCTTGTAGGACGAGAAGGGATTCAGCTTGTGGAAAAAGACCGTGCAGACCGCAAGGATCGCGCCGAGCTGAATGATCACGTCAAACATTTCGACGTAGTCGGCTGTAAAGACCGCCGCATCGCCTTTCCACAGCTCATTCAGAATGATCAGGTGTCCGGTCGAACTGATCGGAAGCCATTCGGTTACGCCTTCGACAATGCCCAGAACAATGACTCTGAGCCAGTTCAGAAAACTCATGATAACAGTTACCTCTTTTATTTATTCTTCTTCCAGGAGGAACAGCCGCGCAGATACGGGTTCCGGCAGGATGGCTGTCAGTTCGCCTGTTTCGGGGTTCCAGGAAACCGGAGCCTCGTGGTATGCAGGGTAAATGCAGCAAACCTTTGCCGCCCTGCCCCGAAGATGCGCCGCAGGAAGCGTAATTTCGGCCTTTTTCGCCGATCTCCGCCACACGGCGATATAATTCTTCTTTCCGCAGGAAAGCCCCGATACGACCCATTCATCGTCAAATTTCGAGGGGCCCAAAGGGAAGAAGGGAAGGCCTTCCCGGATGTCCTGACGGATCGTTTTGTACAGGTCAAGTGCTTCTCTTACGAGCGCCTTCCGCGAAGGATCAATCTCTGCAAGATGCCCGCTCTGGTGAATCCGAAGAAGCAGCGCATTCACCATATTGAATACGACTTCCTCCCGGTCGCCCTCCCGCAGGGGGTAGCTCCAGACCGCCGACTGTTCCGGGGTCAGCGCCGTCGGGGAATTTGCCGAAATCGAGGCGTAGCTCGTGTAAACAGTCTGGTCCGAACTGGACTGGATTGAATAGCGCTGCAGCATCGCCCAGTCCATGCGCATGGAGCCCGAGCTGCAGTTCTCAATCACAAGATCCGGGTACTTCGCGAATGTCCTGTCAAGCCACTGAAGGTAGGCGCGTTCATGCTGAAGAAGCCCGTCGCCGAAGGAATCCGCATCGGTCTCCGTCCCGATCCCGGGCTCGATATTGTAATCCATCTTGATATAGCCGATGCCGTAGTCCTCCACAAGACGGCGGATCACTTCGTCCGCGTGCGCGATGACTTTCCCGCTCCTGAAATCCAGCTGATAGCGGCCGCGGTCGAAAACCCGCTTCCCGTGCCGCATGAAGAACCAGCTGTCATCCGTCTCCGAAAGCTTCGGGCATTTGACGCCCATGACTTCAAGCTCCAGCCAGAGTCCGGGCACCATACCCTTATCGCGGATGTATTTGATCAGCTTCGGTAATCCGTCCGGAAAGCGCTTCTCTGAGGGCAGCCACTCGCCGACCCCGTTCCACCAGTCGCCGTCTGCATACCAGCCGGCATCGATCACGTAATATTCGCAGCCCATTTCAGCCGCAGCGTCGATCAGCGGAATCTCCTTTTCCGTTGTCGGATCGCCGAACAGGCAGTTCATATAGTCGTTGAAAATGATCGGCAGACGCTCGTTGTCCGTGTTCTTCCTGCGGATTGCCCTGCGGTATTTCGTGAGCTCCTGAATGGACCGGTCAAAGCCGCCGATGACAGCGCCGACCGCGACGGGAACCGACACAAACGTATCGCCGGGCCTCAGGTTTTTGAAGAAGTGGTGGTAGGTCTCATTCGGTCCGGAAACCGCAAGGTACAGCTGCCCCGGATGGTCCGCAATTTCCCACTGCCAGGAGCCGTTGTGCTCAATCTGGAAAAAGAGGCTGCTGCCGCACTCGCGGTTCTCAATGATGCCCATCGGCAGGTATTCCTTGGTGGACCAGTTGCCGCAGTTCGTGAAAACCGCCGGCTTCGAGCTGTGCGTATCCCATGAAGGGAGCGTCTGCGTGAGGCCGAGAAGGTGTGCGTCATAGTCCACCCACTGCATTTCACGGCACCAGGAATTGTTGGGAACGCGCACTAAAAGCTTATCGCCGTAAGGCCGGATGCCCTCCTTCATGATGTCGGAAAGCACAAAGCTCGAAATGTATTCGAGACCCTGATCCTCTGCTCCCGCGTTCTCAATCTCCGACCAGCTCCTCAGGATCGGAAGCCCGTCGAAAAACTGCATGTGGCTGGTCACCAGCACTTTGGATACCGGATCCTGCTGCGTGATCTCAAGCTTCCTGCCGGATTCATTCCGGTAATCCCGGTGTGATACATATTTCAGCCTGTTTCCGGGAGAAGTAATCTCATGCTTGTTTCCCTGCCGCTCGCCGGGGTTGTCATTTCCGGAAAGCGCCACCTCCACGAGTGTCTGGTACAGGTCATGTCCCCAGTTTTCCTTCCGCTGATACGGAAGCGCCGAGAAATGCATAAAACGTACATCGCCGTTGTCCCGGATTTCAATCCGGATCTGCAGCCCGTTTTCCTGAATATCAAGTACCGTCATGATGTCTCCTTTATTTCCCAGTCAATCGGTGTTTCGCCGTGCTCTGTAAGCCAGTCATTTGTCCGCGAGAAAGGCCGCGAACCGAAAAAGCCGCGGTAGGCAGAAAGCGGACTCGGATGCGGCGATTCAATGATCAGGCGGTTCGGGTTCGTGATCAGGATTTTCTTCTGCTGCGCCGGGCGTCCCCAGAGAATAAACACAATGGGCCTGTCCTCTCGGTCCACGGCACGGATCGCCGCGTCCGTAAACTCTTCCCAGCCGATGTCCTTATGCGAAAAAGCCTGGTGCGCGCGGACCGTGAGAAGCGTATTCAGCATCAAAACCCCCTGCTCTGCCCAGTGCGCGAGATACCCGTGATGGGGAATCGGGCAGCCCAGGTCGTCGTGCAGTTCCTGATAAATATTGACAAGAGAAGGCGGAATCTCCACTCCCTTCTTCACCGAAAAGCAGAGGCCGTGCGCCTGTCCCGGCTCATGATAGGGATCCTGCCCGAGGATCACTACTTTCACCTGCTCGAGAGGCGTCAGGTGGAAAGCCGTAAAGATCTCCTGCGAGGGCGGGTAAATCACATGCGTATGGTACTCCTCCCGGATTGTCTGGTACAGCTTCCGGTAATACGGTTTTTTGAATTCCGGGGAAAGTGCTTCCTCCCATTTTCCGGTAATTGCGGGCATCTGTTGCTCCTTTCGCAGCTCTTCCGAGCCGTCCGGGTTTTACCTGTCTATCCCCTGTTATCCTCTCGAGCCGAGGGTTATCGTACTGCTTCTGAGGCGACCTGGAACCGTCGCCGAAGGGGCAATACGATCCCGCAGGCGAGTTCCGAGATTCACATGTTGGACTCACGAATCAGCCTGCTCTTCCGCTTTCTTCAGCTCGAACCAGAACACAACCCCATCCTCGACGTTGTAGACGCCGTACTCATGGCCATGCGAATCCATGATGGCCTTGACAATCGCAAGGCCGATGCCGGAGCCTCCGTAGGCGCGGGTGCGGGCCTTATCCACCTTGTGGAACTTGATCCAGATCTTCGGGAGCTCCTCTTCGGGGATGTTCTCGCCGGTATTCTTTACGGAAATCCGGACATTCGGCCCCAGATCGTCGAGCCGGAAATCAATGCGGTAAGGCTCCTCCAGGTGATTCATCGCGTTGCTGTAGTAGTTGTTGACAACTTCTTCGATCCGGAAGGCGTCTCCAAGAACCATGCAGCTCTCCGGCCCTTCCACCGAAACCTCAGCGTGGTGATCTTCCTGCATTTTCTTTGATCCGCGCACAAGAGAACGGATCATATCCATGATGTCGAAAGGCTCCATCGTCATGATCTCGCCGCCGAATTCCAGCTGGTTCAGCGTCGTAAGCTTTTTCACCATGCGGTTCATTTTGTCCGCTTCGTCGCAGATGACATCACAGTAATAAGCCGTCGATTCCGGGTCATCCCCCGCGATGTCCCGAAGGCCCTCCGCATAGCCCTGAATCAGCGCGATCGGAGTCTTCAGCTCATGTGAAACGTTGGAAATGAAGTCCTTGCGCATTTCGTCGACTTCTTCCTTCTCACGGATGTCCTTCTGCAGCTTCTCATTCGCCATCTGAAGCTGCAGGAAAGCACGCTCCAGCTGCGAACTCATCTCGTTCATATTATTGCCGAGAACGCCGATCTCATCGTGCTGGTCCCCGGTATAGCGCTTCGAAAAATCCAGCCGCGACATGCTTTTTGAGATTTCCGTCAGCTGCACCACAGGCTCCGTGATCCGCTCGGTCAGAATATTCACCATAAAGCCGGCGCCGATTAAAAGGATCAGCGACAGCCAGATAAAGGTGCGGCTGGAGAAGCGCGACGCAAGCATGATATTGTGAAGCGGCAGGGAAAGGATGAATTTCTTCATGTTCCCCTGGGGATCTTCCATATAGCCGAAGATCTCGAGGTATTCGTCGCCGGATCCCAGAACCACCCGCTGCAGGGTATAATTCTCCGCCTCCTGCAGGATGCGGACCGTCACCTCATCCGGGTTGTGATTCAGGAAATCCGCCTGGAGCCGCTCCATCAGAAAGTCCTGCTCGACCGGCGCGATCGTCCGCTGCATCATGAAAATCCATTCACTCTGCCCCTGCAGCGCGAAATTGATATTCCGAAGCCGCGCCTTCTGAACCGCGTCCGAAAGCTCCTCTTCCGTCGTCGCAGAACTCTGTACCATCCGGGATAGCTCGCTATAGGTCTCCACGAGGGCTTTCCGGTTCTCGCGGATATAGATCGAGTTCCAGAAGATCCGGTTCGTCACGAAAAAGGCCGCGATAATCAGCACGACCACGCTGATGAAGATCAGGAAGACTCTTGCGCGAAGAGACAGGTAGCGCCGTTTCATGCCGGATCTTCCACCTCAAATTTGTAGCCGATGCCCCAGACTGTGTGAATGTAATTCTCCCGCGTCCCCATTTTGCTGCGAAGCTTTTTGACATGGGTATCGATGGTCCGGGCATCACCGAAATAGTCGTAATTCCAGACATTGTTGAGAATCTTCTCGCGGGAAAGCGCAATGCCCGAATTCTCGATAAAATAAGTCAGAAGTTCGAATTCCTTGAAGGAAAGTTCCACCGGTTCGCCGTCGATTTTCACGGTATGCGCTTTTTTGTCGACAACAATCGCACCGGCCGTGAGGATGTCCTCTTCCTCCTGGGCGCTCCGCCTCAGAAGCGCGTTCACGCGGGCAACGAGAACCTTCGGGGAGAAGGGCTTTACAATATACTCGTCCACGCCCAGCTTGAAGCCCCGAAGCTCGTCTGCTTCCTCGCCTTTTGCGGTCAGCATCATAACCGGGACTTTGCTGTAGCGTCGGATCTCCTCCAGCACACCGTAGCCGTCCAGCTTCGGCATCATCACATCCAGAATCACCAGCGCAATCTCTTTATCGTCGAAAAACTTTTTCAGCGCCTGCTCTCCGTCCGCGGCTTCTATGACCTTATAGCCTTCCCGGCTCAGAAAATCATTGACAAGCTTCCGCATGCGGTCCTCGTCATCGACCATCAGAATCTTCAGATTATCCATCGTTTTTCACCTCGTCCGCCATCTGTTCCGGCGGTTTTCCCCTGTGTTACTGCGCGTTCTTTTTGTTGAAGGCGGCACGCTTTCTCAATGTCGGATCCAGGATTTTCTTCCGGATCCTAAGGTGCTTCGGCGTGACCTCCAAAAGTTCATCCGTATCAATAAAGTCCATGCACTGCTCGAGGCTCATGACTTTCGGCGTGACAAGCCTAAGCGCGTCGTCCGAACCGGAAGCCCGTGTATTCGTGAGCTTCTTGGTCTTGCAGACATTGACTTCCACGTCCTCCGAATGCCCGGTCTGCCCGATCACTTCGCCTGCGTAAACCTGCTCGCCGGGACCGATGAAGAGAACTCCCCGCTCCTGGGCGTTGAACAGGCCGTAGGTGATCGATTCGCCGGTCTCGAAGGCGATGATCGAGCCCTGTTTGCGGTAGCTGATGTCGCCCTTGTAGAGATCATAGCCGTCGAAAATCGTATTCATGATGCCGTTGCCCTTGGTATCGGTCATGAAATCGCCGCGGTAGCCGATCAGTCCTCTCGAAGGGATCTGGAACTCGAGCCTTGTATAGCCGCCCTGGCCGGTGCCCATGCCCAGAAGTTCGCCCTTCCGCTGCGCAAGCTTCTGGATTACCGCACCCGAAAACTCTTCCGGAACGTCAATCAGGACCTGTTCCATCGGCTCAAGTTTCCGGCCGCGTTCATCAAGTTTTGTAATGACCTCGGGCTTACTGACCGCAAATTCGTAGCCTTCGCGGCGCATGTTCTCGATCAGGACCGACAGATGCAGCTCGCCCCGTCCGGAAACCTTGAAGCAGTCCGTCGAATCCGTCTCTTCCACCCGGAGCGACACATCGGTATTGAGTTCCCGGAAAAGCCGGTCCCGAAGGTGTCTTGAGGTGATGTATTTGCCTTCCCGTCCCGCAAGCGGCGAGTCATTGACAATGAAGTCCATTGAAATCGTCGGCTCGGAAATCTTCTGGAAAGGAATCGGCTCTGTATCAAGCGGCGAACAGATCGTATCGCCGATTGCGACATCCGAAATGCCGGAAATTGCGACAATATCGCCGAATTTCGCTTCGCGGCATTCCACCCGCGAGAGGCCGTCAAACTGATAGAGCTTGCTGATCTTGATCCGCTCTTTTTTCGCGGAATCATGCGCATTTACGAGAATGCATTCCTGGTTCACGGAAAGCGTCCCGTCCTCGATTTTGCCGATGCCGATCCGGCCGACGTACTCGTTGTAGTCGATCGTCGAAATCAGTACCTTCATCGGTTCTTCCGGGTCGCCCTCCGGCGCCGGGATGGTTTCAATAATCGTTTCAAACAGCGGTACCAGATTCTCCTGCGGATCCGTAAGGTTCCGCACTGCAAAACCGCCTTTTGCCGAAGCAAAGACGAACGGCGCCTCCAGCTGTTTATCATTCGCATCGAGGTCCATCAGGAGTTCCAGAACCTCGTCGATGACTTCCTCAGGCCGCGCCTCCGGACGGTCGATCTTGTTGATGCAGACGACGACCGAAAGGTCCAGCTCCAGTGCTTTTCTGAGCACGAACTTGGTCTGCGGCATCGCGCCTTCAAATGCGTCGACAACAAGGACAACGCCGTCCACCATCTTAAGGACGCGTTCGACTTCGCCGCCGAAATCCGCGTGTCCGGGGGTGTCGACGATGTTGATTTTCACCCCTTTATAAAAAACTGCCGTATTCTTGCTTAAAATGGTGATCCCGCGCTCCCGCTCGATATCGTTCGAGTCCATGACGCGCTCCATCACTTCCTGGTTTTCACGGAATACGCCGCTCTGCCTGAGAAGACCGTCGACCAGCGTGGTTTTTCCGTGGTCGACGTGTGCGATGATTGCGACGTTTCTGACATCCTCCCGTCTCATATGATTACTGTTTTTCCTCCTCCATATAGACAGTCTTTCCGCCGATTTCTGCGAAAAGACGCTGCTCTCCTCTGATGATTTCCGCTTTTCCGGCGGAAAGTTCTGTAATTTTCTTGATGATCCGGTCCGTTTCCTCTGCCGGCACCGGAAGTTCCATCTGCACCCGGTCCGTGTACAGGATTTCTCCGGGCGTCAGGCCTTCGGACTCCGCAAGATAACGGATTTTCCCGAACAGCGTATAGTCCGAACGGATTGTCAGGATATCTGCCGGCATGAAATCCGCGATTACCGCATGGGAAAGACCGTCTTTTGCGGATTTCGAATACGACCGCACGAGCCCGCCGGTTCCGAGAAGTGTTCCGCCGAAATACCGCGTCACGACAATCAGGGTGTCCGTCAGGCCGGATCCCTCGATCAGAGCGAGGATCGGGTGCCCCGCAGTGCCGGAGGGTTCGCCGTCATCCGAGCTCTTTTTCGTTTCGCCCTTTTTTCCGAGCACATAAGCATAGCAGTGATGGCGTGCGTCATAATGCTTCTTCCGGATCTCCTGGAGCACCAAAAGCACTTCCTCCTCGGTCCCGACATGGCGGACCTCCGAGAGGAAGCGCGACTTTTTCTCTTCATATTCACCCGTTCCCGGGCGGTATATTGTCCTGTAGATTTCCATACCGAAATTATCCCTGACTGTCCGCCCTTTACTCGATTCTTCTTGCAAGGACCGCGAAACGTCCCGTGGAAATATGATAACTGCAGGTCGAGAGGATCAGAATTTGTTCGCCGTACTCGGGCCGGACCCCGAAATCATACATCGACTGCTCCAGTGAGTTTGTGACAAGCTCATCGAATTCGTCTTCACTCAGGGATCCGCCATATGCATAGTAACGGAAGCCGGAATAATAAACCATGGTTTTCAGTACGGCAAAGATTTCATAGGTTCTCCGCTCGGTCAGCGTTTCGAACGTGAAAGTCGGATGTGAAAGCCCGAAATCCTCCTCCATGTAATAATTCAGTGTACCGAAAAAAAGACCGCTTGACATGTTGTGACCGTAGATATAGAAGCAGTCGTCGTCAATTGTGGCACCGGGACCGATAAAAGGCGTTCCGCCCCGCGAATCCACGCCGTATATCGTCCGCCGCGAATAGTATTCGGGATCGTCCGGCGAATACATGACCGGATAGTCAATCAGCGTCCCCTCCATATAGAGCCAGCCGATATAGTCCGGGTTGATATCGTGAAATACCGCATACTGCGAAACAAAGTCCGAGCCCGTCCCGGAGCCGGATCCGTCGTCCGAAGCATCTCCCTTTACGGCACCGGAACCTTTTCCTTCGCCTCCGGGAAGAGTCGCCGCCTCTTCCGCGCTCTCCCCCTCGGCAGCTGCGGATTCCGAAGCCGCTCTGGCAATTTCCTTGAGGTCGTCAATGACACTCTGCTCCTCGTTCGCATTATGATAATAGCTGATGATCATATACAGCGACACCCCGAATACCGCGAGGCATATGCCGAGAAGCACCGCCAATATGATCCGAAGCAGCTTTCTGTTCTTTGTTTTTCCGGTCTTGCTCTGCGTGTCCATGTTCTCCTCTTGCTCCGAACGGGTTTCAGCCGCCGGAACCGCATAAAAATACATGATACATTATACTAAAAAAATCCACGTTCGTCAATCCGTGGATCCGTCTTCACAAAAGCTTCAAAAACTCAGGCCTGCTTGCAGGGATTGTACAAAGAGCCCAGTCACTGCAACTTTTTTACTTTTTTTCGCCAACATGATTGACAATGAATGAAAATAACAATATACTAAAGCTAATCTAGATCTGGAGGTAATCCCATGGGAAAATATGTTATTAAGCAGACCAAGTCCGGTGCTTTCCGCTTCAATCTGAAAGCCGGCAACGGTGAGATTATCGGTACTTCCGAAACCTACACCGCCCTGAAGACCTGCGAGAACGGTATTGCGAGCGTCACCAAGAATGCGCCTGCGGCCGCCATCGAAGACCAGACCGTCGAAGGTTTCGAGAAGGAAAAACACCCGAAGTTCGAGATCTACCTCGACAAAGCCGGTGAATTCCGCTTCCGCCTGAAAGCCTCGAACGGCGAAATCATCCTTGCCAGCGAAGGCTACAAGTCCAAGGCCGGCTGCAAAAACGGCATCGAGAGCGTCAAGAAAAACGCCGGCTCCGAAACCGTCAACCTCACCGAAGAAGCCTGACGCCCTTCCCGGACGCGACCCGGACGCAGCTTTCTGTCGCAATCCGGACGCGGCTTTCTGTCGCAATCCGGACGCAGGGGCTGTGGGTGGTTCCGGCTTTTTTCGGCGAGAACTCCGCACTTCGATTTTCTACGGGGACCCTTCGGGGTCCCCTCGAAGTTCCGGGTCCCTTCTCCAACTTAGAAAACAGCAACGGCTCAAGCCTCCGGCTCTTACGGCCTCCGCTTGAGCGGATTGCTGTTTTTTCGTCGAATCCCGGAACTTCAGAAAATCTGAAGCACGTCGTAATTCGCCTTGAAAAAGCCGGAACCACCCGCATCCCCTGCTGAGATTCGCTGTCGGAACGTACCCTGCCTCAACGATACTTACAGGCCGCTGCTTCACAGCGGCTTTCGGGAGGGCAGATATCCGCTTCCAAGGGCGACTTGCGGAGGATTTCTGATTTTCTGAAGTTCCGGGATTCGGCTGAAAAAACGAAAGCCGCACAAGCACTTTGCCGTCAGAGCAAATGCTTGCGCGGTTTCGT
>JAFYGJ010000067.1:0-7690 GCA_017543275.1 Lachnospiraceae bacterium | reverse complement strand
TGGATCGGCAAATCCACCGGCGCGGAAGCGGAATTCAAGCTCGTCGGCAAAAAGGAAACGCTTCGGATCTATACCACGCGTCCCGATACGATGTTCGGCGCAACCTACATGGTCATTTCGCCGGAACATCCTTATATCGACCTGTTCAAAGACGATATCGAGAACTATGACGAACTGATCCGCTACCGCGAAGAATCCGCAAAGAAGAGTGAATTCGAACGCACGGAGCTTGTCAAGGACAAGACCGGCGTTGAGATTAAGGGCCTTAAGGCGATCAACCCTGTGACGAATGAGGAGATTCCGATCTGGATTTCGGACTATGTCCTGATGACCTACGGCACCGGTGCGATCATGGCGGTTCCGGCGCACGACGAACGTGACTGGGACTTTGCGAAGAAATTCGATCTGCCGATTATCGAGGTGGTTGCAGGCGGCAATGTGCAGGAAGCAGCTTATACTTCAACCGAGACCGGCGTTATGGTGAATTCCGGCTTCTTAAACGGTCTTGAAGTTGCGGAAGCCAAGAAGAAAATCACCGAATGGATGGAACAGAACGGCGTCGGAACGCCGAAAACCAATTACAAGCTCCGCGACTGGGTATTCTCGCGTCAGCGGTACTGGGGTGAACCGATCCCGATTATCCACTGTGATCACTGCGGCTTTGTACCGCTTCAGGAATCCGATCTTCCGCTGATTCTGCCGGAAGTCGAATCCTACGAGCCGACCGACAGCGGAGAATCGCCGATCGCGAAAATGACCGACTGGGTCAATGTTACCTGCCCCTGCTGCGGCGGACCCGCAAAGCGCGAAACCGATACGATGCCCCAGTGGGCCGGATCCTCCTGGTATTTCCTCCGCTACTGCGATCCGAAATGCGAAACCGGAATCGCAAGCCCGGAAGCCCTGAAATACTGGATGCCGGTAGACTGGTACAACGGCGGAATGGAGCACACGACGCTACACCTTCTGTATTCCCGCTTCTGGAACCGCTTCCTCTATGATGAGGGCGTGGTACCGGTGCCGGAACCGTATAAAAAGCGCACCTCCCACGGCATGATTCTCGGCGAGAACGGCGAGAAGATGAGTAAATCCCGCGGAAACGTCGTGAATCCGGACGATATCGTGAACGAATTCGGCGCGGATACGCTTCGGACCTACGAAATGTTCATCGGAGCTTTCGAACTCTCGGCCGCCTGGTCACAGGAAGGCGTTCGGGGCTGCCGGAAGTTTTTGGAACGTGTCTGGAAGCTTCAGGATATGCTGGATCCCGAGGAAGGGTATTCTGCGGCGCTTGAGACGAAACTGCACCAGACGATCAAGAAAGTCAGCTCCGACTTTGAAAACCTGAAGTTCAATACGGCAATTGCCGCGATGATGTCCCTCGTCAATGAGTTCTACCGCGCGGGGAAGGTTACGAAGGGTGAACTTCGGACACTGCTTCTCCTGCTGAACCCGGTAGCGCCGCATATGACCGAGGAAATCTGGGAGCTTCAGGGATATGAGGGCAGGATTTACAATTCTGACTGGCCGGCATACGAAGAAGAAAAAACGATCGAGGACATGATTGACATCGGCATTCAGGTCAACGGCAGAGTGAGAGGAAATGTTAAGATTGCGCGGGATGCGGACAAGGATACCGCCATCGCCGCCGCGAAAGAAGCACTCGGAGACCGCCTGACCGGCAATATCGTAAAGGAAATCTACGTCCCCGGAAGGATTGTCAATATTGTTGTAAAGTAACCATTTCTGTCTTTCATGTGAAAGGATGATTCATGAAAAAAGAAACAACGGAAAACACGGACATCATGGAAGAAGTTGTCACAGCCGAAACTGAAGCTGCGGAAGCCGCAGTTCCGGAAGAAGCCGTGAAAAAGCCCGCGAAGAAGAAATCTTCGTCAAAGAAGAAATCTGCGAAGAAAACAGAGGAGATTCCTGCAGCGGAGGAAGCTGTCATAGAAGTCCCGGCTGCGGAAATACCTGCGCCGGAGAAGCCTGCTCCGAAGAAAAAGGCACCCGTGAAAAAAGAGGAATTTCCCGAAGAGGAAGAAGAGGAAGAACTGATTTCGGACGAATATACCGAAGATGCGCCTGTCAGGGAAAAAGCCTCCGATTCGTCGAAGTCACAGGATAAGAATGCACTGAGCCCGGAAATGCTCGACAAGCTTGTCGATTACGGCCGTGCGCATAATTCCATCCTGGAAATTGACGATATCAACAATTTCTTCAAGGGCACTCCGCTGTCGCCGGATCAGATCGAGCACATCATCAGCTATCTGGAGCGCAAGAAAATTGACGTCCTTCGGATTATGAATGACGACCTCCTGCTGGATGTGGACCTTCTGGATGATGATCTTCTGGACGGCGATATCGATGAGACGGAGGACATCAACCTTTCGAACCTGGACCTTCTTGAGGGCGTCGGGACCGGCGATCCGGTCCGGATGTACCTGAAGGAAATCGGCATGGTGCCGCTTCTTTCGGCGGATGAGGAGATCGAACTCGCGAAAAAGAAAGCAGACGGCGACGAAGCCGCGAAGCAGCGTCTGATCGAGGCCAACCTGCGCCTTGTCGTCAGCATTGCGAAACGCTATACCGGCCGCGGAATGAGCTTTTTGGACCTGGTTCAGGAGGGCAATCTCGGCCTGATCAAGGGTGTCGAGAAGTTCGATTACACCAAGGGCTACAAGCTTTCCACCTACGCAACCTGGTGGATCCGTCAGTCCGTAACCCGCGCATTGGCGGATCAGGCCCGGACGATCCGTGTACCCGTTCACATGGTGGAGACAATCAACAAGATGTCCAAGATGCAGCGGAAACTTACGCTGGAGCTCGGCTATGAGCCTTCTGTCGTGGAGCTTGCCCGCGCACTGGAGCTTCCGGAGTCGAAGGTCATGGAAATCATGCAGATCGCACGGGAACCGGCCTCTCTGGAGACGCCGATCGGCGAAGAGGATGACTCGAACCTCGGCGATTTTGTTGCGGACACTAACACGGTGACGCCCGAAGTTAATGTGGAAAACGTCATGCTTCGGGAAGAGATTGACAACCTTCTGGGCGATCTGAAGGACCGCGAACGTCAGGTTATCATTCTGCGTTTCGGGCTTTTAGACGGCCATCCGAGAACCCTCGAGGAAGTCGGCAAGGAGTTCAGCGTTACGCGTGAGCGCATCCGGCAGATTGAAGCGAAAGCCCTCAGAAAACTCCGGAATCCTGTCCGCTCCAAACGTATCCGCGATTTCCTGCAGTAAGTATTCAGAACATTTTTATAGTACAGCCCCGGGATACGGTGTTTCGGTTTGCCGTATCCCGGGGCTGTTCCCTGAAAACTTCGTGTTGAAGAAATGCACAGTTTGGAGTATAATCACCGCATGGAGGATGAACGTATGCGAATCAGAAAAGCGGAAGAAAAAGACATCCCGATGCTTCTTAGCCTGTTGTCGGAAATTCTGGAGCTGCATGCCCGAATCCGGCCGGACATTTTTATCCCGGGCACGACGAAATATACGGAATCGGAACTGAAAGAGATCCTGAAGGACGAAGACAGACCGATTTTTGCTGCTGTCACGGATGATACGGATGAGATGCTTGCCTATGCGTTCTGTGTGATTCAAAAACCTTCCGGATCCCGGAATATCATTCCTTTCGAATCCGTTTACATAGATGATCTCTGCGTGACCGAAAAGGCACGCGGACAGGGGATCGGGAAGAAGCTTTTTGAATATGTATCGGAATATGCCCGTTCACGCGGCTGTTACGAAGTGACGCTGAATGTCTGGGAGGGCAATGACAGTGCCCGGACATTCTATGAGCATCTCGGCATGAAACCCAAGGAAACGCAGATGGAGTTCATCCTCTGAACCGGCACAAAGAACAGGCGGAGTATCACATGGCGGATCAGAAAAGAAATTATCAGAAAGAACTGGACAGGATTCTTACAGGTCTCACGGAATCGGGGCAGGTGCCGCGGCTTCTTCTGCATGCCTGCTGCGCGCCCTGTTCCTCCTATGTGCTGGAGTATCTGAGCGATTATTTTGAAATTACGGTTTTTTTCTATAATCCGAATATCGCGCCGGCAGAGGAGTATCTGCACAGGGCGGCGGAAGTCCGGCGGCTGATTAAAGCGCTGAATCCGAAGCATCCGATTCGTTTTTTGGAAGGAGAGGACCAGAGGAAGCGTTTTTATGATGCGGCCCGGGGACTTGAGGACGCCCCGGAGGGCGGTGTGTGCTGCGAAAAATGTTTCCGCCTGCGCCTTTTTGAGACAGCGCGGACTGCAAAGGAGCAGAACTTCGACTGGTTTACGACGACACTGACGATCAGCCCGCTGAAAAATGCAGCATTCCTCAATGAAATCGGCGCGGAAGCGGGTGACTATTACGGCATTCCCTTCCTGCCTTCGGATTTCAAGAAGCGGGGCGGCTATCAGCGCTCGATCGAACTTTCCCGTGAATACGGCCTGTACCGCCAGAATTTCTGCGGCTGTATTTTCTCGAAAAAAGCCGTGGAGACAAAGGCCCGCAGTCTGAATTCGTCCCTTTCCGTCCCGGAGTTCTGTGAGCGTACGGCTGCCTATATTGATCTGGACCGGATCCGTCACAACGTACAGTCCGTTCTGAAGAATGCAGGCCGGTCGGAAGGCTTTGTCGCGGTCATCAAGGCGGATGGCTACGGACACGGCGCAGCGGAGACGGCAGCGGCTGTTTCGGACCTTGTGTGGGGCTTTGCGGTTGCGACGGCCGATGAGGCGCTGTCGCTTCGGAAATCAGGCACAACGAAACCGATCCTGGTACTCGGGCGCGTGATGGAAAGCCGCTTTCAGGACATGATCCGCGCGGAAATCCGCATTCCGGTTTTTGAGCCGGAACGCGCGGAAATCCTCTCGAAAACCGCGCTTTCGCTCGGAAAAGATGCGATTGTCCACCTAAAGCTGGATACCGGCATGCACCGCATCGGCTTTCCGGCATCGGCGCAGGGACTTTCCGACGCCCGGAACATCCTGAGCCTTCCGGGCATCCAGGCGGAGGGCATTTTCACGCACCTTGCGACGGCGGATATGATCGATAATTCTGCTGCGCTTCAGCAGATCGAATCCTTCCGCGCTTTTACGGCGGAGCTTCGGCGGGAAGGATACCGGATCCCGCTTTCACATTACGCAAACAGTGCGGCTTCAATTCTTCTTTGCTGTCAGGATTCGGCGCTGATGCGCGTCGGCATCGCACTGTACGGGCTGAATCCTTCCGACGAATGCGACTACAGCCCGGCGGATCTTCAGCCGGCACTTTCCTGGCGGACGGAGATCAGCTTCATTAAAACGCTTCCCTCAGGTGCACCGATCAGTTACGGTGGCACTTTCGTCACCGACCGCGAGATGCGGGTCGCGACGCTTTCCGTCGGCTACGCGGACGGCTATCCGCGTTCTCTGTCAAACCGCAGTGAAGTGCTCATCTTTGGAAAACGCTGCAGGATTCTCGGCCGTGTCTGCATGGATCAGATGATGGTCGACGTATCGGAAGTCCCGGAAGCTTCGGAAGGAACGCCGGTGACGCTGATCGGATCCGAAGGCCGGGAGGAGATCACGATGGAAGAGCTCGGAGCGCTTTCCGGACGCTTCAATTATGAGCTTGCCTGTGATATTTCAACGCGCGTTCCGCGGGTCTATCTCCGGGACGGCCGGATCGTTTCGGTCCGGGAACCGCATTGATCATTGGAAAAACCTGAAAATTTTACTTGACTTTTACCGAAGATATGTTATTATAGTCGGGTATGTTTACATTAAAACGAACGTGTCTCCGGTTTTAATGTAATGAGATGATCCGGGAACCCTCTGCCCCGCGACGCTCAATAAAATATACGGAGGTGCCGCATGGCAAACATTAAATCTGCAAAAAAACGTGTTCTTGTAGCTGCTGAGAGGACAGAGAGAAACAAAGCTGTCAAGTCCAGAGTGAAAACTTATGTGAAGAAGGTTTACACCGCGATCGATTCCGGTGATAAGGAAGCCGCGAAGGAAGCCTTCAGAGCCGCTGAAGCTGAGCTTTCCAAGGCTACATCGAAGGGGGTCTATCATAAGAATACTTCCAGCAGAAAGATTGGACGTTTGGCAAAAGCAGTAGATGCGATGGCATAAGCAAACATGTGAAAGACCCCGGCTTTGTTTGGCACGGGGTTTTTTCATTTCTGAGAGAGAGTTGAGATGAAACATCTGATTGCGCGGATCGATCCGCAGTCGATTGCAGAAGAACTGGAGATCGAAGCAGGCGATTACGTGCTTTCTGTGGACGGGCAGGAAATCGAAGACGTCTTTGACTGGCGTGCGCTGACAAGCGATGAGGAACTGGTGCTTCTCATCGAGAAGGCCAGCGGCGAGGAGTGGGAGCTTGAGATCGAAAAGGACCCCTATGAGGACCTTGGGATTGTCTTTGCAAGCGACCTGATGAGTGATTACCGGCGCTGCTCGAATGCCTGTATTTTCTGTTTCATCGACCAGATGCCGAAAGGCATGCGGGAAACCCTGTATTTCAAGGATGACGATTCCCGTCTGTCCTTTCTTCAGGGCAACTATATAACCCTGACCAATATGAAGGAGCGCGACGTCGAGCGCATTATCCGTTACCGGATGGAGCCGATGAATATCTCGGTGCACACGACAGAGCCCGAACTTCGGGTCAGGATGCTGAAAAACCGCTTCGCCGGCGATGCGCTGCGCTATCTTGACCTTTTTTATGAAGCCGGCCTGCATATGAACATGCAGATTGTCCTCTGCCGCGGCGTGAACGACGGGGAACATTTAGAGCGCACGCTTTCGGACCTGTACCGGTATCTGCCGGTTCTGCAGTCGCTTTCGGTCGTGCCGGTCGGGCTTACAAAATACCGTGAAGGCCTGTATCCCTTGGAACCGTTTCCGAAAGAGGATTGCAGGGCGGTCATTGAAACTGTGGAACGCTGGCAGAAAAAAGCATTTTCAGAGTATGGACTGCATTATGTCCACGCGAGCGACGAGTTTTATATCAAAGCCGGCATCGAAGTACCGGAAGAGAAGCGTTACGACGGGTATCTCCAGATTGAGAACGGTGTCGGTATGGTGCGCTCCCTGTATGAAGAAGCCAAAGCAACGCTCCGCCGCATGAAAAAAGACGGAGAGAAGAAGCCCCTTACTTTTGCGACCGGACTTATGGCAGCGCCGATGCTTTCGTATGTGCACGGTCTCTGCGAAAAGAAGTTTCCCGGTCATGACATCCGGGTCATCGGCATCCGAAACGACTTTTTCGGGCCGGAGATTACGGTTGCGGGCCTTGTGACGGGCCGGGACCTTTTGTCGCAGCTTCAGGGCAGGGAACTCGGGGACGCCCTGATGATCCCGGGCTGCATGCTTCGGTCCGGCGAAGATGTATTCTTAGACGACATGCATGTATCAGAGCTCAGTGATGCGCTTCATACACCGGTTTTTGTGCTGAAATCCGGCGGGGATGCGCTGGTGCGCGTGATGTGCGGAATTTTCCGTCCGGAGGATTTCGATTCCTCTCACGGTGAATATGAAATAAAGGAACTGAAGTTTGAAACTGTTCCGGTAGGAGCCAAGTAGCGAGAAGGCAATAAAACTCTGGCCGCCCGAATAGCCGGCCTAACGAGCAGTGAAAAGACTACGCAATCACAGCCTGCGGAGAAGAATCGTCAGTAATGATAAATCCTC